>DATKEK010000199.1:0-7361 GCA_035512195.1 Burkholderiales bacterium
GATCGTTTTCTCGTTCTTCCTCTGCGCCCTCTGCGTCCTCCGCGTTGAGCGCTTTCACTTTCGATCCCGTCGCCGACTAACGCTTCGGCCAGATGGGTTCGGCGACGGCGTCTTTCGGCGGGTAGACGGTGACCGGCACGCCTTTCTGCCATTGCACGATCAGCAGGCCGGCGTCGACGCGCCGGCCGTTGTCGTCGAACTTCACCCTGCCGCCGGGGAAGTACTTCGCCGCGCCGTCGGTCAGGTTCATCTTGCGCAGGGCTTCGGCGACCGCGATACGGTCCGCCTTGCCCGCGGCCTCCAGCGCGGCTTTGAAGATCCACATGTCGCCGTAGGTGGTAACGAAGTGCTGCGTCGGCCACGGCTCGGAGGTCTTCGCCCTGGTCTCCGCGATGAGATCGTCCTGTGCGCGTGTAGTCCAGTTGGCCACCACCGACATGACGCCTTCGAGCTGCGCGATGTTCATGCTGCCGCTGAGATCCGGGTCGAGGATCGCCGCACCGTTGGAGATGGTCGGCAGCCTGCCGCGCCCGAGGCCGAATTCGTTCATCTTCTCCAGCAGCAGTTTCGCGTCGGAGATCGCGGTGGGCAGCAGCAGCAGGATGTCGGGCCGTCCGGAGCGCACCCTCTGGATCAGTGCCGTGGCGTTCGCCAGCGGCGGCGTGAAGGTTTCGTCGACCACCAGGCGCAGGCCGAGCCGCTTGAGCTGATGGTCCTTTATCGGCTTGACGAATGCGACCGAGGCCGCGGTATTGTCCATGACGATGCCGACGGTCTGCGGCCGTTTGCCCGATGCCTTCTCCGCCATCTCCATCAGCGCCGGCAACGAGCCTTCGGCCTGCTGGTCCCCGGTCGCGGAAGTCTGGAACACGTATTTGAATCCACGCTCGGTGATCAGGTCGGAATACGAGAACGTCACCACCGGCAGCTGCGCACGTTCGGTCACCTCGGTAACGGCGAGGGTAAACGAACTGAGGTAGGCACCGGTCGCGACCACGAGGTTCGGCGAGTCCGCGACCATGCGCTGGGCGGCGTTCTTGGCTTTCTCGACGGTGTCGCCGGCGTCGAACACGGCGAGCTTGAGCTTCGCACCGCCCATCGACTTGATGCCGCCCTGCCGGTTGATCGATTCGATTGCCAGATCCGCGGCCATCTTCATGACCTGCCCCTGGCGTGCCCAGGGGCCGGACATCGGCGCAATCAGCCCGACCTCGACTTCCTTCGGCTGGGCGGCGACGCCGGGTGCGGCAAGCGCGAGCATCGCCGCGAGGATCAGTCCCGCAGTGTTCCAGGTGTGCGATGCGATCTTTCCGTCAGACATCTCTTTCTCCTTTTGCTTCCATGCTGCAGCGAAAACGCAAAGCCTACATGCCGAGATACGCCTGGCGTATCCGGTCGTTGCTCTGCAGCTCGTCATGCGAACCCTCGAGCACCACCCGCCCGGCTTCCAGCACGTAACCGCGGTCGGCGAAGTGCAGCGCCTCGGCGACACGCTGCTCGACCACCAACAGGGTAAGCCCGGATTCCTCGTGTATGGCGACGATGCGCTCGAAAATCTCGTCGGCCAGCGCGGGCGCCAGCCCCATCGCCGGCTCATCGAGCATCAGCAGTTTCGGCGACGACGCGAGGCCGCGGGCGATCGCCAGCATCTGCTGTTGCCCGCCGGAGAGTTCTCCGGCCTGGGCCTTTGCGCGCTCCGCGAGCACCGGAAACCAGACAAAGATGCGCTCGAGGTTTTCCTTCCACGCGCGCCGGCCGGCTTCAGTGTACGCGCCCATCTCGAGGTTCTCGTACGTGGTGAGCGACGGAAACACCTGGCGGCCTTCCGGAACGTGCGCGATGCCGAGGTGCGCGCGCGCAGCCGGCGGCACCGCCAGCAGGTCCCTGCCCTCGAAGCGGATCGCACCCGCCGTCGCCTGCACGATGCCCGAGACGGTCTTGAACAGGGTGGTCTTGCCGGCGCCGTTCGGCCCGACGATCGCGGCGAACTCACCCGTGCCTACGCGGATGCTGACGTCGTTCAGCACCGGCACGCCGCCATAACCGGCGTTCACGCTTTCGATCTCAAGCATTCGCCGCCCTCCACTTCTTGCCGAGGTAGGCATCGATCACCGCGGGATGGCGGGTGATCTCGGCGGGCTGTCCCTCGGCCAGCACGGCGCCGCTGTCGAGCACGACGAAGCGGTCGACCAGCCGCACCATCGCGTGCATGGTGTGCTCGATGATCGCGATCGTGATGCCCTGCGCGGCGAGCCGGCGGATCACCGCGATCATCTCCTCGACGTCGCCGCCGCCGAGGCCGGCAAGCGTCTCGTCCAGCAGCAGCAGCTTCGGCCTGCCGGCAAGCGCGCGGGCAAGTTCGAGCAGGCGCAACTGTTTGTTCGACAGGCCACCCGCGGAAAGTTGCGCCTCGCGGCTCAGGCCGACCCGCGCCAGCGCTTCCAGCGCGATCTCGCGCGCGTGCTCGCCGGATGCCGCGTGCACGTAGGCGCCGACGATCACGTTCTCCAGCACGCTCATGCGGCGAAACGGCCTGACCACCTGGAACGTGCGGCCAACGCCGGCGATGCAGAGCTCGTGCGGCTTCCTGCGCACGACATCCCTGCCCTGGAACAGGATCTGCCCCTGGTCGGGCACGATGAACCCGTTCAGCAAATTGAACAGCGTGGTCTTGCCGGCGCCGTTCGGCCCGATGATGCCGAGGATCTCGCCGTCCAGCACCTGCATGCTGACGTCCTGCACCGCTTTCAGCCCGCCGAAAGCCTTCGACACGTTGCGTACTTCCAGCACCACCGGATGATCGCGCCGCCTGCGCCGGTCCGCCTGTTCGTTTCCGGCTGCGGTTTCCGCAACGGCTGCCTGCGAGGCAATTTGCGACGATACAGACCCCGCGGCGGACGAACGCACTTCGCGCCGGCCGGACAACAGGTCGCGGACTTTCCAGTACACGCCCTCGGGCGCGAGCAGGATCACCGCGACGATCGCCACGCCGTAGACCACGCCCTGGATGCCTGGAATCACATGCCCGAGCCGCGCATGCAGGAATTCGCTCAGCGGCACCAGCGTCAGCGCGCCGATCACCGGGCCCCATACCGTGCCGACGCCGCCAAACATGGCGACGATCAACGCCTGCGCGGAGACCAGCATGCCGAACACCGCGGGCGGCGTGACCACCAGCAGCACCACGGCATAGAACCCGCCGATGGTTGCAGCCATTGCGCCACTCGCGGTGATCGCCTTCAGTTTCCACGCCAGGGTGTCGATACCGGCCGCTTCTGCCGCGGCTTCGTCCTGCTTGATCGCGAGCAGCGATACGCCGAAGCGCGAGCGCTCGAGCACGGCGGTGAGCGCCATCGCGCCGAGCAGCAGCAGGAGCGCGAGCAGCGCATGAACCCGATGATCGGCGAACTGCATGTAGGCGATGGGCGACTCGCGCTCCATCGGCAGGGTTAGCTCCTGGTAGCCGAGCCACTCGAACACGTACAGTAGCGCAAGCGGATACGCGAGCATCGCCAGGGCGAAGTAATGACCGCGCAGGCGGAAGGTGGGAATGCCGACCAGCAGCCCGGCCAGCGCACCGACCGCCGCCGCGCACGGAATGCCGATCCAAGGCGAAAGCCCCCAGTGGATGTGCGCCAGCGCGACCCAGTAGGCGCCGAGACCGAAGAACGCGGCATGACCGAAGGAAACGAAACCGCTGTATCCGCTCAGCAGGTTCCACGACAGGCCCATCACCGCCCACACCGGCACCACCGCCATGATCAGCTGGTAATAGGAGTTCTCGACGAACGCGGTGGCGATTGCGTAGAGGATGCCGAAGCCGGCGATCAGCATCGCCTGGCGGCGAAGATTGGTCGGCACGGTCAGGTTCTCCGCACCGTCTTGCCGAACAGTCCCTGCGGGCGCAGCAGCACGATGATCAGGAAGACGACGAATATCGCGGTGTTCTGCAACTGGTTCGGCAAAAACAGCGTGGACATCTGTTGCACGAGACCGATGGTGAGTCCGCCGAAGAAGGCGCCGGACACGCTGCCCAGTCCGCCGAGCACGACCCCGGCGTACATCACGATCACGTACTCGAGGCCGATGTACGGCTGGAACAGTATGCCGGAAGCAAGCAGTCCGCCGCCGATCGCGGTTACCGCCACACCGAAGCCGAACGCCAAGCGATGCGCGCGATCGACGTCGATGCCCATGTACACCGCCGCCTCCGGATTGTCCGCGGCGGCGCGCAGCGACTTGCCCAGGCGCGAGCGATCCATCAGCAGCACGAACGCCAGCACGGTGGCGACCGCGATCACCGCGGCAACCGTCTGGCCCTGGTTGACGAACACGCTGATCAGATCGCCATGGAACGGGCCCACTTCCCAGGCAGTGGATGCGAGCGGCGTGGGAATCGCAACCGGCGTAGAGCCGAACAGGTACAGCCCGCCGTTATGCAGGATCAGCGCAACGCCGAGCGTCAGGATCAGCTGCGCGTAATGGCCTTCGGATTCGAGCGCGCTGCCGCGGATGCCGGTCACCCGGCTGATCAGCAGTTTGTGCAGGATGACACCGCCCAGAAAGAGTACCGGACCCGCCAGCAGCGCCGCGACGTAAGGGCCGATGATTTCGCCATAAGCCATGTGCGCGCCGAACAGGCCGAAGGCGTAGAAGGCGACGTACATGCCGAGCATCATGAAGTCGCCCTGCGCGAAATTGATCACGCGCATGACGCCGAAGATCACGCTCAAGCCGACGCACATCAGCCCGTAGATCGCGCCGGTCAGCAGCCCGGCGGTGAGCGCCTGCAGGAAATTTTCTATAAGTTGCGCGCCGTTCATGCGTGATGCGAAGAGCGAGGTTTACCGCCAGGACGCCAAGGCACCAGATAAGGAGGAACGAACACGGCGCGCTGCGTATCGAGGCATGGTGCGCTCGAAGCGTGCACGCCGGAATGCGAAAGTCTTGGCAAGGACATATCAGGGTTCTTCTCGGTGCCTTGGAGCCTCTGTGGTGACAAGGTTTTCCTTCCAGCGCAGCAGCCCGGCGATCTACTTCGGCTCATCCGGTGCGCGCAGCAGCGACACGAGCCGGCCGACGTCGTCGCTGCGTTCGAGCGCGTCGATGCTGTCTTCGATCTGTCGCGCGCGGTCGGCGCCGAGTGCGTCCGCGGCCGCGACGCGAAATCGCTCGCGCACGTCGGACGGCGTCGCGTTGACCACGTCGTCGAGGCGTATGCGGTGCGTCGCGCCATCCCGCTGGCGAACTTCCACTTCGCCGCCCTGCATGCCGGGGTAGGCCTGCGTCATGCGGTCGTCCACGTGCAGCGTCATGACGCCGATCAACCGGTGCAGACGCGGGTCGTCCAGCAGCGTGAAGTTTTTCTCCGACACGCTGCCTTCGATCAGCGCCGCGGCAACGTTGTACTGGATGCTCATCTTCGCCTGCAGGATGTGCGCGAACGGGCCGGTGAAATCGCAGCCCGGATACAGTGCGCCCGCACGCGGCACCCGCACCTCGATGGCGGCAATGCTGTCGGGCGCGCACCCGGCGTCGCGCGCGATCGTGAGCGCGGCCTGGCATGCGGTCTGCGCGAAGTTACAGGCAGGCACCGGCTTGTGATAAACGGACAGGATTTCCGGCTGTCCGCGAAACAACTCGACCTTCGCCGCCGCCGCGCGCTTGCCGAACGCGGCGAACAGCCCGGCTTCGCCGTCCAGCGCGGAGGGCGAGGCAAAGGCGCCGAGCTCGGCGAGACGGGCCGCCGTCAGCGCGTTGCGCGCGGCGAATCCTGCCTGGAAAAACATTTCGCTGCCGCCAGTATGCGCCCACTGGTTGAAGCCGACGGTGGTGTTGGCGCCGAGCGCGATCGCGCTGCACGCCTGCTCGGCGCTCAACCCGAGCAATCGCGCGCCCGCTGCCGCGCCGGCGACCGGCCCGGTCACGCCGGTAGGACGGTGAATGCGCGCGACCTCGGCATCCATCACCGCGCGGCCGATGCGGCCGCCGACCTCGTATCCGACCGCCGCTGCGGCGATGAAATCCCGCCCGCCGCTGCGTTTATGCTGCGCGAGCGCAAGCAGCGTGGGCAGCACGACGATGCCGAGATGACTGATGCTGCCGGAATGCATGTCTTCGCGTACCAGGCCGTGCCCCATCACCGCGTTCGCGAATGCGGCATCTCCGTATGTCGCAGTCCGATCGGATCCGATCACGATCGCGTTCCCGTTGGCGAGCGCCGCCATTGCGACCGCCTGCCGGCTCCACGGCAGGTTGCGCGACTCGAAGGCGCAGCCGATGAGGTCGAGCAGGCAGAGCTTGACCTTGCCCGTAACCGCAGACGGCAGATCACCAGCCGACAGCCCGGCTACCGCGCGCGCCATGCGCGCGCCCAGCGGTTCATCGCCGTCGGTTAGCTGCGCTTCGTTCATCGATCGGGTTGCGGCTGTCATGACACTCCCTGTTCAAGAACGGTTTGAATCAACCGCGCACTTCCACTCCCGCCCAGGATTCAATCACCCGGCACATCGAGGTGAAATCGGAATCCGCGCCGTACATCGCGTTGGTTACCGCAAGCATCTCGCGCACCGCGGCGCCGACCACCATCGGCACGCCGAGCGCTTCCGCCTCGTCGATGCAAAGACGCACGTCCTTGTAGGAAAGCCCAGTGGCAAAACCGAAATCGAAGGTGCCCGGCAGCACCGAGCGCGGGAACTTGTCCTGGGTCGCGCTGTTGCGGCCGGTGCTGGTGTTGAGCACCTCGAGCATGACCCTGGGATCGAGTCCCGCCTTCACGCCCATGACCATGGCTTCCGAGGATACCGCGATCGCGGCTGCGGCGAGCAGGTTGTTGGCGAGCTTCATGGTCTGCGCCTGGCCGGCGCGCTCGCCGAGGTGAAACGGCCTGCCGAAGGTCTTGAGTACGGCTTCGAGCTCGCCGAACACCGCCTTCGGACACGCGATCATCACCGCGAGCGTGCCCTCGCGCGCACCCTTCACCCCGCCGCTTACCGGTGCGTCGACGTACACGATGTCGCGCTGCGCGAGCCCGTTAGCCACGATCCCGGCCATGCGCGGGCCGATGGTGGAAAAGTCCACCACGCGCTTCGCCCGCTTGCCTTCGATCAGGCCGCCAGGACCGAGTGCCGCCTGCTGCACGATCTCGGGATTGGGCAGGCTGAGGAAGACGACATCCGCGACATTGGCGACTTCGGCGGCAGAACCGGCCGCCTGCGCGCCGTTCTTTTCCAGCGCGGCGACCGCGTCGCGGCTCACGTCGTAGACGCATACGCGATGCCCGGCATCGAGCAGGCGGGTCGTCATCGGCATGCCCATGCGCCCGGTGCCGACGAACCCGTAAGTCTTGCGTTCCATTCTCC
>DATKEK010000200.1:0-11825 GCA_035512195.1 Burkholderiales bacterium
CGCGCTCCGGGCTTCGCGTCGAGAATCTGGAGCGGACTCCCGGCTGAGCGTTAGTCGCCCTCGGCTTTACGCAGGCGACCGAGCTCGCGGATGTACGAAACCAGGTGCCAGATCTGGTCGTCGTCGAGATCGTCCTTGAACGGCGACATCATCGTGCCGCGACGACCGAATTTGATGACGTTGAAGATCATTGTATCGGTAGGTTGACGCATCCAGACATCATCGGTGAGGTCCGGACCGGTTCCGCCGCGCGCGTTTCCGCCATGGCAACCATGGCAGGACACGCGCCTGAAAAGCGCGGCGCCCGACTGGATCGCTTCGGCATTGCCTTCGTAGGGATTGACGGTGTTTGCCGGTCCCGAGGGACTGGTCGGGACTTCACCTGCTCCGCCGGTGAGGATGAGCAGGGCACTCAGGGCGAGTAAGACACGTTTCATCGGTTTCCTGGTTCGTAATTGCACTGCGGCGGCCGAATCAGGCCGCCGCGGTGCAATGGTCAATCGAGTTCGATCAGTCGATCAGTGCGAATACCGTAAGGTAGCCGCCCTTGCGATTGTCCTTCAGGTGCGGCGCGCCGCCTTTGCCGCCCCAGGTGGCCCAGCCGGTCCAGCCGCCCCAGCCGGAGGGGATGGCAACATACTGCTTGCCGCCAACCGAAAAGGTAATCGGACTGCCGACGATACCGGAGCCGGTCTGATACGACCACAGGGTTTTGCCGCTCCTGGCGTCGAATGCCATGAACTCGCCTTCAGGGGTGCCTGCGAACACCAGGCCACCCGCGGTGGTCAGCACGCCGCTGGTGAACGGCGAGGGTGCGGTTACGGTCCATTTCTTCTCGCCGGTCTTGGCGTCGAACGCCACAAACTGGCCATGGCCCTTGTGCCACTCGGCTTCTGCGATACCGAGGTTGTACTTGCCCTCGATGCGCTCGGACGGGCCCGCGAGCAGATCGACGCAGATCTCGCGGCTGGGCACGAACACCATCTGCAGTTGTGGGTGGTAGCTCATCGGATTCCACCACTTGCCGCCCTCGGACGCCGGGCAGACATTCGTCACCTTGCGATCATAGTTGGTGACCTTGTCCGGATTGACGATCGGACGGCCCTCGGGGGTGAAGCCGGTCGACCAGTTCACCTTGGAGATTTCCTTGCCCCAGATGAATTTGCCGTTGGTGCGGTCGATCTTGTAGAGATACCCGTTGCGGTCGCCGTGCAGCCAGACCTTCTTGCCGTCGATGTCGGCGAGAATGGTTTCGTTGTTGCCGTCGTAGTCCCACACGTCCCACGGCGTGTACTGGTAGTGGAACTTGATCTTGCCGGTGTCGGGATTCAGCGCGAGCGTCGAGTTGGTATAGAGGTTGTCCCCCACGCGGTTGGTGCCGTCCCAGTCCGGATTCGGATTGCCCACGCTCCAGTAGAGCGTGTCGAGTTCCGGATCGTACGAACCGGTGATCCACGCCGATCCACCGCCGAACTTCCATGCCTCGGGATCGGTATCGCCCCAGGTATCGTGACCGAACTCGCCCGGGCCCGGAATCGTGTAGGTGCGCCAGGCCTGTCGGCCGGTTTCGGTATCGAGCGCTTCGATCCAGAGACGGGTTGGATATTCGGCGCCGGACATGCCGACCACTACGTTGCCTTTTACGATCAATGGCGCGACCGTCATCGTGTAGGCCTTGGTCCAATCCGCAATGCTGACATCCCACACGACTTTGCCGGTGGCGCGGTCGAGCGCAATCACGTGCGAATCGGGCGTGGCATAGAACACCTTGTCCTTGTAGACGGCGGCGCCGCGATTGCCGATGTCGCAGCACATGAACTTGCCGACTTCCTCGGGCAGCGGGTGGTGATATTGCCACAGCATGGTGCCGCTCCGGGCGTCGACCGCGAAAATGCGGCCGTGCGAGGAGGTGACGTACATGACGCCGTCCACCACCAGCGGGGTGGTGTTCTGTGCGTCCAGCACGCCGAAGGAGAAGCTCCATACCGGCACCAGTTTCTTTACGTTGCCGGCGTTGATCTGCTTCAGCGGGCTGAATCGGGTCCCGGCGTAGTCGCGGCCTGCCATTACCCAGTTGTTCGACTCCTTGTGGGCATTCAGCAGCATCGCGTCGGTGACTGGCGTGTGCTTGAGCTGCGCGTGGGCCGCTCCGGCGCCGATGAGGCAGGCGCAAAGTGCAGCGGTCAGCCAGGATAGGCGCGCATCGGTTTGTGTTCGGACATGCATGGCAGCTACCTCCGGATCGAAAAGGGTGGACGGGTGCATCGGCTTGTCGGCCGCGGCGATCGCGTTCCGCAAAAAGTCTGCCAATACCAATCGGTTGCGCAGAATGAAACTTCTGGCCACGTGTGGACTCCCCCGGCAAGAACTTGTTGTTATTCGCGCGATTGTTTTTGTACGCGGTGAAACCAGTATAGGCTAACCGCATACACGCAAGGCATGTATCTGAATGAGCGTGCACCCATCGTGGGCGGCACAAGAAAACGGGCCGACCCACGATGGTGCGGGCAGTTCAGCGTGGGTGGTTCTTCGCGCGGTGCTTGGTGGCGATGAACAGGGAGTGTGGAACGTAAAGCAGGTCCGCGATTTTGCGCACCAGGTGATCCTCGTACATGTGGACTTCCTCGTCTGCGTGCGCCACGCGCCACATGTGTTCGATCAGGCGCCGCTTCTGGTCGGCGGAGAAAACCTTGTTCAGTATCTTGACGAACGGGTGATACGACGTCGGGCGGCGGTCGAAATGCGAGACGTGCTCGAACAGGGTTTCGGCCTTCTGCGCCGGAATCGCGAACAGGTCGCGCAAACCGTCTATGGCGGCGCGCCTGTCGATCTCCTTTGCGTCCGAATCCGCGCGAACCATCTCGGCCAGCAAGGTGGCTGCGGCGAGCTCCGCATGTTCGAGTTCCTGGTTGCGGGTTCGTGCCGCCGTGACTCCGGGTCGCCGAAGATCTTTTGCAGCGCATTGGCAATGGCCTGGAGAAAATTGCTGCTCATGGAGTGAACAATTTGTGGATCGGATGTCGGAAAGTTAGTCGCGGATTCGCGGTGCGGGTTCCTTCCCGCGGCATGGCGCTGCGCCCTCCGGGCTCAGATCAGGCGCTGCGCCGCCGATTTCTCCAGACCTGCGAACGCATAACGGCGTTCGCCACCGGCTTTCGCCGACTCCAGCGCGGATTCGGCGCGGCAGACGATATCGTCCGCGGTGCAGTCCGGATAGGGGAACAGGCAGATTCCGAGATGTGCGTGCAGTTTCACGGTTTCGCCGCTGTACAGCGGTATCGGCTGCTCGACGCAGGTCAGCAGGCGGCCAGCGATTGCCGTGGCGGCGTCCGTGGAATCGACATCGCGGCTGATCACGAAGAACTCGTCCGCGTCCAGGCGGGCGATGGAATCGGAGTCGCGCATCGCCTGCCGCAGGCGCTGCGCGATGACCTGCAGGATTTCGTCTCCCGCATCCCACCCATAGGTGTCGTTGGCCAGGGAGAAATCGTCCAGGTCGAGATAGAACCCGGCGCACTTGCGCATATCACGGCGCGACACGACGATCGCCTGGTCGAGCCGGTCGGCCAGCAGGCCGCGGTTCGGCAGGCCGGTCAGGCGGTCGTGCAGGGGCAGTGTGCCCGGAGCATGGGCCTCCAACGGCGGCTGGTTCGCCCGCTCGAAGCGCAGTCTGCGCCGGCGCTCGCGCGCGCGGGCGTCCATGCCGGCAAGCAGGCTCGCCGAGAGCAGAAAGAACGCGCTGCCCGCAATCAGGTGTTCCGGCACGTAGCCGATCCTCCACAAGGCAGCATAGAAGGTCAGGACGATCGCGACGTTCGCCCACAGCCCGTACATGAATCGCATGCCGGGGAAGAGGTAGGTCCAGATCACCACGATGATGATCGAGGCATAGTATTCGGCCACCGCGTTGGCGGGCATGTGACCCATCACGCCTACCAGCCCGACGGCGGCGGCGAGTCCGGTCAGGGCGATCAGCGCTTCGCCCATGCGGCGGAACAGCGCGTGGAACGTGAACAGCAGAACCGTCATGCCGAACAGAAGGACGATGACGCGAATGAACCAGGCGGTCGAATGGTCCGGGGTGGGGACGAAGTAGCGATCGAGCAGGCTGAATAATGCATAGAAGACCAGACCGAGCCCGAGCGCGATCCGTGCATGATAGAGGGGGCGTGCGCTCAGATGATGCTGGTATGCCGTCTCCAGCCGGCGATCGATGAATTTCAGACTGACCTTGTGCAGGCCCTTGAGCGGCGCGAGAGTTTTTTGCGATTGCATGTCAGGCTGGTTGGCAGGCTCCCGTTCCCTCCGCATGATACCCGCCAATCAGGGCGACTGAGCCGTGTTTGTGAGGATGCGCCAGGACCGCCGAACGTGGGCGCGCCCCGCTTGCGGGATGCGACCCGGCAGCGGATTGTAGGGGACGCCCTCATGGCTGTAGCCACGTTCCGTTTCTACGAAGAGCTCAACGATTTCCTTTTGCCGGAGCGCAGAAAGGTGGAGTTCGAGTACGCCTGCGCGAGGCGCGCGACGGTGAAGAACGCGATCGAGGCACTGGGCGTCCCCCATACGGAAGTGGAACTGATCCTCGCAAACGGTGTCTCGGTGGACTTCTCCTACATGATGCAGGACGGCGACCGCATCGCGGTCTATCCGGTGTTCGAGGCCTTCGACATCCGGCCGGCATTGCGGTTGCGCCCGGATCCCTTGCGTCGGCCGCGTTTCGTCGCCGACGCACATCTGGGCGGGCTGGCGAGATTTCTGCGCATGCTGGGATTCGATACGCTGTATTCCAACGCGTACTACGACCGCGATATTCGCGAGATCGCCGCACGCGAGTCGCGCATCATTCTGACCCGCGACCGCGATCTGCTGAAGTGTCGCGATGTCACCCACGGCTGCTTCGTGCATGCGCTCAAACCGGAACGGCAGATCGCGGAGATGGTGCGCCGGCTGCAGCTCGAGCGCGACGCGCGGCCTTTCACGCTCTGCCTGGAATGCAACGTGCCGCTGCAGCCGGTCGAGAAGAGCGCGGTGGTCGATCGGGTGCCGCCAAACGCTGCGCGCTACTACGACCGGTTCAGCGTCTGCCCGAACTGCAGTGGTATCTTCTGGGAAGGCTCGCACTGGAAGCGCATGACGGAGGTCCTGTCGGATATGCTGTCGTCCGGATCGCATGAGTAGAGCCCGGAGGTTTTGCCTGCGAGCTCTACCGGGAGGCGGATCCGGTCAGGCAGCCGCCAGTGCCTGATCGATGTCGGCGATGATGTCGTCGATATGCTCGATGCCGAGCGACAGCCGCACCATGTCCTCGCTGACTCCCGCTGTTTCGAGCTCTGAAATGTACTGCGGGAATGAAGATATTCCGCGACGAGCGGCCGACCGGCAATCGAACGCTCGCGGGACAGGCCACGCAGATAGAATACGCCGTTGCCGTCGCTGCGCCGTTTCCTCCAGCAGTTGCGTAACTCTCTGAGCTGAAAAACCTTTCATGGCCGACTCCGAATCCGGCGCCATCCGCATCCGCGGCGCGCGGCAGAACAACCTCAAGAATCTCGATCTCGACCTGCCGCTGAACGAACTGATCGTGGTGACCGGCGTCTCCGGTTCCGGCAAGAGTTCGCTCGTCTTCGATACGGTGTACGCCGAGGGCCAGCGCCGCTACGTCGAGACCTTCTCGCCATATGCGCGGCAGTTTCTCGACCGCATGGACAAGCCGCAGGTGGACCGCATCGAGGGCATCCCGCCGGCGATCGCGATCGACCAGACCAACCCGGTGCGCACATCACGCTCGACGGTCGGCACCATGACCGAGCTGGCGGACCACCTGAAGCTGCTGTTCGCGCGCGCGTCGCGCCTGTACTGCCGGGGCTGCGCGCAGCCGGTGCGCCGCGATACGCCGGAATCGATCCTTGCGCAGATGCAGGCGCGCGCGGCGGAAGCGGGTGACCCGCGGCTGATCGTCGCATTCCCGGTCGACATTCCGAAGAACTTTTCCGAAGACGAGATCCTGAAACTGCTGGAAGGCCAGGGCTACACGCGCGTCCATGCACGGACGAAGGACCGGCTGGAAGTGGTGCAGGACCGCTTGCGCATCGCGAATGCGGAGCGCGCGCGCGTGATCGAAGCGCTTGAGGCGGCGCTGCGGGTGGGACAGGGGCGGGTGAACGTTTACGCTTCCCACCTCAGCTCGCCCCTCTCCCCCGCGAGCGGCGGAGAGGGTGACGAGGAACGTCGTGCTAGCGCGAAGGGGTTAGATCTTGAAACCGCACCGATGCAGGCTGAAGACGCTAGAACGATGCGGAAGCGGCGAGCAACTGACGATGAATCTCACTCCCTCTCCGCCCTCCAGGGGGGAGAGGGCGGGGGTGAGGTAGGTGTCTGGAAGTTCTCCACGGCGCTTCACTGCGCCGAGTGCGACATTCACTACCGCGAGCCGAACCAGAGCACGTTCTCGTTCAATTCGCCGCTCGGCGCGTGCGAGACCTGCCGCGGATTCGGGCGGGTGATCGGCATCGACTTCGGACTGATCGTGCCGGACGGGAACAAGACGCTGCGCGAAGGCGCGGTGAAGCCGTGGCAGACGCAGAGCTTCCGCGAATGCCAGGACGACCTCGAGAAGTACGCGAAGAAGCGCGGCATCCCGCTCGACTTGCCGTGGAACCGGCTGACCGAAGCGCAGCGGCAGTGGGTGCTGGAAGGCGAGCCGGAGTGGGTGAACTGGCGCACGTCCTGGCCCGGGGTCTGGTACGGGGTGCGGCGGTTCTTCGCCTGGCTCGAAACCAAGTCCTACAAGATGCACATCCGCGTGCTGCTGTCCAAGTACCGTGCGTACACCGCGTGCACCGTATGCGAAGGCAGCCGGCTGAAGCCGGATGCGCTGTTGTGGCGCGTGGGCGGCAAGGCCGACGCGGACGCGGTGCTGGAACCGCGCCTGCGCTACCGGCCGAATGCGGCGAAGTGGACCGCTGCTCAACTGCACTCGGCGCCGGGGCTGACGATCCACGACCTGATGCTGCTGCCGGTGGACCGCTGCAAGCGGTTTTTCGACGCGGTTCACTTGCCTGCACCACTTGATGAAGCGACACAACTGCTTCTGGAAGAAATCCGCACGCGACTGTCGTACCTGCAGGCGGTCGGGCTGGGGTATCTCACGCTCGACCGGCAGTCGCGCACGCTCTCCGGCGGCGAAGTCCAGCGCATCAACCTGACTACCGCGCTCGGTACTTCGCTTACCAACACGCTGTTCGTGCTGGACGAGCCGTCGATCGGACTGCACCCGCGCGACATGGGCCGCGTGATCGGCGTGATGCAGAAGCTGCGCAACGCCGGCAACTCGCTGGTGGTGGTGGAGCACGATCCGCAGATCATGTTCGCCGCCGACCGCATTCTCGACATGGGACCGGGACCGGGAGAGCGTGGCGGCGAGGTGGTGTTCTTCGACCGTCCCGCGACACTCGCTGCGCAGACCGGTTCGCTGACCGCCGGCTATCTGCTCGGGCGCAAGCGTGCCGATGCGGGCCTCGAGCGCCTGCCGGTCACGGGGGACGTGCCGCGCCTGGAGATTCTCGGCGCCGCTGAACACAATCTCAAGCACATCGACGTGTCCATCCCGCTGAACCGGCTGGTGTGCGTGACCGGCGTGTCGGGTTCCGGCAAATCCACGCTGGTGCAGGACGTGCTGCACGCCGCGCTGCTCAAACACTTCGGCCGGCCGACGGAAGCGCCGGGCGCACACGCCGGGCTGCACGGGGTGGAGCACGTGTCGGACGTGGTGATGGTGGACCAGACCCAGATCGGGCGCACCACGCGCTCGAATCCGGCGAGCTACGTGGGCGCGTTCGATGCGATCCGCGACCTGTTCGCGCGTTCTTTCGAAGCGAAGGAACGCGGCTACAAGCCCGGCATGTTCAGCTTCAACGCCGGCGACGGACGCTGCCCGGCCTGTGGCGGCAACGGCTTCGAGCATGTGGAGATGCAATTCCTGTCCGATGTGTACCTGCGTTGCCCGGACTGCAACGGCAGGCGTTTCCGGCCGGAGGTGCTGGAAGTCACCATCGCGCCGGACGGCAAGCCCGCACGCAGCATCGCCGACGTGCTGGAGATGACGGTTTCGGAGGCGGTCGAATACTTCGCCGCTTACCCCGACGTGCTGCGTGGCCTGCAGCCGCTGGCGGACGTCGGCCTCGATTACCTGCGGCTCGGCCAGCCGGTGCCGACGCTCTCCGGCGGTGAAGCGCAACGGCTGAAACTCGCAAAACATCTTGCACCTCACCCCGATCCTCTCCCCGCTAAGCGCGGAGAGGGAGCGGAGAAACACGAAATGCTCGCCAAACGCTCGCCGCAAACTGCCGACCCTGTCGGTAACGTGTCCGTGCGCCGGGGTGAGGGGGGCACGCTGTTCCTGTTCGACGAACCGACCACCGGGCTGCACTTCGAGGACATCGCCAAGCTGCTGCGCGCCTTCCGCCGTCTCGTCGAAGCGGGGAATTCGCTGCTGGTGATCGAACACAACCTCGACGTCATCGCCGCGGCCGACTGGATCATCGACCTCGGCCCGGAGGGCGGCGAAGCCGGCGGCGAAATCGTATGCAGCGGTACGCCGGCGCAGGTGATGGCGCATGCGGGCTCGCATACCGGCAAGGCGCTGGCAGACTACGGGCGTGAACTGGAAAAACTGCGCACCAGCAAGTTCGTCGCGAGCGAGCCGCTGCCGAAACCGCAGGTCGACGATTCGATCCGCGTGCATAACGCACGCGAACACAATCTCAGGAACGTCGACGTGGCGCTGCCGCGCGGCAAGTTCACCGTGATTACCGGCGTCTCCGGGAGCGGCAAGTCGACGCTGGCGTTCGACATCGTATTCGGCGAGGGGCAGCGGCGTTACCTGGAATCGCTGAACGCGTATGCGCGCCAGTTCGTGCAGCCGTCCGCGCGCCCGGACGTCGACGCGATCTATGGCATCCCGCCGACGGTGGCGATCGAGCAGCGCACCAGCCGCGGCGGACGCAAGTCCACGGTGGCGACGCTGACCGAGATCTATCACTTCCTGCGGTTGCTGTACGTAAAGCTCGGCACGCAATACTGCCCGGACTGCAACGTCGCGATCGAACCGCAGAGCGAGGACGCGATCGCGGCGCGACTGCTGCGTGAATACCGCGGCCGGCACATCGGGCTGCTGGCGCCGCTGGTGGTGAACCGCAAGGGCGTGTACACCGACCTCGCGAAATGGGCGGCGGGCAAGGGCTTTCCATACCTGCGGGTAGACGGCGAGTTTCTGCCGACGCGCGGGTTTCCGCGCATCGACCGCTTCAGGGAGCATTCGATCGAACTGCCGGTGGCAGACCTGAAGGTCGTTCCCGCCGGTGAAAAGGCGCTGCGCACGGCGCTGCGGCAGACGCTGGAGCACGGCAAAGGCGTCGCGCAGGTGATCGCCTCGCTCGACAGCCTGATGAAAGGCGGCGCGATGACGCAGACCGCGTTCTCGACCAAACGCGCCTGCCCGTCCTGCGGCACCAGCTTCGCCGAACTCGATCCGCGGCTGTTTTCGTTCAACTCCCGGCACGGCTGGTGCGGGGCGTGCTACGGCACCGGCGTGAAACTGCAGGGTTTCGACGAGGAGCAGAGCGGCGAGGAGATCTGGTGGAATGCCTGGTGGGAGGGCGAGGTCGAGGCCTGTGAGAGCTGCCACGGCAAACGCCTCAATCCGACCGCGCTGGCGGTGCGCTTCCGCGACCAGTCCATCTCGGACCTGACGCAGTTGCCGATCTCGGATCTGCTGCAGTTCTTCGGGCGGGTACTGTTCGAAGGCCGCGAGCAGGAGATTGCGCGCGACCTGCTGGCCGAGATCCGCTCGCGGCTCGGCTTCCTTGAGGAAGTCGGGCTGGCCTACCTGTCGCTCGACCGCTCGGCGCCGACGCTGTCCGGCGGCGAGGCGCAGCGCATCCGGCTCGCGGCCCAACTCGGTTCGAATCTGCGCGGCGTGTGCTACATCCTCGACGAACCGACCATCGGTTTGCATCCACGCGACAACCGGATTCTTCTGGACACGCTGGAGAAACTGGAAAAGAAGGGCAACACGCTGCTGGTAGTCGAGCACGACGAGGACACCATCCGCCGCGCGGACCACATCGTGGACCTTGGCCCGGGCGCTGGCAGGCTCGGCGGACGTGTCGTCGCGGAAGGTGACGTCGAGGCACTGATGCGTGCACCGGAGTCGGTGACCGGAAGATTCCTGAAGAACCCGCTTGCGCATCCGCTGGTGCCGCACCGCCCGACCGATGCGCGCACGCCGGCCGTGCAGGTGCTCGGCGCAAAGCTGCACAATCTCAAGAAGATCGACGTGCGTTTCCCGCTCGGCCGGCTGACCGTAGTGACCGGCGTTTCCGGCAGCGGCAAATCGACGCTGGCGCGCGATGTGTTGTTCGACAACCTGAAAAGTGTGGTGGGCGAGCATCGGCGGCGAAAGAAGTTCGAGCCGGCGGGTTGCCGCGCACTCAAGGGCTGGGAACCGGTCTCCCGCGTGCTGGAAGTCGACCAGACGCCGATCGGCAAGACGCCGCGCTCCTGCCCGGCGACCTACGTCGGTTTCTGGGATGCGATCCGCAAACTGTTCGCCGGCACGCAGGATGCACGAATGCGCGGATTCGAGCCGGGGCGGTTCTCGTTCAATACCGCGGGAGGCCGCTGCGAAGCCTGCGAGGGGCAGGGGCTGCAGAAGATCGAGATGAGTTTCCTGCCGGACGTGAAAGTGACCTGCGACGTGTGCCGCGGCGCGCGGTTCGATGGCGAGACCCTCGCCGTGCAGTACAAGGGCAGATCGATCGGTGACATGCTTGCAATGAACGTGGACGAAGCGGTGGAGTTTTTCTCGGCGCATCCGGCGATCCATCATTCGCTGCGGTTGCTGCAGGACGTCGGCCTCGGCTATCTCACGCTCGGTCAGCAAAGTCCGACGCTGTCCGGTGGCGAGGCGCAGCGGATCAAACTCGTGACCGAACTCTCCAAAGTCCGATACACCCCTCTCCCTCTGGGAGAGGGGCTGGGGGTGAGGGAGCGCGGCAGCGCCCGGCACACGCTGTATGTGCTGGATGAACCGACGGTCGGCCTGCACATGGCCGACGTGGAGCGACTGATCCGCGTGCTGCACCGGCTGGTTGACGCCGGCAACAGCGTAGTGGTGATCGAGCACAATCTTGATATCTGGGCCGATGCCGATTGGATAATAGATTTGGGCCCCGAAGGCGGCGAAGCCGGCGGCCGCATCGTCGCGCAGGGCACCCCGGAGCAGGTCGCCGCGCAGGCGACCCACACCGGCCGCGTGCTCGCCGAATTCCTGCGCGAACGCAGTCAACCCGCGCCGCTCGCTGCGGCATCGTGAGAATGCACAAATGAACCACCAAGGCACCAAGGCACCAAGAAATGCCATTCGAATTCTGATCTCTTGGTGCCTTGGTGCCTTGGTGACTTGGTGGTTGGCTCCGACCTTTTTCTTCGCAATCCGGTCCGGCGTATGATCTGCAGATTAGAGACAGGACAGTCATGAAAGCCAACGACACCAATCTTTCGCTCGCGCCGCAGCTCGTCAGCCTGGATGTGCTGCGGGAAAAGTACGCCAAGGGCGACGAGGTGACGATCCAGGACGTACGCCGGCGGGTGGCGCGGGCGCTGGCGGCGGTGGAAAAGGAACCGGCGAAGTGGGAGCCGGTGTTCTTCGAGGGGCTGGAGAACGGCTTCATTCCCGGCGGGCGGATCAACTCGGCAGCCGGCACCCAGCTCGCCGCGACGCTGATCAACTGCTTCGTACAGCCGGTCGGCGACTCGGTTTC
>DATKEK010000201.1:0-5934 GCA_035512195.1 Burkholderiales bacterium
CTGCCCGCTACGGTCGATGCGGCTACCACGGCGGCGTGGATACGGCTGGTGCTTGCAGGGGAAATGCCGGTGCCGCATCCGATCATGAACCAGTTGGCGTGTTGTCTGTACGCATGCGGCTACACCGATGACCTGAACCAGGCGAAAGCGATCGCCGCGGTCGAGGCGGGCGGCCTCGTTCCGCCGGGCAAAAGCGACAGCAGGTCGCGGGCGGCGATGGATTGATTCGGGATTTCGTGCTCGACCCGTTACAGTTGCGGTTTTGCCTGACGGGGAGGGGATGAGCGGTACAGGTGTTCAGGTCGCAGCATTGTTCGCCGCGAGTTCACCGGCCTGCGTCGCGCCGGAAGCGCAGGCGGAACATTCTGACTTGTGGTGATTGAATTGACGAAAGAAGATCAGACCAGCGCGGTGCGCGACACCCGACCTGTTGCTTTGGCGGTTGTCGACGGCGGTCAACCGCTGTCAGTGAGTATCGGACACGCGAGTTGCACGGTCGCCGATAAACAGAACGAAGATTGCTTTGGCGTGGTCACGCCGGCGGAAGAGCCGGATGCGGCCACGCGCGGAATCGCGCTCGCGATCGCGGACGGCGTGAGCGGTAACGGCGGCGGACGGTATGCATCGGAAACGACTATCAAGTCGGTGCTGCGCGATTTTTACGCCACCCCGGCGAAATGGCACGTTTCGCAGGCGCTGGACCGCGTCCTGCGTTCGCTGAATGACTGGCTGCTTGCGGAAAACCTGCGCCACCCCGAGGTGGAGGGCATGGTGAGCACGCTGTCGATGCTGCTGTTCGCAGGCAACCAGTATTCCCTGGTGCATGTGGGAGATACCCGCGTGTACCGCAAACGCGGCGACATCCTGAAACAGCTTACGGCGGACCACACCTGGCAGCGTCGCGACATGCGCCATGTGCTGCGCCGCGCGGTCGGGCTGGATACGTATCTGGTAGCGGACTTCGCGGATGGAGAGATTCTGCCCGGCGACGTTTTCGTCATGCTCTCCGATGGCGTCTGGGAGGTGCTGGGCGATCGCGTGATTCGCGAAGTGCTGGAACTGGGCAAAGACCCTTTCGAAATCGCGGACGAGTTGACGGAACGTTCGATCCGCAGTCAGGTCCAGTACATGGGGCGAAACGACGCGACTGCCGTGGTGGCGATGATTCGTGGATCCGCGGCCTGACCGACGGTGGGCGTGTCTGCGCGCAAGTCCGCGGTGTTTCCTGCCGCCCGCTCTCGCTATACTAACCGGTCTTTTTCGGCTGCAATTCCACTCAAAACCAAGGAGATCGACAGAGTGCAGCATCAGCTTCCGCAATTACCTTATCCGATGGATTCCCTCCAGCCGCACATCTCGAAAGAAACGCTCGAGTATCACTATGGCAAGCACCACCAGGCTTACGTGACCAACCTGAACAACCTGATCAAGGGCGGCGAATTCGAGAATCTTCCGCTGGAGGATATCGTCAGAAAATCTGCCGGTGGAATCTTCAACAACGCCGCGCAGGTCTGGAATCACACGTTCTACTGGAACTGCCTGTCGCCCAAGGGTGGGGGCGAGCCCACGGGCGATCTTGCCAGGGCGATTGCCGCGAAATTCGGCTCGGTCGATGCCTTCAGGGGCGCCTTCGCCAAGAGCGCAGCCGGCAATTTCGGATCCGGCTGGACATGGCTGGTAAAAAAATCCGACGGCTCGGTGGATATCGTCGATACCGCCAATGCGGCCACCCCGCTCACGACCGCAGACAAACCGCTGCTGACCTGCGATGTCTGGGAGCATGCCTACTACATCGACTATCGCAATGCGCGGCCGAAATACCTCGAGGCCTTCTGGAAACTGGTGAATTGGGACTTCGCCTCGAAGAATTTCGCCGGCTGAACCGGCCCGTGCACAAGGCGACCGGAGGGGCCTCGAGCGAGGCCCCTTATCTTCTCGGCAAGCCGCAAATACCCGAGCGGCATGATCGGCTATTGCCCTCCCGCTGTGTGCGCCCTAAACTGGCAGGCGTAGTTCCAACAATCAGAAATTGGGGGTGTGAGATGCAGAATCCGCTGGACTCGCTATGGGGAACGGTGATCGTCGGCGTTGTGCTCACCGTGATTCTCTACTACGCCGTCAGAGCGTTGATGGGGGGCTGAGGCATGGAATTCGTCCCCGGTATATCGCGCTGGATTCACTTTCTGGCAGGTGTCATGTGGATTGGCCTGCTCTACTACTTCAACTTCGTGCAGGTGGCTGCGCTTAAGGCGGCGCAGGCCGACGGAACGGCCGCCGGCATCGGCAAGCATGTCGCGCCGCGTGCGCTGCTGTATTTCCGCTGGGCCGCGGTGGTCACCTGGCTGTCTGGTGCGGCATTGCTCGGCGCCAACTTCATGGAGGCTTTCCTGTTCCGCGGTTCCTATGCAGTGATTGGCATGGGCGCATGGCTCGGCACCATCATGCTGATCAACGTATGGGTATTCATCTGGCCGAACCAGAAGAAGGTGCTGGGTCTGGTGCAGGCAAGCGACGAAGAAAAGAACAAGGCGCGTCGCACGGCTTTCCTGGTATCGAGGATCAACGTGGCACTCTCGCTGCCGATGCTGTTCTTCATGGGAGCCGGCGCACATACGGCGGTGTTTTACTGAGCCGGGCATTTATGCCTTTTCAGACGCGGAGCCGCTCGGGCTCCGCGTTTTTTCATTTGGCGGGCGGCAGACGGTCCAGTCCCTCGACGCGGTCGCCTGTGCGGATGCCATGCCGCGCGAACCAGCCCTGATTCACCTCCAGCGCGTACTTCACTTCTCCTGCCGAATAATGCGGCTGCTCGGAGAACGGCTCCATGTCCGCCATGTTCACGATGTGTCCGCGTTCGTCGATGAACGCCACCGATAGCGGAATAGGCGTGTTCTTCATCCACATGCCCTGCCGGCTCTTGGCCGGGTAGATGAAGATCATCCCGTGGTTCTCGGGCAGGTTCCTGCGGAACATGAGCCCGCGCCTGCGGCTCTCCTCGGTGTTCGCGATCTCCGCGCGCACGGTGTGCGCCTTGATCCTGAGCGGATAGGTGAGCAGCGGATCCGCCAGCAGGCGCTCCGGCGCGGGGGACGCGAGCAGCAGTGCGGCGGTGAACGCGAGCAGGGCGTGCTTTGGTTTCATCATGTGAACAAGCTTTCCGGATGTCGTAGCCATCGCACCGATGATGCCGCCTGCCGAAACCAGGCAGCGCGGGTGCTCTGTGTACAGTAACCGTTCAAGCCCTGCGCGGTGTACGGCGCCCGCTCGATTGATGCGCTGCAATATGCCGGAAATCCAATCCTGTCGCGGGTTTCCGGCACGCTTTTTATTGACAAGCCATAGTGCTTCATCTACCTTCCCCATGTCGTAAAGCTTATCCGCTATGTTTCTCAGGCTGATTCGTTCGCTTTACGCACCATGCAGTAAATCAAAAACCATAGCGCGTCATCCGTGACACAGGTTTCGCGCGATTCAACGGGAGGTGTCTCTAAATGACGAAGCAATCGTTGCACATCAAACGTGCTGCGGTGTCTATCGCTGCAATCGCGGCGATCGGTGCTTCCGGAGTTGTTTCCGCCATAGGTGTCGATACCCTTGAAATCAGGGGCCGGCACGCAGCAAACTATGTTTCGGATCAAATGCTCCTGAACGCTGACAAGGATGCCCAGAACTGGCTTCATTACGGCAAGGACTATGCAAGCACCCGCTACAGCGCGCTGACCCAGGTCAACCGGGACAACGTCAAGAAGCTGCGGCCGGTGTGGAACCTGACCTTCGGCGTGTTGGAGGGACAGGACAGCCAGGCTGTCGCGGTAAACGGTACGATCTACGTCACGACTTCGTTCAACAAAGTCATTGCCGTCGATGCCGTTACTGGCAAAGTCAACTGGAAGTACGAGCGCGAGCTGCCGGGCGACGTGTTCCCGAAGCTGTGCTGCGACGTGGTTAACCGCGGTGTTGCCGTCTACAAGGACAAGGTCTACCTGGCCACCCTCGACGCGCATGTGGTAGCGCTCGAGAACAACACCGGCAAGGTGGTGTGGGACCGCAAGATGGGTGACTACACCTACGCCGAGACCTTTACCGTGATGCCGATGGCCCTGCGCGGCAAGATCATCTTCGGTACGGCCGGCGCCGAATACGGCGTGCGCGGCTGGCTGGCGGCGATCGATGCCGACACCGGCGCCCCGGCGTGGAAGACCTACACCATCCCCGGCCCGGGCGAGCCCGGCAACGATACGTGGGCGGGTGAGTCGTGGAAATACGGCGGTGGTTCGACCTGGAACACGGGCTCGTACGACAAGGAAACCAACACCCTGTTCTGGGGTATCGGTAACCCTGGTCCGGACTTCGACCGGCATGTGCGTCTCGGGGACAACCTGTTCTCGAACAGCACGCTGGCGTTCGATCCTGACACCGGCAGGATCAAGAGCTACTTCCAGTACACCCCGAACGACCCGTATGACTACGACGGCGTGAACGAACACGTCCTGGTCGAGCTCGGCGGCAAGAAGCTCTGGCTCCACGCGAGCCGTAATGGCCACGTCTACGGCATCGATCGCAACAACACCCGCCGCACCAAGCACGGCAACGAGCACGTTTGCGTATGG
Source organism: Burkholderiales bacterium (assembly GCA_035512195.1). GTDB lineage: Bacteria > Pseudomonadota > Gammaproteobacteria > Burkholderiales > Eutrophovitaceae > DATKEK01. The sequence goes on from DATKEK010000201.1 coordinate 4,611, forward strand.
GTGACTGCGTTGAGCCGCGTCAACTACGTGAAAGAGCCGATTAGCACGAAGAACAACTGCCGGCCGATCTACGACTGGCCGAAGATGGACGTCGTGTATGACCGCGTGACCACCGATATTGCACCGTCCCTGGACGGCGGCAAGGAATGGCACCCGGTCGCGTACAGCCATCGCACCAAGATGGTCTACGTGCCGATCTACAACTTCGCGATGGACCTCCAGGCGAAGAAAATGGACTGGAAGCGTGGCGAGTGGTACCTCGGCGCCCGGGTCATCACCTGGAACCCGGGTCATGGCATGATCAACGGCTATGACGGCGCGACCGGTGCATTGACCTGGACCAAGCCGCAGAGTTGGCCTGCCACCAGCGGCATGCTGGCCACCGCGGGCGGACTGGTGTTCTACGGCGATCCTGACGGCATGTTCAATGCCGTCAACGACGAAACCGGCGAACATCTCTGGTCGTTCCAGGTCGGTTCGGGCGTGCACGGCAACCCGACCACTTACACCGGCTCGGACGGCAAGCAATACGTCGCGATCGTGTACGGCGCGGGCGGCGGCGGTATCTGGCCGCTGTACTTCTCCGAGTGGCTGCAGAAGCACCAGAAGGGCGGCGCTCTGATGGTGTTCGCTGTTGACTGATCTCGCAGCAAGGACAGTCACTACGCATACGCAGTAACAGCAGGACCAAGGGGGGGCGGCTTACGCCCTCCCTTATTTTTTGTGGCAGCTTCGTTCAAACACGGCACGCGCAAAGAACCGTGGCCGGCGACAGCCGGCGGTAAACCCCGGAGCCTCAGGGACGTTTACAAGCACTAAAGCGGAACGACTATGGAAGGAGTGAAATGAAAAAGCTGTTGATCTCATCCTCTCTGGCCGCGCTGCTTGCGTTCGGCGTTTCTGCCGTGCAGGCGCAAGGTGCGGAAGGGGGGGTAGCCCCTGAAGGCGCAGATACGCTGGAACGGTCCAAAGTGCGTGGCAAGCTGCTTGCCTGTGCCGACCCCTGGAACTATCCGTACTCGGTGCAGGGCGGAAACCCGCCGGGTATCGATGTCGAGGTGATCCGCGAGATCGCCAAGCGCGGCGGCATGGATCTGGATGTTTACTGGTCCGATACCTCGACGCGAGGCGGAATCGGGCGTGCGTTTCGCGGCTCGATCCTTCGCGATCGCTGCGACGTTTTCATGGGCATTTCGGATTCCGGCGATGAAGACATGCTGTCGGCCCGCGGGCGGGCGGGGCGGCTGGCATTTACCGATCCCTATGTGGGCCTCGGCTACGTGCTGGTGGTGCAGAACAGCGCGGTTGGCAAGAAGTCGATGGA
>DATKEK010000202.1:0-7496 GCA_035512195.1 Burkholderiales bacterium
GTGCATACCGCGCGGCCGGACGTGCAATGCGTGCTGCACACGCACTCCACCAACGCAGTGGCACTGTCCGCCGCGCAGGCAGAGTTCGTGCCGCTGAACCAGGAGGGCTGCCAGTTCCACGAGCGCGTCGCCTGCCATGCGTTCGAGGGCATCGCGCTCGATACCGACGAGCGGCGCCGGCTGGTCGAGGACCTCGGCCCCACCAATCATACGATGCTGCTGTGGAATCACGGCCTGCTGACCATGGGGCCGAGCATCTGCTGGGCATTCGTGCGCCTGTACCAGTTCGAGGTCGCCGCCGGAGTGCAGCTGCGCGCGATGGCAACCGGCGCACCTTTGCGGCGCATCCCCGACAAGGTAATGGCGAAGACGCGCGAACAGTTCGAAGGCGGCGAAGCGCAGGCCGGTGCCTACGTGCGCCACCCCGAATGGCCGGCGGCGCTGCGCATGCTCGACCGCATCGATCCGTCGTACCGTACCTGACGCGCTGCCGCACGTCGAAAACCTTGGGTGCCGCAAAGGCGCAGAGAAGGCGAAATTCAAGAGGCCTTCATTCCGCCGGACCGCGTTACAAGCCGACGATCGGCGGGCGGGCCGCTTAGTTGTGGCTCATACGTGAACCTCTCGACTAGGCACGCCGGGGTTTGACCTGAGGCAATCCCTTGCGGGCATAGCCGGCTAGATTCCAGCCATGGACAGGCAGCCGGTATTCGAGGCCCGCGGGCTCACCAAGGTCTATCAGATGGGCGAGGTGCAGGTGCATGCACTGCGCGGCGTCGATCTCGATCTTTTTCCGGGCGAGTTCGTGGTGCTGCTTGGCCCGTCGGGCAGCGGCAAGTCCACCCTGCTAAACATTCTCGGCGGGCTGGATTCGCCCACCGACGGCCATGTGATCTGCGCCGGGCGCGACCTCACCCAGGTCGGCGACCGCGAACTGACCGAGTTCCGCCGCTATTTCGTCGGCTTCGTATTCCAGTTCTACAACCTGATTCCCAGCCTGACCGCCCGCGAGAACGTCGCCATCGTCACCGAGATCGCCGACGATCCGATGGCGCCGGAGGAAGCGCTCGGCCTGGTCGGTCTCGGCGAACGGCTGGACCATTTTCCCGCGCAACTTTCCGGCGGCGAGCAGCAGCGGGTAGCCATCGCGCGCGCGGTGGCGAAACGTCCGCAGGTGCTTCTTTGCGACGAACCGACCGGTGCACTCGACTCGAAGACCGGCGTGGTGGTGCTGGAAGTGCTCGAACGCATCAACCGTGAACTCGGCACCACCACCGCGGTGATCACGCATAACGCCGGCATCGCCGACATGGCGGACCGGGTAATCCATTTCAGCGACGGACGCATCCATTCCATCGACAGCAACACCAGCAAGAAATCCCCTTGGGAGCTCTCCTGGTGAGCACACTCACCCGCAAGCTGCTGCGCGAAGTCTGGCATCTGCGCGGCCAAGCGCTGGCGATCGCGGTAGTGATCGCCGGCGGTGTCGCCACGCTGATGATGTCGCTGTCCTCGCTGGACTCACTCACGCTCACGCGGGACGCCTATTACCGCGATTTCCGCTTCGCGCACGTGTTCGGATCGCTCAAACGCGCGCCCGAGTCGCTGCGCGAATCGATCGAGGCGATTCCCGGCGTGCAGCAGGTGGAGACCCGGGTGGTGGCGGCGGCGAATCTGGACATTCCCGGATTCGCCGATCCCGCCACCGGGCTGATCGTGTCGCTGCCCGACGGCCGCAACGCCGCGCTGAACAGCCTCTACGTGCGCGAAGGCCGGCTGCCGGATGCCGGACGCGACCGGGAAGTGGCGGTGAGCGCGGCGTTCGCGGATGCGCACGGTTTCCGCCCGGGCGACCGGCTGGCGGCAATCATCAACGGCCGTTTGCAGAACCTGGAGATCGTCGGCGTCGCGCTGTCTCCGGAGTATATCTACCAGCTCAAGCCCGGCGACCTGTTCCCGGACTATGCGCGCTACGGCGTGCTGTGGATGAACCGCACCCAGCTCGGCAACGCCTACGACATGGACGGCGCATTCAACGACGTGGTGCTCTCGCTAACCCGCGACGCCCGCACCGGCGACGTGATCGAGCGCCTGGATGCGCTGCTCGCATCCTACGGCGGGCTCGGCGCAATTGGGCGCGACGATCAGCTCTCGCACCGCTACCTCAGCATCGAGATGGAGCAGTTGCGCACCATGGCCACGGTGTTTCCGACAATCTTTCTCGGCGTGGCGGCCTTCCTGCTGAACGTGGTGCTGACGCGGCTGATCGGCACCCAGCGGGATCAGATCGCGATTCTCAAGGCCTTCGGTTACAGCAGTGTCCAGATCGGCCTGCACTACACGCAGCTGGTGCTGATGATTATCGCGCTCGGCCTGCTGATCGGCATGGTCACCGGACTGTGGCTGGGCCAGATGATGGCCGAGCTGTACCGCAGTTTCTTCCATTTTCCTTTTCTGGAATTCCGGCTGCGCTACCAGGTGATCAGCATCGGCGTGCTGGTGACGGCGGGTGCCGGGCTGCTCGGCACCCTGTCCGCCGTGCGCCGCGCGATCGTGCTGCCGCCGGCCGAAGCGATGCGCCCGGAAGCGCCGCCGGTGTTCCGCGCCACCCTGATCGAGCGACTGGGCCTGCAGCGCCTGTTCACCCAGCCCACGCGCATGATCCTGCGCAACATCGAACGCCGCCCGCTGAAAGCCATGCTCTCGGTGATCGGCATCGCCATGGCCTGCGGCATCCTGATGGTCGGCCGTTTCCAGGAAGGCGCGATCGATTACCTGATCAAGGTGCAGTACGGATTCGCGCAGCGCGACGACCTCACCGTTACCTTCATCGAGCCGACTTCGCGCCGTGTCGTGCACGAGCTGGCGGCCGTGCCGGGCGTGGATCACGTCGAACCGGTACGCGTCGCCGCCGCAACGCTGCGGCTGGGCAATGCCAGCTACCGCACAGGAGTGCAGGGACTGGAGCCGGATAGCCGGCTCAGACGCGTGCTGGACGACGAACTGCGGGTGTTCCCACTGCCGCCCGACGGGCTGGTGCTGAACGACTTTCTCGCAGATTACCTGGGCGCGCGACCGGGCGACCATGTGACTGTCGAGTTCCTCGAGGGCCGGCGGGAAACGCTCTCGGTGCCGGTAACCGGGATCGTGCGCGAGTTTACCGGCGTGGCCGCTTACATGGAGATGTCGGCACTGAACCGCCTGCTACGCGAAGGCGCGGCGGTGTCCGGCGCACTGCTCACGGTAGAACCCGGCTTTCGGGAGAGCGTGGTCGCCACGCTCAAGGACGCGCCGCGGATCGCCGGCGTCACCGACCGGCTGACCGCGATACGCAATTTTTACGACTCGATGGCCAACATCGTTCTGACGTTTGCATTCATCAGCACCCTGCTCGCGGGCAGCATCGCCGTCGGCGTGGTCTACAACAGCGCCCGCATTACGCTCACCGAGCGCTCGCGGGAACTCGCCAGCCTGCGCGTGCTCGGATTCACCAGGGGCGAGATCGCCTACATCCTGCTCGGCGAGCTCGCCCTGCTCACCGCCGCCGCGATTCCGGTGGGATTCGTGATCGGCGTGGCGCTGGTCGCCTATATCGTGCACGGCGTGGAATCGGACCTCTATCGCATTCCGCTGGAGATCTCGCGCAACGTGTACGCGTTCGCCGCTACCATGGTTGCCGTCTCTGCGCTGCTGTCGGGGCTGATCGTGGCGCGACGGCTGTTTCGTCTCGATCTGGTTGCCGTACTGAAAGCAAAAGAATGAACAAGAAACGCATCAGCCTGTGGCGGCGTCTGGCGCCTTATCTCGCCGGCGCCGCGGTTATCGCGCTGCTGGCGCTCGGATTCCGGCCGGCGCCTTTGCTGGTCGACGCCGAACAGGTCGCGCGCGGCCATCTCGAGGTGACGATCGAGGATGAAGGACGCACGCGCGTCGTGGACCGCTACCAGATTTCCGCGCCGATCGCGGCGCAAACGCGGCGCATCACGCTGGAAGTGGGCGATGCGGTCGCCGCCGGCGACGTGCTGGCAACGCTGGACGCGGTCGCCGCGCCGGCGCTGGACATGCGCAGCATGCAGTCCGCGCGGGCGCAGGTGGCGGCCGCGAGCGCGATGCTCGCCTCGGCGCGCGAAGAAGTGAAGGCCGCCGAGGCGGCCGCAGGCTTTGCACGCAACGAATCGGTTCGCCTGGACCGTCTCGGCAAGGACGGCGTGGTGCCGAAGAACATGGTCGAACAGGCGCAGACCGAAGCGCGCCGCGCGGATGCGGCGCTTGCCTCAGCGCGTTTCCGCGTGCGCACCGCCGAATATGAACTCGCCGCGGCGCGCACGGCGCTCGCCCACGCCGGCGGCCAGGATGCCGGCGTCAGCGGCGTGCTGCAGTTGCGCTCGCCGGTCCCCGGCCGCGTGCTCAGGCGCCACTTCGAAAGCACGCGCGTGGTGCAACCCGGCGAACCGATTCTGGATATCGGCGACCCCGCGCGGCTGGAAGCGGAAATCGACGTGCTGTCTTCGGACGCAGTGCGCATCGCGCCCGGCATGCGCGTGTGGCTCGAACGCTGGGGCAGCGCCGACCCGCTCGAGGGCGTGGTGAAGCGCATCGAACCGACCGGATTCACCAAAATCTCCGCGCTCGGCGTGGAAGAGCAGCGGGTATGGGTGATCGTCGACATCGTCTCGCCGCCAGAGCAGTGGTCGCGACTGGGCGACGGTTACCGGGTAAACGCGCGATTCGTGCTGTGGGAATCGGACGACGTGCTGAAAGTACCGACCAGCAGCCTGTTCCGCAACGGCGCAGGCTGGGCGGCGTTCGTGGAGGAGGACGGGCGCGTCCGCCTGTGCGCGGTGCAGATCGGGCAGCGCGGCACGCTTTATAGCGAGGTGACGGCCGGCCTGGCGGCGGGCGAGACCGTGATCGCGCATCCGGACCGCGACCTCGCCGACGGCAGGCGCGTGCGACTGCGCGAATAGCTGCGCCGGAACCGCCGGTCTGCCCGGTCATTACGGCAAAAAAAACGGCGGAGAAAATCTCCGCCGTTTTTTCCGCTGAATAGTGCCCCGGTCCGCATACTGCGTGCGCAACCGGATCCGGCCAGCGGTATGTCTCGGCTGGCCGAAAAGTAACGCAAGCCAGGTTACAGTGCCTTCAGGTTACCCGCGGAAGTCTTGCCGTCGCGCCCCTTCTCAAGTTCGTACGAGACTTTCTGGTTCTCCTGCAGAGTACCCAGTCCCGCACCTTCCACTGCCGAAATATGCACGAATACATCTTTTGAACCGTCGTCGGGGGAAATGAAGCCGAAGCCCTTCGCCGGGTTGAACCACTTAACGGTGCCTGTAGGCATGTCTTAACCATCCTGATTTACGTGTAGGGAGGTTTATTCTACGCGCCCCTTTGCCGGTTCAGCAGAAAAAGCGAGGGGTCCCCAGAACGAGAACGGCTCGCATTGTCGATCCGGCGAACCCGGCCAGGCTCAGAAACGCGGGTTTCCAGGCAACCCCAAGTTATTGACCCTGCGTTTCCGCAGCAGTTTCAACAACAGATTGCGGAAGAAACGAAACGCCGGATACACCAGCCGGGCGCGATCAGCAGAACGGAAAATCCAATAATTCAACCAATTGAACGCGCCAGAGCGGCCACTCAACAGGGCCAGCATATGAATCGCGTCAGGACCGTAATACAGGACGTCTCCGACCTTCAGCACCATGCCCTGGTCGATATCCAGGCCGCTTGCGGTGATATCGTCCATCGCCTGGCCGGCGTCGCGCGCGTTCACCAGCCGCAGTGACCCGGTCGCCTCCCGGACCTGCACCCTGCGGCAGTAGGCATCGCACAGCGGGCACTCGCGGTCGTAAATCAGCAGGATCTCGTTGTATTTCATCGCCGGTCGCAGTACATGACAACTGCAGCACACAAAAGAAGTCTATTCACAAAGAGTGCTCCCCGGGTAACAGGTTCCGTGAACCGGCACGGTCCCGCCGCATGGCACCCGGCCACCCGGCGCACCGGTCTGCCGCGGGAGTAGACTTCGCGGGCAACCCGGATGACCGCCGACTGGAGCTGTCCATGAACGCGCGCGGCCCGGCCGGCACACGGGGGAAATCCGGTTCCACCGGGGGTCCTGGCTCCCAAGTGAAGGAGGAACGCGATGGAAAAGACCATGGAAACCTTCGACCGCAGCCCGGATGCGCCGCAGATAGCGCGTATCGAGGCGACGCGCCCGTTCGAATGGCTGGCACGCGGGTGGCAGGACTTCACCGACAATGCCTGGCCGAGCATCGCACACGGGCTGATCCTGGTCGCGCTGGGCTGGCTGATCCTGCTGCTGTTCAGCGCGCATATCGACCTGCTCGCAGCGGCCGTTTCCGGATTCCTGCTGGTGGGACCGGTAGTCGCCGCCGGCTTTTACGAGTTGTCGCGGCTGCGCGCCGCCGGTCAACCCGCGACCTTCGATGCATCGGTAGAGGGCGCAGCGAGAAACGGCAGGCCGCTCGCGCGCCTGGGGCTGGCGCTCGCGGGGCTTGCGATTGCGTGGGTCGTCGTGTCGCACCTGCTGTTCGTGCAGGCTTTCGGCGGTACCCTGCCCCCGGTGAGCGATACCTTCTACCGGACGGTGGTCGACTGGGACAATTACGGATTCCTCGCCACTTACCTCGCCACCGGCGCGGTATTCGCCCTGGTGGCGTTCGCGCTGGCCGCGGTATCGGCGCCGATGATCTTCGAGCGGGCAACGCCGACCGGGGCCGCGATCGCCGCCAGCATCAGGACGGTCGCCGCCAATCCCGCGGCAATGCTGGTGTGGGCGGTGCTGATCGCGGTGCTGACCGCGATCGGATTCGCCACTTTCCTGCTCGGCCTGGTGATCGTCCTGCCACTGCTCGGCCACGCCACCTGGCATGCGTATCGCGATCTGATTCGCTGAACGCAGCGGCGAAGCCGCGCCGAAGAACGCAAGTCGAACTACAATCGGCGGAGCCGTGCGCTCCGCCGATTCGTTTTGAGCCCTCTACAGATGCAAATCCAGATTTTCTCCGACCTGCACCTCGAGTTCTCCGACAAGCATCCGCCGTTCCAGCCGCCGCACACCGGTGCCGACGTGGTCGTGCTTGCGGGCGATATCGACAACGGCACCCGTGGCATCGACTGGGCGGAAAAGTCGTTTCCTGGGGCTGCCGTACTCTACGTGCCCGGCAATCACGAATACTACGGCGCGGATCTGAACGCGACCGAGGTGGCGCTGACGGCGCGCGCGGCCGACAGCGCCAACGTGCGTCTGCTGGACAACGACCAGATGGTGATCGACGGCGTGCGCTTCCTCGGCAGTACGCTGTGGACCGACTTCGAGCTTTTCGGTCGCCAGAACCGGCAGCCGGCGATCGAGGAGTCGCTGCGCCATGTGCTGGACTTCCGCGCGATCCGCTGGGGCACAATCGATCTGTTCACGCCGGAGCAGTCGATCGAACTGCACCGGGAGTCGATCGCATTTCTGCAAGAAAACCTCG
>DATKEK010000203.1:0-2588 GCA_035512195.1 Burkholderiales bacterium
ATCTCGACCGTGTAAAGGGTGGTTTCGTTCAGCATCACTTCGTGGTGTCCGCGCCCGGAGGGAATCATCGGAAAGCAGTTTGCCTGCGGCGCCACCGCGACGTCCAGCAGGAACGGCCCGTCATGCGCGAGGCATTCGGCGATTGCTGCGTCGAGCTGCGCCGGGTCCTGCACGCGGGCAGCGGCCCAGCCGAAGCCGCGCGCCACCGCCACGAAATCCGGCAGCGCGGCGGTGTAGCTGTGGCTGTAGCGGCCGCCATGATTAAGTTCCTGCCACTGGCGCACCATGCCCATGTAGCCGTTGTTGCACACGATCAGCTTCACAGGCGTGCGGTGCTGAACCGCAGTCGAAAGTTCCTGGATATTCATCAATACCGACGCGTCACCGCTGACGCACGCCACCAGTTTCCCGGGATGTGCGATCTGCGCGCCGATCGCGGCGGGCAGCCCGTAACCCATGGTGCCGGCGCCGCCGGAAGTCAGCCATCGGTTCGGCCGCTCGAAGCGCAGGTGCTGCGCGGCCCACATCTGATGCTGGCCGACGTCGGTGGACACGATCGCATCGCACCCTGCGGTCGCGTGCTGCAGCGAGCGCATCAGCTGCTGCGGCAGGATTGCGTCTGTGCGCGGTTCGAAGCCCAGGCTGTCATGCGCGCGCCATGCCTCGATCCTCTTCCACCAGCCTGCGAGCGCGGCGGGTTCCTGCGACAACGGTTCCAGCGCCGCGTGCAACCCTTCGAGCAGCTCGGCGCAGTCCCCAACCAGTGGCACGTCGGCGCGTACCACCTTGTTGATCGAGGCGGGATCGATATCGAGGTGAATCGTTTTCGCGTGCGGGCAGAACTCGGTAAGTTTTCCGGTGACGCGGTCGTCGAAACGCGCGCCCACGCAGATCACCAGATCGGCATGGTGCATCGCCAGGTTCGCTTCCAGCGTGCCGTGCATGCCGAGCATGCCGAGAAACTGCGGGTCCGACCCGGGATACGCGCCCAGGCCCATCAGCGTCAGCGTGCACGGGGCGCCGGTGCGGCGCACCAGCCGCGTGAACGATTCGCATGCGGCGGGGCCGGAATTGACCAGCCCGCCGCCGCCATAGAACACGGGTCGCCGCGCGCGCCGGATAAGTTCTGCAGCTTCCGAAAGTCGCTTGCGGCAGGGCGGCTTGCGCTTCGTTACCGATCTGGCGGCGGGCGTTAGCAAGTCATCGCTCGCGTCGGCGAGCTGGATGTCCTTGGGAAAGTCCAGCAATACCGGCCCTGGCCGGCCGTGAGTCGCTACCTGCATCGCCTTGCGCACCAGTGTGGGAACGTCGCTGGCGCGGCGGATCTGCGCGTTCCACTTGGTAACCGGCCGCGACAGGCCGAGCGCGTCGCATTCCTGGAAGGCGTCGGTGCCGATTGCCGGCGTGGCGACCTGGCCGGAGATCACCAGTACCGGAATCGAATCGCAGATCGCATCCAGCAGGCCGGTGATGGTGTTGCTCACGCCGGGACCCGAGGTCACCAGCACGACCCCGCATTTCCCGGTCGAGCGTGCATACCCCTCCGCTGCGTGCACCGCGGCCTGCTCGTGCCGCACCAGCACATGACGGATACGGTGTTCCGCGTGCAGCGCATCGTACAGTGGCAGCACCGCCCCGCCCGGGTAGCCGAACACGGTGTCCACGTCCAGCTCCGCCAGCGTGTCGAGCAGCGCCTGCGCACCGGTGCGCACAGGCGCACGCAGGTCATCAGCGGCAGGCGTCAGCAGGGATGTGGGCAGGGCGAGATCGGTCATGGTTAGTATCGTACCCGTGGAAGCACAGAAAAAGCCTCTTTTTTCCTTGTAAAATAGGCTTACGGAAGACTGTTCTTCTTTTATATTGAGGATTAGAAGAATGAATGTGGACAAGTTCGATCTGGTCATCCTGCAGGTACTGCAGGAGGACGCGCGTGCGAGCCTGCAGGACATCAGTAAGCGGGTCGGCTTGTCGGCCACGCCATGCTGGAACCGCATCAAACGCATGGAAGGCGACGGCGTGATCAAGGGCTACACGGTGCGCATCGATCCGCCCAAGGTCGGGCTCACCGAAACCGTCATCGTGCAGGTGACGCTGGAAAGCCACACCGACGAGACGTTGTTCGAGTTCGGCCGCATCCTCGAGCAGATTCCCGAAGTACTCGAGGCCTACCTGGTTTCCGGCGACTACGACTACTACATCCGCATCGCGGTCAGGGACACGCGCGACTACGAGCGCCTGCTGCGGGAGAAGCTGTACCGCATTCCCGGCATCCGCCACAGCAAGTCGAGCTTCGTGCTGCGTACGCTGAAGGAAAGCCTGATCCCGCTGGCGCAGGCGCCTGCGGCGCAGTACGCGGGAGAAGAGAAGCGCTCAACGCGGAGGACGCCGAGAGCACGAAGCAGAAACTGAACAAGACAAAACGAACCACCAAGATCACCAAGGGCACCAAGAGAATCCACAAGATTCTTTTTCCTTCTTGGTGTCCTTGGTGATCTTGGTGGTTTGCAGTTCTTACGGATTGTGATGAGCTCGCTCGTGAGTGATGCAACTTCCTTCCAGACCGACGCGATGGGACGGGCGCATGCGCC
>DATKEK010000204.1:0-11135 GCA_035512195.1 Burkholderiales bacterium
ATGGTGGAGCGCATGGTGCGTTTCATTTATCGCCGCAGCGACCGCATCCTGATCCAGTCGCAGGCCTTTCGCGATCAGGTGCTGCGGTTGGGCGGTGCAGATGAGCGGATCGTTTATCTGCCCAACAGTGCCGAAGCGTTCTACAGGCCAGTCGAGGTGGAGCCCGATGCCGAAGAGCGAAAGCTCATGCCGGTAGGCTTCCGCGTGGTGTTCGCCGGCAATATCGGCGCGGCGCAGAGCTTCGGCACGATCATCGAGGCGGCGACGTTGCTGCGCGACACACCCGAGATCCAGTGGATAGTGCTGGGCGACGGGCGCATGCGGGAGTGGGCCGAGGCAGAAGTGGCGGCGCGCGGCTTGAAGGGCAGCGTGCGTTTTCTGGGGCGCTTCCCCCCGCAAACCATGCCACGATTCTTCGCGCTGGCAGACGCGCTGCTGGTGACGCTCCGGCGCGACCCGGTGTTCGCCATGACGGTCCCGAGCAAACTGCAGTCCTATCTCGCCTGCGGCAGGCCGATCGTCGCGTCGCTGGACGGCGAGGGCGCGCGCGTGCTCGATGAAGCCGGCGCGGGGCTTACCTGCCCCGCCGACGATCCGCGTGGGCTGGCTGCCGCCGTGCTGTCGATGTACCGCATGCCGGAGTCCGAACGCGAGCGAATGGGCGAACGGGGCCGGGCGTACTTTGAGGCTCAGTTCGAACGCGGTATTCTTCTGCAGCGCCTCGAACGCTGCATTCAAGAAACCATCGAAGACAACAGCCAATGCGCATCCTGATCCTCGGCGGCGACGGCATGCTGGGCCATCGGCTGCTGCGCCACCTGCAACCCCGGCACGACGTTCGCGTAACTCTCCGCCAGGGATTGGGCACCTATGCCGCATCCGGACTGTTCCGGCACGGCAATTCGTATCCCGGCGTGGACGTGCGCAGCACGGATCAATTGATGGATGCTGTCGCGGACTTCGAGCCGGAAGCGATGGTGAACTGCGTCGGTATCGTCAAGCAGCGCGACGAAGCGAGGGCGAGTCTGCCGAGCATCCAGATCAACGCCCTGCTGCCGCACCGGCTGGCGCTGGTCGCCCGGGCCGCGCGCTGCCGGCTGGTGCACCTGAGCACGGATTGCGTTTTTTCCGGGCGTAAGGGCGGGTACACGGAGAACGACATCGCGGACGCGGAGGACCTTTACGGCCGCAGCAAGCTGCTGGGCGAGGTGGCCGAGCCGGGCTGTATCACACTCAGGACTTCGATCATCGGTCCGGAGCTTTCGCGCAAGACCGGGCTGCTGGAGTGGTTCATGGCACAACGCGGCAAGAAGATCCCGGGGTTCCGGCGTGCGATCTATTCGGGCTTCACGACGCTGGAGATGTCGCGCATCATCGAGAAACTGCTGGTCGAGCATCCGCAGGCAAGCGGGCTGTACCACGTGTCCAGCGAGCCAATCTCCAAATACGACCTGCTGCAGAAAGTGAACGCTGCGCTGAAGTTGGGCACCACAATTGATCCGCAGGACGAGTTTGTCTGCGACCGCAGCCTCGATTCCTCGCGATTCCGGGAGGAGTTTTCATACCGGCCGCCGGCGTGGGATGCGATGATCTCCGAACTTGCCGACGAATTTCAACAGGACTGACAGATGCTGTTTCAGGATAAGACCATACTGGTGACCGGCGGTACGGGGTCGATGGGAAAGACTTTCGTGTACCGCGCACTGAGCGGCACGCATGGCACCCCTCGCAAGGTCATCGTGTTCTCGCGCGACGAGGCGAAGCAGCACGAGATGCGCACCGCCTACCTGCACAAGGCGGTCACCACGGATGAGGTGATTTTCAACAACTTCCTAAACGTGCTGGAGTTCCGCATCGGCGACGTGCGCAACTTCGATGAGGTCTGTTCCGCGGTCAAGAGCGCCGATGTCGTCGTTAACGCGGCCGCGCTGAAGCAGGTGCCAACCTGCGAGTACTTTCCGCAGCAGGCGATCATGACCAACTGCATTGGTGCCTACAACATCGTGCGGGCGATCGAAGAGAACAGCTATCCGGTGGATACGGTGATCGGAATCAGCACGGACAAGGCGTGCAAGCCGGTAAACGTGATGGGGATGAGCAAGGCGGTGCAGGAGCGCATTTTTATCGCGGCCAACATTCTCAACCCAAAGACGCGTTTCATCTGCGTGCGCTATGGCAACGTGCTGGCCTCGCGCGGCTCGGTCATTCCGTTGTTTCTGGACCAGATCCGCCACGGTGGGCCGGTCACGCTTACCGCGCCGGTGATGACGCGGTTTCTGCTGTCCCTGGAACAGGCGGTCGACACGGTGGTCACCGCACTGCAGGAGGCGCGCCGGGGGGAAACCTATGTTCCGAACGCGCCTTCGGCAACGGTGGAGAACCTGGCGCGCGCGCTGATCGGCAAGCGCAAGATCGCCACCAAAATCACCGGTGTGCGGCCCGGCGAAAAGATGCACGAAATCATGATATCGGAAGAGGAGGTGCATCACTGCGTGCGCCGCGGCAATTACTACGCCATCCGCCCGATGCTGCCCGAATTGCGTGAGGGAGTGCCAGACGAACCCAACGCGCTTGAACGGGAGTTCAGCTCCGCGGACAACGTGCTGGACCTGAAGGGCACGATCGAGCTTCTCCACGGTAACCGGCTGTTGCCGGAGGACGTGGTAGAGGGCTCCGAAGCAGAGCTGCTGCGATAGCCGGGAGTACGACATGAAGGTTGCAACCATCGTCGGGACCCGGCCGGAAGTCATCAAGCTCTCTCGGGTCATCGCGGAGCTGGATGCCTGCTGCGAGCACGTGTTGATCCACACCGGACAGAACTACGACTACACCCTGAACCAGGTGTTCTTCGACCAGCTCGCAATCCGCAAGCCGGACTATTTCCTGGAGGTCGCCGGGGAGAATCTCGGCGAAACCATCGGCAACGTCATTGCGCGCTCGTACGACGTGCTGCTTGCCGAGGCCCCGGATGCGCTGTTGCTGCTGGGCGATACCAACAGCTGCCTTTCGGTGATTTCGGCAAAGCGGCTCAAGATCCCGGTGTTCCACATGGAGGCGGGCAACCGCTGCTTCGACGAGCGGGTGCCGGAAGAGATCAACCGGCGCATGATCGATCACGCAAGCGATATCAATCTACCCTATACCGAGCACGCGCGGCGGTATCTGCTTGCGGAGGGTTTGCGGCCGGATACCGTGATCAAGACTGGCTCGCCGATGCGGGAGGTGTTGAATTACTACCGGTCGGGGATTGAATCGAGCGACGCAATGACGCGGCTCGGGCTACAGCCACACGCTTATCTCCTGGTTAGCGCGCATCGGGAAGAGAACGTCGACGATTCTAGAAATTTGCGCGATCTGCTGGATACGCTGCGCGCGCTGTACGACAAACACCGGATGCCGGTAATCGTTTCCACGCATCCGCGCACGCGCAAACGGCTGGACGAACTCGGGATCGGCGGCAACGATGCAGGGGTGAGGTTTATCGAAGCGCTCGGCTTTCTCGATTATGTGAATCTCGAGATGAACGCCGGGTGTGTGCTGTCGGACAGCGGCACGATCACCGAGGAGTCCTCGATACTGGGTTTCCCTGCGGTGACGATCCGCCAGGCGCACGAACGCCCGGAGGGCATGGACGAGGGCACGCTGATCATGTGCGGGCTCAAACGCGACCGGGTGCTCGAAGCGGTCGATACGGTTGTGCGGCAGCATGCGGGCGGGGAGCGCGCATTCCGGATGGTGCCGGACTATGAGCCGGACAACGTGTCGAAGAAAGTCGTCCGGCACATCCTCAGCTATACCGATTACGTCAATCGCGTGGTGTGGCGCAAGCAGCTGTAGAAATCCCTGTCGGTGACGATCGGCCGCGCGTGCTGGTCACCGGTGCAACCGGATTTGTCGGCAGCGCATTGTGCGCGGCGCTGGAGCAGGGCGGTGTTGCGTATCGGAGGGCGCTGAGATCCGGTGCGAGTGCGCATGCGGAAGATGCGGTGGTCGGCAAGATCGGGCCGGATACGGACTGGCGCGCCGCTCTGGAAAATGTCACGGTGGTCGTGCACCTGGCGGCAAGGACGCATGTCATGCGCGAGTCGGCTGCCGATCCGCTCGCTGCTTACCGCGAGGTCAACGTCGAGGGTACGCGACGGCTGGCGGAAGCTGCGGCCGCTGCGGGCGTGCGGCGTTTCGTGTTTCTCTCCTCGATCAAGGTGAATGGCGAGCGCACCGACTTGCTGCCGTTCGGGGAAACGGACGCGCCGCACCCCGAGGATGCCTACGGAATCACCAAGCTCGAGGCGGAGCGGGTTCTGGGGCGGATCGCGGTGGAATCGGACATGGGCATGGGCGTCACGATCCTGCGGCCGCCGCTGGTCTACGGACCGGGGGTGAAGAGCAATTTCCTGGCGCTGATGCGCGCGGTGCGCAAAGGCGTGCCGCTGCCACTCGGATCGGTCGACAACCGTCGCAGCCTGGTCTACGTGGGCAATCTCGTGTCGGCGATCGTTGCTTGCCTGAATAACCATCGCGCGGCGGGGCAGACGTTTCTGGTGTCCGACGGCGAGGATCTGTCGACGCCGGCGCTGATCCGCCGTCTTGGCTCGGGGCTCGGCACGCGGCCGCGGGTCTACCCGTTTCCGGTATCACTGCTGCGATTCGCCGGAGCGCTGACCGGCAAGCGCGCGCAGGTTGCGCGGCTCACCGATTCGCTCCAGGTCGATAGCGCCAGGATCAGGCAGACACTGGGCTGGACGCCGCCGGTCACGGTCGAGCAGGGGCTGCTGGAAACAGCGCGGTGGTTCGCATCCCGAACGGATGTGAAGTGACTTTCACGCCGAAACCGGAAGTCAGGCACTTATAATTCGCCCGGTGAACGGGCTGCCCTATTCTACTTATCTCCTCGCTGCCGCGGTCGCAACGGTCGTATCGGGCATGCTGGTGCGGGTGCTGCTGGGTCTGCGCATCGCGCTCGACAATCCGAATCACCGTTCCCTCCACAGTTCTCCCACGCCACGGACCGGCGGCATCGGGCTGCTGGCCGGCGTGCTGACCGGTGCCGTGGTCTCGACCGGTGCGGTGCATTCCGCGCTCTGGATCGCGCTTGCATTGGCGGCGCTGTCGCTGGTGGACGACCGCTGGAATTTGCCCGCGGCGGTGCGGCTTCTGGGGCACCTGGTTGCGGCAACGGTGTTTGTAATGATGCTGGCGGACCGGCCCACGCTGATGCTGGTGCCCGTTCTGGTGCTCGCGATCGGCTGGATGACGAACCTCTACAACTTCATGGACGGCGCGGACGGGCTTGCCGGTGGGATGACGGTGTTCGGTTTCGGCGCCTTTGCGATGGCTGCGGGCATGCAGGGCCACGGCGAGATCGCGGCGCTCTCGCTGTGCGTGGCGGCCGCCGGCGTCGGGTTTCTGCTGTTCAATTTTCCGCCGGCGCGCATTTTCATGGGCGACGTCGGTTCGATCCCGGTCGGCTTTCTCGCGGGCGCGATCGGTCTGCTGGGCTGGCAAGAGGGTGTGTGGCCGGCGGTGTTTCCGCTGATCGTGTTTGCGCCATTCATCGTCGATGCCAGCGTGACGCTGGCGAAGCGTGCGCTACGCAGGGAGAAAGTCTGGCACGCGCACCGCGAGCATTACTATCAGCGCCTGATTCTGTGGGGCTGGTCGCACGGGCGCGCGGCGTTTGCGGAGTACGGGCTGATGGCGGTGTGCGCGGCTGCAGGTGTGTATGTCGTGTTCGCAGACCCTGCCGCACAGGCTGTCGTCGTTGCGATCCTGGGATTGCTGCTTCTCGTGCTGATGGTGCAGGTCGATCGGCGTAGGCCGTTGCAGCGTCCGGAGCGCGCGTGAGATGAAAACTCCGGGCGCCAGAGCGGCACTTGCTTTCATTCACGACCTGATCGCGGTCTGTGTTGCCTGGGGGCTGGCGTTCCTGCTGCGGTTCAATTTCGAGATTCCGCCGGCGTATGCCGCGATGCTGTTTTCCACCGTCGGCTGGGTGGTGCTGGTCGACGCCGCGGCTTTCTTCGGGTTCCGGCTCTACCGCGGACTGTGGCGTTACGCAAGCATCCACGACCTGAAACTGTTGCTGACCGCGGTGGGCGTGGCCGCGCTGGCGGTGCCGACGGCGTTCGTGCTGATCTATCCGGACGTTACGGTTCCGCGTTCGGTGTACGTGCTGCATCCGCTGCTGCTGGCGGCGATCATGAGCGGCAGCCGGCTCGCGTACCGCGCGTGGAAGGACCGTAACGTCGGCCGGCTGGGCGCGCTCGACGGCAAACCGGTGGTGATTTTCGGCGCGGGCGACGCTGCGGTGTCGCTGCTGAAAGATCTGGCGGGCAGTCGCGAATGGCGTGTGATCGGGCTGCTGGACGACGATCGCAGCAAGATCGGGCGGCAGATTCTGGGCGCAGGCGTGCTGGGGCCGACGCAGGCGCTGGAAGAGATAGCGGTCCGCTACGGAGTCGGCCACGCGATCATCGCCATGCCGTCCGCCTCGCACCAGGTACGCAAGCGGCTGGTCGAGCTTTGCCAGCAGGCCGATGTGCGGGCGCTGACCGTGCCGTCGTTCGACGACCTGATGAGCGGCAAGGTGGCGGTGTCGCAGATCCGGCAGGTCGAACTGGACGACCTGCTCGGCCGCGATCCGGTGGCGCTCGACTCGACCGGCCTGCAACGGCTGATCCGTGGGCAGACAGTGCTGGTGACCGGAGCCGGCGGCTCGATCGGATCGGAACTGTGCCGCCAGATCGCGAAGTTCTCGCCGGGCCGCCTGGTGCTGTTCGAACTGTCCGAGTACGCGCTCTACCGCATCGAACAGGAATTCCGCGAACGGCACGCGGACGTGCCGCTGGCGTGCGTGGTGGGCGACGTGCGCGACAGCGCGCGCGTGGATTCCGTGTTCACCCGGTATCTGCCGGACGTGGTTTTCCACGCCGCGGCGTACAAGCACGTGCCGTTGATGGAAACGGACAACGCATGGGAAGCGGTGCGCAACAACGCGCTCGGCACGCGTGTGGTGGGCGAGGCGGCGATCCGACACGGCGTCGGCAAGTTCGTGCTGGTTTCCACCGACAAGGCGGTGAACCCGACCAATGTGATGGGTGCGAGCAAGCGGCTGGCGGAGATGCTCTGCCAGGCATTGCAGCAGACCGCGGCCGCTGCGCCAGTGCCGGCAGACGGCAACGCGACGCGGTTCGTCGTGGTGCGTTTCGGCAACGTGCTGGGCAGTACCGGCAGCGTCATCCCGAAGTTTCGCCGGCAGATTGCGCAGGGCGGGCCGGTGACGGTGACGCATCCGGAGATCACCCGTTACTTCATGTCGATCCCGGAAGCCGCGCAATTGGTTCTGCAGGCAGGCCTGATGGGCGAAGGCGGGGAGATCTTCGTGCTCGACATGGGTGAGCCGGTGCGCATCGTCGATCTCGCGCGCGACATGATCCGGCTGTCCGGTCTGAGCGAAGACGACATCAGGATCGAGTTCACGGGGCTGCGGCCCGGCGAAAAACTCTACGAGGAGCTGCTCGCCGACGGCGAGGCGACCGGCCCCACGCCGCACCCGAAACTGCGCATCGCGCGTTCGCGCCCGGTGACCGCGGAGTTTCTGGCCGAGTTCGACGCCTGGCTTGCTGCAACCGCGAGCCCCTCCGACGCGGCGGTGCGCGAAGGGCTGGCGCGCTGGGTGCCGGAGTACAACGGCTTTGCCGCGGCCGTTGCATCGCCGGTCGAGGTGAATTTGACTTCTGGCGGATCTCGGCCAAGCTCACGTGACGCGATAGCGTTTCCCTCACCCGCCGCTTCGTGCCACCCTCTCCCGGAGGGCGAGGGCAACATTCACCCTTCTCCCTCCGGGAGAAGGGCCGGGGATGAGGGAAACTCACGCTAATGCACTATAAAACTGCTGCGCTGCAGTTGTCCTGCGAACGCGCCCCGATCGCACTCGGAATGCCATGACAAAACCGGTTCACTCTCTCGACAAGAGAGCGCTCTACCGACTTGGCGTGCAGATGCGCCAGGACGGGCGGCTGCATGATTTCTCCGATCCGGCGCTGGACAAAGTGTTCACCGGCAGCATCGACCGTTTCTCCGATATCGCGTACCGGCTGCGCGAATGCCCGAAGGTGCTGGACGTCGGTTCCGGGCACGGCATGCTGCTTTCCTTCCTGAGCGAACTCGGGCACGAGTGCTACGGGGTGGATTTCGTCGACCAGTCCGAGCGCTATCCCGCCGTCTACAGGAAGAAACCGATCCATTACCAGGTCAGCAACGCGGAAGTGGACCCGCTGCCGTTTCCGGACGACAGCTTCGATGCGGTGACCTGCTGCCAGGTGCTCGAGCATTTCACCCATTCGCATCTGCCGCAGGTGAAGGAAATCCGGCGCGTGCTGCGGCCGGGCGGGATCGTCGAGATCGACGTCCCGAACGCGGCGAGCTTCCGTAATCGCAGCCGAATGCTGCGCGGCAAGCACATCACCATCGACTACAAATCGCATTACCTCTACGCGCAACCGGTTCTGTACAAGGGCATGTCCTTTTTTCCGGTGCGGCACAACCGCGAGTTCACTGCCGATGAACTGCGGCTGCTGCTGGACGCGGTGGGCTTTCGGGATGTCGAGGTTTCGTTCCTCAGGGGCCGGCGGCACCGGGAGGGATTTCGCAGCACGCTCGCGATCGGTTCTATCCTGCGTGACGCGGTGCCTACGCTCCGCAAGTTCCTGATCGCGTTCGCGCGGAAGTGAACCGCGTGCAAGGATTCGGAACGTTTCGCGAAACCGCCCGAAAGGGCGCCGTCTACGCAGCCATCGGGATGGGCGTTTCGATTCCGGTTTCGGTCGCGCTGGATAGCGTGCTGCTCGGCGTCGCGCTGCTGCTGTGGCTCGCGTCCGGACCGCGCTGGGAGGAGATTGCGCGGCTGCGAAAGAACCCGATGGCGGTGACGGCGGTCGGCTTGTTCCTGCTGTGCGCGCTCGGGTTGCTGTACGGCAGGGATGCGACAGAGAACGGCCTCATGTACCTGAAGAAGTACATGGACCTCGCCTTCGTGCCGCTGTTCATGCTGCTGTTTCGCGAGGCCTGGGCGCGGCATGCCGGCATCCGTGCATTCGAGTTGGCCATGCTGGTTACGCTGGCCGTGTCGTATCTCCTGGCGATGGGCGTGCTGCCGTGGGTGGAACCGTTTACCGCCAATCCCGACAGTGGCGCGACCGCATTCAAGTTCCAGATCGCGCACAACACTTTCATGGCGTTTGCTGCGTACCTGCTCGCCGAACGCGCGCGGGTGGCGATTTCGCCGAAGGCGCGCGCTTTATGGGGCGTTGCCTGCGGACTCGCGATCGTCAATGTATTGTTCCTGGTGACGGGGCGCACCGGTTACCTGGTGCTGTTTGCGCTGGCACTGCTGTTCTGGTGGCAGTTGTTCGGTATCCGGGGCTTGGCTGTGGCGGCGGCGCTGGCCGTCACCGTTACCATCGCGCTCGCGGGATCGAACAGCTTTTCCGAGCGGGTCGAGCAGGCAAAGCACGAAGCGCGCACCTGGGAGTATGGGCAGAACGTCGATACGTCGATTGGTGCGCGGCTGAATTTCTACGCCACCAGCATGCGTATCATCCGCGAGAACCCGGTGTTCGGTGTCGGGCTGGGCGGGTACCCTGAGGCGTTCCGCGAACGGGTGACGGGCACGCAGATCGTGCCGACATACAACCCGCACAACCAGTACCTGTTGTTCGGCGCGCAGCTCGGGCTGATCGGGCTCGCCGCGTTCCTCTGGCTGTTGTGGACCCTTTGGCGATGCAGCCGGCGGATCGAAGGCGGAATCGAACAGCTTGCGGCGCAGGGCCTGTTCGCGACCGCGCTGGTCGGCAGCGCGGTGAATTCATTCCTGCTCGATCACACCGAAGGTCTGTTCTTCGCGTGGCTGGCGGGTCTCGCATACGCGCAACTCTGGGACAGGCAGGAGACCGGACGTCGATGACGGTCTCCGCGGTCATCATCACGAAGAACGAAGAGGCCATGCTGCCGGACTGCCTGCGCTCGCTCGACTGGGTGGACGAGATCGTAGTGGTCGATTCCGGCAGCACCGACGGCACGGTCGACATCGCGGCCGGACATGGCGCCCGCGTCTCGCAGTTTGACGACTGGCCGGGATTCGGCCCGCAGAAGAACCGCGCGCTCGCGCTCGCGACCGGCGACTGGGTGCTCTCGATCGATGCGGACGAGCGCGTGAGCGCGGAACTGGCGAGCGAGATCCGCGCGGTCGCGGTCGATGCAGGAAACCACGCGGCGTACGCAATGCCGCGGCTGTCGAGTTACTGCGGGCGCTACATGCGCCATTCGGGGTGGTGGCCCGATTACGTTACGCGACTGTTCCGCCGTGGCAGTGCGCGCTTCTCCGACGACTTGGTGCACGAACGGCTGGTCGTGGACGGCACCGTCGGCAAGCTGGCGAACATGCTGGTGCACGAATCCTTCGGCAACCTGGAAGAGGTGCTGGACAAGGTCAACCGCTATTCGTCGCTGAGCGCACAGCAGATGGCCGCGGCGGGCCGGCGCGGCAGCGTGTCGGCCGCGGTGCTGCACGGGATTGGCGCGTTCGTGCGCACGTATTTTCTCAAGGCCGGATTTCTCGACGGCAGGGAAGGCTTCCTGCTCGCCGTGTCGAATGCGGAAGGTGCGTATTACAAGTACGTCAAACTGTGGCTGAAGCGGAGGTCGTAGGCGATGCGCGCCGCGGTCGTGATCACGACCTATAACCGACCGGATGCGCTGGCTGCGGTGCTCGAGGGCTATCTCGTGCAGGGCGACCGCGATTTCGACCTGGTGGTGGCGGACGACGGTTCGACGGCGGATACGCAGCGCGTGGTCGAGTCGTTTCGGCCGCGTGCGCCGATGCCGGTGCTGCACGTGTGGCAGGAAGACTGCGGTTTCCGCGCTGCCGCCGCGCGCAACCGCGCGATGGCCGCGACGGCGGCCGAATACGTCATCTTCACCGACGGCGATTGCGTACCTTCGCGCGGGTTCGTTGCCGCGCACAAGCGGCTCGCGCAGCGCGGACGGTTTCTGGCCGGGAACCGAATCCTGCTGAGCGAGGCATTTACGCGGCGCATGCTCGCGGAGCGAATGCCTATTCATGAGTGGGGTGCGCT
>DATKEK010000205.1:0-11369 GCA_035512195.1 Burkholderiales bacterium
CGAGCGCCTGAAAGCCGCTGAGCCGCAACTGCCGGTGTCGTGGTATTTCGATCCCGCCGTACTCGAGCGGGAAAAGGCCACGCTGTTCGCCAACGGACCGAACTATGTCGGGCACGAGCTGATGGTGCCGGAAATCGGCGACTATCAGACGCTCGGCTGGCTGGATCACAGCAAGGTGCTGGTGCGAAACCAGAACGGGCCGGCGCTGCTGTCCAACGTATGCCGGCACCGCCAGGCATTGCTGCTCGAAGGCAGGGGCCGCGCGCAGAACATCGTGTGTCCGGCGCACCGCTGGACCTACGACACCCAGGGCAAGCTGCTCGGCGCGCCGGAGTTCGCGGAAAACCCGAACCTGTGCCTGCCGGAGACGAAACTGCAGAACTGGCACGGGCTGCTGTTCGCCGGGCCGCTGGACGTGGGCAAGGTGCTGGCCGACTTCCCGCTGGCGGCCGATTACGACTTCAGCGGCTACGTTTACGACAGTACGATAGTCGATGAATGCCAGTTCAACTGGAAGACCTTCCTCGAGATTTTTCTCGAGCTGTATCACGTCGAGTACTTCCACCCGGGACTGAAGAAATTCGTCGACGGCAGCAATTACCAGTGGGGATTCGGCGATCGCTGGTCGTTCCAGATCATGGGCATCAAGGACAAGTTCGCGCATCAGTCCTCGCCGAACTACACCCGCTACCGCGACGCGCTGATGCGTTACTCAGGCGGCGAGCTGCCGAAGTACGGTACGGTCTGGTCGATCCTGTATCCGAACGTGATGCTGGAGTGGTATCCGTTCTGCCTGGTGGTCAGCACGCTGATTCCGCGTACGCCCGGGCACACCACGAATATCGTGGATTTCTTCTATCCGGAGGAAATCTCGCTGTTCGAAACCGAGGTCAAGGAAGCGCACCAGGCTGCCTATCTGGAGTCTGCCGCGGAGGACGCGCAGATTTGCACCCTGCTGCACCGCGGGCGCAAGGCGCTGCATTCGATCGGGCTGGACGATTCAGGCCCGTACCACTCGCCGCACGAAGACGGCATGGTTCACTTCCACGAATTCTGGCGCGAGCAAACCGGCATGCGCGAAAAAGCCCGTCGCCTCTAGCAAGTCGCTGATAATGCTGTCGCCGGACCTGTGAGCACGCGTTCACAGGCTGCGGATCGCATGGCTACCGCTCCGGCTGTGCGGCCCGCGCCCGCATCAGTCCGCGATACGCCAGCTGACGAACACCTGCACGAAGTTGATACCCCGGTTCGGCTGCTTGATCCTGGCGTTGGAAAGATGCTGCGCGGCGATCCCGAGCTCGAACTGCCGCTGCGGGCCGAATGCAAGGCCGGCGCCGATGTGACTGCCGAACTGGAAGGCAGTCGGCAGCGTGGTGTGTTGGTTGTTTACGGTGCGCGAAAGCAGATGGGCGCCGAGCCCCGCCTCGACATACCAGGCGGTGGACCCGTTCAGCGGGCGCGCAAAGCGGTAGATCTGGGTGAAGCTCGCCTCGTACAGATCAGTGCGGCTGCCGATACGTTCAGGAACCCGCCAGTACCCCACCCCGAACTGCCAGTAGGCCGGCCACAGCGGATTCGTTTTCGCGCGCTCCGATTCGATGCGCACCACGGTGCGGACCATATCGGCGCCCGCGCCAGTGCCGGCAAAAATGCCCACCCGCGTGTCTGCCAGCGCCGATGACCCAAATACAGCCAGCAAAAAAGGAACTGTTGTGGTTGCGAAAAGGCGCAGGAAAATGAACGACGAGCTTGCGCCCGACGCATTAGAAACCAGCATTGTTACCCTTCCCCCCTTTTATTGTTATGGCGCTACCGAGCCAGCGAGGGGCGAAGATACCGCGTGAGTGCACATTGCGGAAGCCCTCGCGGGTCGTTTGCGTGCAAACCGCAACGGTACCCCCGGCCGCCGCGGGACCGGAGCACCAGCGAACGGCATTGCCGCACACTGCGGGTTAACATACGCCGGAAGCCACACGACACCGCCAATCCGACCCGGAACCAGAACCATGGATCGCGCCACGACCAGGGAACTCCCCATCCTTACGGGAAGAGCCGCCTTTCTTGAACTGCTCGCCAGCGAAGGCGTGGATCACCTGTTCGGAAATCCCGGCACCACCGAGCTTGCCATCATGGAAGCACTCGGCACGCGCCCGGACATGCGCTACGTACTCGGGCTGCAGGAAGGCGTGGTGGTGGCGATGGCGGACGGCTACGCGCGTGCCTCCGGCAGACTGGCCGCCGCCAACGTGCACGTCGCGCCGGGCCTGGGCAACGCCATGGGCGCGCTGTACAACGCGAAATTCTACGGCTCGCCGGTATTGCTTACCGCCGGGCAGCAGGAACAGGGCCACGGACTGATGGAACCGATGCTCTACGACCCGCTGGTGCCGATCGCGCAGTCCCAGGTGAAATGGGCGATCGAGGTCACGCGGCTGCAGGACCTGCCGCGTATCCTGCGGCGCGCCGCGAAGCTCGCCCTCACGCCGCCGACCGGCCCGGTGTTCATCAGCCTGCCGGGCGACGTGCTGGATGCCGAAGAACCGCTCGACCTCGGCAAGCCGACGCGGGTGGACGCCGGCGTACGCCCGTCGGATGCCGCACTCGAGGCGCTCGCGGACCGGCTGCTTGCGGCACGCAATCCGGTGCTGATCGCAGGCCATGAGCTCGCAACCCGCGATGCGCTGAATGAAGCGGCCGGGCTCGCCGAAACGCTCGGCGCCGCGGTGTTTCAGCAGACCGTACCTTACGCGGCGCATTTCCTGTCCGAGCATCCGGCGTTTCTCGGCGCGCTCACCCGCAGCCAGACGCAGGTGCGTTCGGCGCTGCAACCATTCGACCTGCTGGTGTGCCTGGGATCCGACGTGCTGCGCATGTCGGTGCACAACCCGATCGACGCGCTGCCTGACGGCATGCCGATCGTGCAGATCGCCGAACGCGACTGGGAACTGGGCAAGAACTACCCCACCGAGATCGCGATTCAGGCGAACGTCAAGGAGACACTGCGCGCGCTGATCGCGGTTCTCGCGAAGAAAATGTCAGCCACGCAGAAGGCGGCTGCTGCGCAGCGGCTGGCAAACATCGCAACCGGCAACTGGACCGCGAAACGCGCGGCTGCCCGTGACGCGGCGCTCAGGCTGGCGGATGCCCGTCCGATCGACCCGAAGTATCTGATGATGCTTTTTGCGGATTCGCTGCCGAAGGACGCGGTCGTGGTCGAGGAAGGCCTGACCTCCACTTTTTCGCTGCTGCGCCATCTACCGTTGCGCGATCACCAGAGTTACTACGGGCTGGCGTCGGGCGGTATCGGCTTTGCGATGGCAGGCGCGGTCGGCATCAGCATCGCGCTGCCGCAGCGCCCGGTCGTGGCGGTGGTCGGCGACGGCAGCGCGATGTACAGCATCCAGGCGCTGTGGACCGCGGCGCACCTGAAGCTGCCGATCACCTATGTCATTCCGAACAACCGCGGCTACCGCATTCTCAAGGAACGGCTGGTGTCCTTCCGCAAGACCGACAACTTCGTCGGCATGGATCTCACCGATCCCGAGATCGACTTCGTCGAGCTCGCGCATTCGCTGGGCGTGCCTTCGCGACGGATCGACGATCCCGCGGACTTCCACGCCGCCCTGCGCAAGGCGACGTCGAGCGGTGGACCCTCGCTGCTCGACGTCCGGGTGGCCAACGGTTTCGGCGCCTAGCGGCATGTTCCACCCACCGGGCATGCCCGCTTGCACATCCGCGCCGCCGGCCACGGCACGGCGCATGCCCGCGCGCAACACGACACGATGATGACCGCAAAACTGGAACAACAGCATTCCAGGGTTGTGTCTTTTTACGACACCCACCCGATCAACAAGGAACAGATCCTGAACGCTCTGGAAGCGCGGGGCGTCTCGCTGGAAACGCTCACCGAGGACATCCTCAAGGACTATGACCAGGACCATTACGGCGGCGTCGATGCAAACGATATCCTGGCGGCGAAAGCCGGGATACAGCGGCAGCACCATGTGCTGGATGTCTGCAGCGGAATGGGCGGCCCGGCACGCTATCTCGCGCACCGGCTCGGCTGCCGCGTCACCGGGCTCGACCTCACCGAGAGCCGGGTATCGGCGGCGATCCGCCTTACCCAACTCACCAGGTTGAACCATCTGGTGGATTTCCGGCTCGGCGACGCGATGGAAATGCCTTTTCCGGACGCGCGCTTTGACGTGGTGATCGGCCAGGAAGCCTGGGCGCATGTTCCGGACAAGGCGAAACTGGTCGGCGAGTGCGCGCGCGTGGTGAAGCCAGGTGGCATGATCGCCTTTACCGACATCCTGCGCACGGACCGCCTGTCGGCCGCGGAAATGTCGCGTCTTGCGCGCGAGATGGCTTTCCCGACACTGGAAACCCCGGCCGGCTATCGTGCCGTGCTGGAAGCGAGCGGTTGTGAAGTGGTGGGGAGCGACGACCTGGGCAGTTCCTGGGCCGACATCCTGCAGCAGCGCCTGCAGATGTATCGCAGCCTGAAAGACGCCACCGTTCGCGATTTCGGCGAGGAGCACTTCCGCAAGTGGGACGAGGCCTATGTCTACTTCGTCACGCTGTACGAAGACGGCAAGCTCACCGGCGGCAGATTCATCGCGCGGCGGCGTGCCGGCTAGACGGGCGCACTTCCCGAGCGCCCACCGATCTTCCCGCATTGCGCTCTGGAGAACAGCGGTCGCCAGCCACGATGAAAACTGCCGGTCTCATTCTTGCAGCCACCCTGCTCTGGCTGGTTCCAGACACGGAGAATCAGGCGCAGCGGTTTCGCGGCAGCTTCACCGGGCAGGACATGCTGGTTTTCTGCAAGGCGGCGACCGACGATCCGATCAAGGATTTCGAGCGCGGCATCTGCACCGGGTTCATCGATGGCTTTGGCGCCGGGCGGCATGTGGGGGACACCTGGCATGCGTTTCATCATCGCGAGGAAAAACTCGATGAAGTGCACGGCCACCTGTGCGTGCCGGCCCAAGTCAGCAGGACCCAGATCGCGCTGGTCTACGTCCGCTACCTGGAGCAGAACGACGACAAGCTGAAGTGGAACGCGGGCGTGCTGCTGGAGAGCGCATTGCGGGAAGCCTTCCCCTGCCCGAAGTAAGGCCGGGGCGAATCGCCCGCGGTGTTCTGCGCGGCAGGTTCAAACGCTTGATTTCGAGACCGTGAGCCTGCCGCGGGGCGCCCGGATTCAACGCCGGGTCAATTCGCTCAGCAGATGCCTTTCGGCCACGATGATCGATGAACGATTGGGCCGCAGCAGGCGCTCGATGCGCAGCAGGCGGCTGCCGCTGCGCCAGATGTGCACGCTGTTCTCCGGCGCCGCGTCATCCGCAACGACCTCGCCTTCACCGTACTCTTCCCGCAGGGTCGTCAGCATGCGCTGAAACGCCGGTTCATCGAAGCTGGCCTCGATCCCGGACAGGCGCTCGCCGGTGAAGTACAGCGTGAGGCCCTCGATCGGCACGTTTCTGAACATGCCGTGATCCGCCTCGCGGTAAGTGCAGACCTCGTAGAGGAAGCAGCCGGCGAGGCCATTGCAGTCGAAGCGGGAATCCGCGAGTACGCTATCGAGCCGTTCCCCCAGCTTGTGTCCGCCAAGCGAGAACGGTTCAGCGGCGACCCCGGGAGCGGTGGCTAGCACGAGCGCCGATACGATCAGCGCGCGGGCGACACCCGCCCGCAGCGCATCGCAATTCCCGGTGAAAAGCCGATGACTCCACGTCATGATCACGGTGCGATCGCAGTCGGGTTTCGATGCCGGGCATCGTAGCACAGCGTTTTCTCGCGACCTTTGCGCAACCGCGGGACCTCGCCTTTCGGCCAGCGAAAGCGGAATCGCCGCGCGCATTGCGAAATCGCCGGTGTCGAACGCACCCTCGGCTCACCCATGGCGACACCGGCAGCGCGAGACTATTGCAACGCAGCATGCATGAACACAGGTGGTTTTCCCGCGCCAGGCAAGCCCGTGAGCCTGTTCAAGTGCTCGCCAAAGTGATACTTTGCGGGTGAGACAAAGAAAGCAAGACGGCGGAACCGACATCGGTTCACGCCCGCAACAGAACATTCGAAAATTGAGGTCCGGAATGGACCCGATTCGGGAGGAGAATAACCTGCGACACGATTCCCGGCGTTGCCCGATTCCGGGTGAAGTCGCGCAGTCATCCCCTTCCCCGTACCGATGCATCCGGGCACGCTGCCGGCTTCGTATCAGTTGATACGGCAGTGCACCGTCCGGCAACTTTACCGGTTCGAGCTCCAGACGGCAGGCGCATCGCCTCGGCGTATCCGGAAACCGATCCTGTAATCGAAGTAGCAGCAACTAAGCCCGAGGATAACCAGAACGGGCGGCAGCAAGCGATCCGAAGCCTGAAAGGGTCGTAATTCCTTCAACACAGAGGCGGGAGAAGCAGTCATGGCAATAAATCTAAACGTCAACGGCAAATCACAGTCCGTGGACGTCCCGGCGGAAATGCCCTTGTTATGGGTACTCCGGGACACCCTCGGCCTGACCGGCACCAAGTTCGGTTGCGGGATGGCGCAATGCGGAGCCTGTACGGTCCACATCAACGGCATCGCGATGCGCTCGTGCGTCACCCCGGTCGGATCCGTCAGCGGTCCGGTCACCACCATCGAAGGTCTGAGCAAGAACGGCGATCATCCGCTGCAGAAAGCGTGGGTGAAAACCAACGTGCCGCAGTGCGGTTACTGCCAGCCGGGCCAGATCATGCAGGCCGCGGCGCTGCTCAAGACCACGCCGAAGCCCAGTGACGGGGACATCGACAACGCGATGGCAGGCAACATCTGCCGCTGCGGTACCTATACGCGGATTCGCGCGGCGATCAAGGAAGCAGCGGGGGTGAAGTCATGAAACATTGGATCCAGAATGTCAGCAAAGTCAGCCGTCGCGATTTCCTGAAGGGCACGGCTGCCGGCGGTTTCGTGGTCGGACTGCAGATGATGCCGGTTGCCAAGACCGGGCCGTTTTCCGGTTTCGGCGGCATCGGCAACGCAGGCGCTGCCACGGGCACACTCAGCCCGAACGTGTTCGTTTCGATCGATCGCAGCGGTACCGTGACGATCATCGCCCACCGTTCGGAAATGGGACAGGGCGTCCGCACCAGCGTGCCGATGATCCTGGCCGATGAACTGGAAGCCGACTGGAGCCGCGTCAAGATCGAGCAGGCGGTTGGCGACAAGATGTACGGCAACCAGTACACCGACGGTTCGCGCAGCGTGCGGCACAACCTGCAGCGCATGCGCGAGTTCGGCGCCACCACGCGCGCCATGCTCGAACAGGCAGGCGCGGTCAAGTGGGGCGTTTCCTCCACCGAGTGCAAGGCAGTGAACCACAAGGTCACGCACATTCCGACCGGCCGCACCGCGGACTACGGCGAACTGGTGGACATCGCCGCCACGCTCACGCCGCCGGACGCCAAGCGGGTCACGCTCAAGGATCCGAAGGAGTGGCGTTACATCGGCAAGGAGATGATCGGCGTCGACAACCAGAACATGGTGGTCGGCACGGCGACTTTCGGCATCGACGTCAAGCTGCCGGGAATGAAGTACGCCGCGATCGCACACTGCCCGGTAACCTACGGCAAGGTGAAGTCCTACGATGCAAGCGAGGCGCTCAAGGTCCCCGGTGTCGAGAAAGTGGTCGAGATCCCGCAGAACCAGCCGCCGATCGTGTTCAACACCCTGGGCGGCATCGCGGTGATCGCCACCAACACCTGGGCAGCGAACGAAGGCCGCAAGAAGCTGAAGATCGACTGGGACCTCGGCCCGAACCGCGTGTACAACTCCGGTCCGTTCCGCCAGGTGCTGGAGAACGAGGCGCGCAATGCCAAGGACGCCAAGGTGGTGCGCAAGGAAGGCGACGCAGACCGGGCACTCAAGGGCGCTGCGAAGACGGTGGAAGCCACGTTCTACGTGCCCCACTTTGCCCACGCAACGATGGAGCCCCCGTCCGCGGTGGCGGTCGTCAAGGACGGCAAGTGCGAGGTGTGGTCGCCGTGTCAGGACCCGCAGGCTGCCCGTGCCACCGTGGCCGGTGCAATCGGCATGGACGAGGAAAACGTCACTTCGCGTGCGACGCTGCTCGGTGGTGGTTTCGGCCGGAAGTCCAAGCCGGACTTTGCGGCGGAAGCGGCGATCCTGTCGAAAATGCTCGGCGGCGGCACACCGGTCAAGGTGATCTGGTCGCGTGAGGACGACATTCATCATGCGTACTACCACACGGTTTGTGCGCAGCACGTGAAGGCCGGCCTCGACAGCAACGGCAAGGCGGTCGCCTACCATCACCGGACGGTGTTCCCGACCATCTGGTCGAGCTTCGTCGAGGAGGATCCGCAGTACGGTCACCAGATCGAGCTTTCGCTCGGCTTCCTGGAAGTGCCGTACCACATTCCCAACCTCACGCTGGAGAACGGCAAGGCCAAGTCGCACGTGCGTATCGGCTGGCTGCGCTCGGTGAACAACATCCCGCATGCCTTCGCGCAGAACTCGACGGCGAACATGATGGCGTACGCCGCCGGCCGCGATCCGTACGAGTACCTGATGGAACTGCTCGGGCCGGATCGTATTCTGGATATGTCGAACACCGACTACTGGAACTACGATCAGACCTACGAGGAGTACCCGATCATGACCGCGCGTCTGAAAAACGTGCTGCGCATGGCGGCGGAGAAGTCGGGCTACGGCAAGCGGCTCGGCAACCGCGAGGCGATCGGCCTGGCGGTGCATCGCAGCTTTACCAGCTACGTGGCTTCCGCGGTGCGGGTGCAGGTTTCAGGCGACGGCAAGCTGACGATCCCGCAGGTGGACATGGTGATCGATGCGGGCCTGGTGGTGAACCCGGACCGGGTACGTTCGCAGATGGAAGGCTCGGTGATCTACGGTCTGACCGGTGCGATGTACGGCGAGATCACCGCCAAGGACGGCGCGATCGAGCAAAGCAACTTCCACGACTATCCGATGGTGCGGATTCCGGAGTCCCCGAAAGTGATCAATACTCACATCGTGGACGCCGCGAACTTCCCGCCGGGGGGTGTGGGAGAGCCGGGCGTACCGCCGTTCATTCCGGCGCTGACCAACGCCATCTTTGCGGCAACGGGCAAGCGGATTCTCGAGCTTCCGATCTCGAAGCAGAATCTGTCGGCCTGACGGTTGTAACCGCATGCGGCCGGCCACAAGCCGCCGCATGCGCAGTACGCCAGCGGCGAGTACCTGTCGAAAGGGTGCTCGCCGTTTTTTTGGTTGATTTTCCGCGGGGACCCATCATGTCCGCAATCGAATCGCAGGGTCGAGCAGACGTCGCCTGGCCGTTCGGCATCCGCCGGCTGTCGCCCGCGCTCGGCGCCGAGATTCTCGATGTCGACCTCGCGCACAGCGTGGACGATTCGCTGTTCGACGCCATCTACCGCGCGTTTCTCGAATATCAGGTGCTGCTGTTCGACCGGCAGGATCTGCCGCCGGATCGTCAGGTCGAGTTCGGGCGCCGGTTCGGCGAACTGCAGATTCACGTGATGAACCAGTACCACGCGGACGGATATCCCGAGCTGTATTGCCTTTCCAATCTCGACGCCGACGGCAACCCGAACGGCCGGCATCCGGACAAGGGCACGCTCGCCTGGCACACGGACGGCTCATGGCAGCGCGTCACCGGGCAGGCGACGATCATCTATGGAGAAGTCGTCGCCGGTACCGGCGGTGAGACGCATTTCTGCGACATGTACGGCGCGTACGAGCGTCTCAGCCCCGCGTGGAAGGCCCGCATCGCCGGCCTGCGCGCCGTACATAACCTGGACTTCTCGCGCACGCGCCGCCACGGCGAAGAACCGATGACTGAAGCACAGCGCAACGCCCGGCCGCCGGTCGATCACCCGGTCGTGCGCACGCATCCGGAAACCGGCCGCAAATGCCTGTTCCTCGGCGATCACGCCGAATACATCGTCGGCATGGACTACGAGGAAGGCCGCACGCTGATCGAAGAACTCAACCGTCTGGCGGCGCACCCGGACCTGACCTACCCGCACCGCTGGTCCTCAGGGCAGCTGCTGGTGTGGGATAATCGCTGCCTGCTGCACCGGGCCACATATTACGACCCCGCCGTCGAGCGCCGGGTGATCAGGCGATGCACGGTGCTGGGCGAAGAACCGAATTGAAGTGATCAGGATAATTCGGACCGGGCGCAGGGCGGCCTCTTCAGTTCAGGATCAATTCGATCCGGCGGCGAATGGTTTCGACGGCAGCGGCGTCCGCCGCATCCTCCGCGAGCGCGGCCTGGACGTTCAAAAATGCGAGCAGCGGCCGACGGTAGCCTTGCGTGGAGGCGGTGTCGACCGCTGCCTCTACTCCTGACGGCGGCAACCCGGCAGTTCGAAATAGCGCGCCGGCAGCGATCAGGCGCGACAACGGGTCCTCGATGCGCCGCAGGGCGTCGGTGCGGGCGTCTGCAGTGCGCGCGCCGGCGATGGGCCGGTACTGCGCAGGCAGTTCCCGCACATCCAGATCTTGCCAGTCCCCCGACAGGAATGCGGCATAGGCGCGGTCTTCGTCCGCAGCGTCCGCGCGCAGCCGTTCGAATCCATCGCAGGCCTGGAAATCCAGCGACGCCACCGCAACCGCGCAGCGCAGCAGTTCCGCGCGCGCGGCAAGATCCAGCCGACCGGTGGCAGCGATGCGCGTGCGCGCATGCGTGAAGTCGCGCTCGGCGCGACGGCTGTCGCCTTCGAGGTAGTGGCGCTTGAAACGCTCGAGCGAGGCATGTGCATCCGACTGCCAGTCGGGGGTGCGCGGACCGGCGCATGCTGCGAGCATCGCCGCCGCGCACAACGCGGAAACCATCGCCCTCACGGCAGCCGGATCTCCGTATCGCGTGCGAATGGCCACTTGCGGCCGATCTCGGCGAGCAGCGCGTTGACGTTGCGGATGCTCTGGTCGACGTCCGTGCGCAGAGCGCTGAGATCGGTGCCGGCTTCGCGCATGCTCGCGGTGAGGCCTTTCACGTCTTCGCTCGCCGCCTGCGCATTCGCCAGAATCGCATCCGCCTTGCGCAGGCTGTCGCGCGCATCCGAAAGGATCGCGGCAACCTCCGCCAGCGAGGCCTGCGCCTGATCGACAACCCCGGCATCGCCGAACATGCGCTCATCGGTTTTTGCGAGCACGCCGTCGGCACGCACGGTCACCTGCCTGAGTGCGGCGACCAGCGCGTTTACGTCCTCCATGGTCTGCAGTACACGCTGCGCCTGCTCGGGGCTGCCGGTAAGACTCTCGAGAATTCCGTGTTCGCCGGCCATACGCGCGCTGACGGACTCGATGTATGCGATCGCGCGATTGAATCCGGATTCCGG
>DATKEK010000206.1:0-3724 GCA_035512195.1 Burkholderiales bacterium
GAAAATGCGCCCCGGACTCGGTCTCGCGCAGCGTGGTGCGGGAAGGGGCGCGGCTCGGCTGCGCATCCCGTGTCTGCCCGGGTCGCACGCGGCTGCTCCCGCACCGGCGCTGCGCGTACCGAGTCGCAGCCGCCCGTCCCGAAGGGTTGCGGCCAGAACAGGCGGCTGCGGCGTTGCTCGGCTTGCCAATGGCCCGTGTATTGGCTGCGCCTCGCGCCTTGCCGCCGCCTGTTCTGGCCGCAACGCATCGCGCGAATGATTATGAGATAGGTTCTAGTCCGCGTCGGATGAGTCGTCCGACCAGCGCCGGCGAAATCCGGCCGAGATCTCCTCGTCCGTAAACTCGGCGTCGTCGGTTTCTTCCGGCGCGTCGCGTTCGTCCATTTCCTTGATGAGCGAGCGCAGTCGCGTTTCCGCCGCGGACTCCATCTGGTCCTGCTCGTCGTGCTCGTCAGAGCCTGCTTGTACGGCCTCCCGGTCCGGTTCCGCCTTGCCCTGACGCGCCGCTTCCCTTGTCTTCCTATTGGCGCCGTCGACCTTCATACCTGCCTCCTCCGGCTGACGAGGAACTACGATACACCCCTCGCGTCCCGGCTGCAGGAATCAGTGCGGTACGGTTTTCGAGAATCCGAAGAGGATTACTGTTCCCATCATAATCAGTCCGATGCCGATGAGCGCCGGGGCGTCCAAGGTCTGCCCGTAGATCATCCAGCCCGCGAGCGAAATAAGCGCGATGCCGATACCGGACCACAGCGCGTACGCAACCCCGAGCGGGATGGAACGCAGGGTCAGCGACAGAAAGTAGAACGCAAGCCCGTAGCCGATTACCACGATGATCGACGGAGCAAGCTGCGTGAACCCTTCCGCCGCCTTCAACGCCGAGGTGGCGATCACTTCCGCAACGATTGCAATCGTCAGATAGAACCAGTGCATTGAGCCCGGCATCCGCAGAGTCGGATGCGCCTCCGAAAGGAATCAGCAGGCGTTACCTGAAGTTCAGTGTCGCCGGAGAAATCAGCACGCCGAAGTGTTCGCACCAGATCACCACGCTGCCGTACTTCCCGAGATCGATGCCGTCCGGCACGGGGTAGTTCTGGCTGCCCCTGAACGCCTTCAACCGGCCCAGATCGACGAACATCGTCTTCTCCACGTTAGTTATCGGCGTGACGCTCGCCTCGGGAACCAGATAGACGTGGTACTTCGGACCCGGCCCGACTTCGAAGTCGCTCTCCAGGTGCACGAGGTCATTGTAAACCGTCACCATCCCCTTGCCGTGATGGATCGGATCGGACGGATTGGCATGGACGAAGGTACCGGTCGCGACCACTTTTCGCGCAACCGCTTCCTGTCTGATGGCCACATCCTCCACCCGTTCTCCGGCGACGATGTCCGCAAGAAAGATGAACGGATAGATGAAAATGCCGGCGGCAAACCCGGCGACGACGCCGAGCACGCCGCCGACAAGGAAGGTGACGATGGTCTTCTTCATAATGTTTGTGTCCGGTCCGATGCCAGTTGGGCGCGCTGTTCGCCGAACTGCAGCGCTTGTCCATGCTCAATTGCGTTCGGGCGGCCTCGCGTCCGCCGGGAAATTCCAGGCCCGGTGTTCAAGGCTCGGGAACTCCCGCCCGGTCGAGCATTTCGCGCTGTTCCGGCGAGGCGCGCTCGCGAATGAAATGTACATGCGGAAACACGCCGCACATCTCGTTCTCCCAGGCCATTGCCTCGCGCAACAGGCGTACCGTGCCGAGCATGTCTCCGCCGAGAAACGCCGCTTCC
Organism: Burkholderiales bacterium; assembly: GCA_035512195.1. Taxonomy (GTDB): domain Bacteria; phylum Pseudomonadota; class Gammaproteobacteria; order Burkholderiales; family Eutrophovitaceae; genus DATKEK01. Next base: position 1,780 of record DATKEK010000206.1, read on the forward strand.
GCGGCGAGGCCGAGGTAGCTCGCCTTCGCCGCCCCGGCGCGCGCTGCGCGCTGCACCAGGGTTTCGGGCGAAACACAGCCGTCTTCCACCAGTTCGATCAGGTCCGGCGTGAGGCCCGAATCGCTCGCGCACGCAAACAGCGTATCGCCATCGACCCCGAGCGCCCGGAGCTGGCGCACGGCATCGCGCAGCCGCAGATGCGCATATTCCGGCGGCACGAAGCGCGTCAGCTCGCGCCAGCGCTCCAGCGAGGGCGATGCCGCAAACTCCGCCAGCGCTTCGGTCCAGCCTTGCGGAGGCGAGCTCAGACTGGACAGCAGCGCCTCCAGTGCAGCGGCATCCGCGCATTCCGGCCGCACCAGCGCCAGCCGCGCCACCGCCGCGGCCTCGACCTTGGCGCCACGTTCGGCCATCAGCCTGACCAGAGGCAGCGCGCTGCCACCGTCCAGCCACTGCTTTCTGGCTGCACGGACTTCGGGATCGTTCTCGACGTCCATGTGCTCTACGCTACTCCGGATTCGCCGATCCCCGTCGCGCGGGACAACAGATGCTGCAATGATGCGCCATTATTGCGCGCGGCCGCCGGCCTGCAATCCCTTTCGGGCGACATACAACGTGTTGGACGCTTCGTGGTTCAGCAGAGGATTATGGAACCTGACGACGTTTGCATGCGTCTCCGCAAAGACGGTGCCCAGCGCTTGCAGGAACGCGTCGTCCGGTGGATCGTTCGACCAGAGCGCGAACGTACCGCCCGGTTGCAGCCTGTCGCAAAGCCCGCGCAGGCCCGCGGCTTCGTAGAAGCTGCTGTGGCGCGCGTGCAGCAGGTCGCGCGGAGAATGATCGATGTCCAGCAGCACGGCATGAAAGCGCCGGTCCGGCGCCTGCGGGTCGAAGCCACTGCCTTGCACGCCCGCCATCGCGAAGAAGTCGCCATGCACAAAGCGGCAGCGCGGGTCCGCCGCGAGCCGCGCACCCAGCGGCACCAGTTCATTGCGGTGCCAATCGATCACGGCATCCAGTGCCTCGACCACCAGCAGGGAACGCACCGACGGAAAGTCCAGCACTGCAGCCGCCGTGTAGCCCAGCCCCAGCCCACCGACGACCACGTCCGGATGTCCGGCCTCGGTCCCGGCGAGCCCGAGCTTCGCCAGCGCGACCTCGCCCTCGTTGAACAGGCTCGACATCAGGAACTCGTCGCCGAGCTTCACTTCATACGCCTCGACGCCCCCGAGAGACAGCACGCGGCGGCGGCGCAGGCTCAGTTCGCCGATCGACGTTTGACAATAATCCAATTCCTCGAAGTCGATTTCCATTTTCAGGTGGTCGGTAATTCAGTCGGCCCCTCACGCTCGAACGCCGGCACGTACATCCGTATCCGGCAGCAAGCGGCGGGGCGCCCGTATGAGATTCAGGAGCATACCCAGCAAATCCACCGGAGTCTGCAGCACACATCCACCTCCACCGCCCCGCCTTCCGGCGGGTGACGCCGGACGGCCGGAACATTCCTCGCGAACGAAACCAGCAGCAAGCCACTTCCAGATCCTCAGCCCGATGCAGCGCGCTGTCCGGCAGCTTCGGTCTCTGGCGTGTCCTGGAAGGTATCGCTGCGCGGATCGAGTTCCATCAGCACGGGAGTCGACACCGGCGGCATCGCGACACAATGCTCCTGCTCCGTCACCGGCAGTTGCGGCTGGTGCCGCAGGTAGTACGCCGCGCGCGCGGCCAGCACCAGCAGAATGAGCGCCGCAAACACGAACAGCCCGGACGGGCCGATGGTCGTCATCAGCACGGCACTGCCGATCGGCCCGACGATGGTGCCGATCCCGAAACACAGCAACAAGGTGGCGTTTGCGGGAACGATCTTGTTGTGCGGCATCTGATCGTGAGTCAACGCGAGGCAGACCGGATACAGGCTGGCGATGAAGCCTACGAACAGCCCGGTCGT
>DATKEK010000207.1:0-4482 GCA_035512195.1 Burkholderiales bacterium
GCATACGTCCAGTTGGCGGACGTGCCGAGTCGTCGCATCTGGCGGGTGATGGTGGCGCCGGACTCCTGCTTCCATTTCCACACGCGCTCGACAAACTTCCCGCGCCCGAGATCGTGACGCGTCTTGCCTTCGAGCTCGAGCTGCCGCTCGACCACGATCTGCGTGGCGATTCCGGCGTGATCGGTGCCAACCACCCAGTTGGCGTCGTACCCGCGCATGCGGTGGTAGCGGACCAGCGCGTCCATCAGCGTCTGCTGGAACGCATGCCCCATGTGCAGCGTGCCGGTGACGTTCGGCGGCGGCAGCTGGATGCAATAGGCGGGGCGGCCGGGGTCGCTGTCGTGCGCGAACAGCCCGCGCGACTCCCAGTAGTCATACCAACGGCCTTCGATTGCCTTCGGCTCGAAGCTCTTTGCTAGTTCCATCTTGAGCGGAGGAGAAAAGTCATTGCGAAAGCGGCGGATTATAACGGCTGGCCGCGGTGAAAGACCCTGTGGACATTCATGCCGCTCGACCGGGGCACGCTGTGAAGGAAGCTGTAAACGCGGAGGACGCAGAGGGTGCGGAGGGAAAGCGCGAAGAAGAAATTACACGACACCTTGCCGGGCAGCTCTCCGCTACGACGGTTCAGGGTCGACGGTCGATACCCTTATGCATCAGTCCCGCTCCCGCTTCTCCTCTGCACCCTCTGCGTCCCCTGCGTCGAGCGCTTCTGCTTGTATGGGCCTGCCGGCATCGCGCTCGCTCAGGCGGCGTGCGTGGCGGAGGAGGTCGGGCAGCACGCGGGCGAGCGCGTCGCGCACCCGCCGCAGGCGTTGCTGCTCTTCCGGGTGTTCGGTATCGAGCCGTGCAATCTCGCGCTCGAGCGCTGCGCACAGGCGCGCTGCCACGATGCGGTCCAGCGCTTCACCGGATACCGGCGTGCCGCGCTTGCGTCCGGGCCCTTTCACCGCCTCGGTCAGCGTCGGAACCGCCTCTTCCTCCGGAACCGAAACAAGCACTTCCGCGGCCTCGACCAGCGACGCGGTCAGGGTCGGAACGCGGGAGACGTCGTTCCGTTGCAGGTCCTGGCGGTGGCGATTCAGCAGCTCATTCAGCTTGTCGAGGAGCTCATCGCCAGGCGGGCCGGCTGGCTTGCCTGCGCTCAAGTCTGCGCCTCGCCCAGCTTGTGGGTCCTGATGTCGTAGCCACGGTCCCGGTAGAAACGAAAGCGCTCGCGGGCCTTCGCGCGGTCGTCATCGTCGAGCCCGACGATCTCGATCAGCCTGTGAAAGCGGCTGAAACACGACGGCATTTCGTCGCACAGATTGATCAACACGTCTTCGTGCGCGAGCGGGTCGGTAACGTGATCGACGATCACCGGCGTGACGGCAGCAAGCCGGTCGGCGGTCCGGCAATGCGGAACGAAACCGGTGGACGGCGCGCTCCACAGCATCCTGCTCAACCGGTCGGTGGTCTCCGCCTGCGGCGTCAGGATCAGCACGCGCATCTTCCGCGCCATCGCCTTCCCGGCCAACTGGCAAGCCGTCTGCAGCTTGTTCTCCACGTGGGTGTAAAACAGGACTTCGGTCATCTGGCTGGATCAACCATTAAAACATTCAAATAGCGAAACACGAAGACACGAAGGCACGAAGAAAAGCGAAACGAAATGACGGCTCATTTTCTTTACGCCCTTTGTGCTTCCTCGGGCATGACCTTGATCCATTCTCCAGATGGCTGATTGTCAGCGTTCGCCCCGACAAGTTATCACGTGTTGTCCTGACTTTGAGCTTATGTTCAGGTTTCCTTCGTGCCTTCGTGCCTTCGTGCCTTCGTGCCTTCGTGTTTCGCTCTTGAATGCACTGTTTACCATCCCGCGCGCGACATCAGGAACTGGGTGAGCAGCGGCACCGGGCGGCCGGTGGAGCCTTTTTCCTTGCCGGAGCGCCAGGCGGTGCCGGCGATGTCGAGGTGGGCCCACTTGTACTTCTTCGCGAATCGGGACAGGAAGCATGCTGCGGTGACGCTGCCTGCGGGGCGTCCGCCGATGTTGGCTATGTCCGCAAAGTTGGTCTTGAGCTGTTCCTGGTAGTCGTCCCACAGCGGCATGTGCCATGCGCGGTCACCGGCGCGCTGTCCCGATGCAAGCAGTTCTCCGGCGAGCTTGTCGTCGTTGCTGAACAGGCCGCTGGCGACATGGCCGAGCGCGATGACGCAGGCGCCGGTCAGCGTGGCGATGTCGATCACCGCGGACGGCTGGTAGCGCTCGGCATAGGTCAGCGCATCGCACAGCACCAGCCGGCCCTCGGCGTCGGTGTTCAGGATCTCGATGGTCTGCCCCGACATGCTCCTGACAATATCACCCGGGCGCGTGGCGTTGCCGCCCGGCATGTTCTCGCTGGCCGGAATCAGGCCGACCACGTTCAGCGGCAGCTTCATCTCGCCAATCGCTCTCATGGTGCCGAGCACGCTGCCCGCGCCGGACATGTCGTATTTCATTTCGTCCATATCAGCGGAGGGCTTCAGCGAAATACCGCCGGTGTCGAAGGTGATGCCCTTGCCGACCAGCACCACGGGCTTCTGCTTTGCGCCGCCGCCGCGATGTTCCATCACGACGAACTTCGCCGGTTGCCGGCTGCCCTGCGCCACCGAAAGCAGGGCGCCCATGCCGAGCTTCTGCATGTCCTTCTGCTCGAGCACCGCTACTTTCATCCGGTAGCGCTTGCCGATATCGAGCGCCTGCTTCGCCAAATGGGCCGGCGTGCAGATATTGGGCGGCAGATTGCCAAGGTCGCGTGCCAGGTTGATTCCGGCACCGAGTGCCTGGCCACGCGCCACGCTCGCTTCCAGCACCTTTGCAATCTTTCCGGTCGAAGCGAGCACGACGCTGGTTGGCGCCTTGCGCTTGCCCGCATTTTCGCTCTTGAGTTCATCGAAGCGATACGCGGTCTCCAGCATGGTGGACACCGTCTGCATCGCCGCCCAGCCCTGATCGCGATCGGCGACTTCGGTGTCGATCGTGAACAGGGCGACGTTCCTGGCGCCTGATTCCGCCAGCATGCGGCCCGCTGCACGCAGGCTGTCGCGGAAATCCTTCGGCGCAACCCGCGCGGCTTTGCCGAGTCCAATCAGCAGCACGCGCGATGCCGCGGTCCCCGGAACCCCATGGAGCATGAGAGTCGATCCTGCTTTTGCCTCGAACCCGCTTTCCTTGATCGCACGCGAGAGATGCCCTTTGGACGCGCGGTCGAGCTGCTGCGCGGCCGGCGACAGCTTGCCCGCATGCACGGCGACGGCGACGCAATCGGTTTTCAGCGTCTCCGGTTTCGTATTTTTTGTGCTAAAGTCCACCGCAAACTCCTTCAATGATGTTTTTCTTTCAAGTACTTAGCATTATCACTTCGCGCGCGGCGAAAAGTCAAAAAGCGGAATGATTTTCCGGCGAGCACTGCTGCGGGAATTCGCCACTACCGGCGTGGCCATCTTTCTGGTGTTGCTCGCCATTATGGTCACCACGCAGCTCATCCGCTTCCTCGGTTATGCGGCGCGCGGCAACATCTCCACCGACGCAGTGCTGACCATATTGGGTTTCGCCAGCCTGCGTTACCTGCCGATCCTGCTTTCCCTGACGCTGTTCCTCTCGGTGCTGCTTACGCTGACGCGCAGTTACCGCGACTCGGAGATGGTGGTCTGGTTCACCTCGGGGCAGGGGTTGCATGCATGGACACGCCCGGTGCTGCTGTTTGCCACGCCTTTCCTGCTGACCATCGCCCTGCTGAGCATGCTGCTCTCGCCATGGGCCACGGCCAAGAGCGAGGAGTTCAGGCGGCTGCTCGAAAGCCGCGACGACGTCTCGGCCATCTCCCCCGGCGTGTTCAAGGAATCCCGGCACGCGGAGCGCGTGTTCTTTGTCGAGCGGCTGACGCTGGATCTCAGCGTGGTGGCCAACATATTCGTCCACTCGAAAGAGGGTGGAGAAATCGGCACCGTGGTAGCGAAACGGGGTTACCAGGAAACCGCGTCGAACGGCGACCGTTTCCTGGTTCTGGAAAAGGGGCGGCGTTACGTCGGCCCGCCGGGTTCGGCGGAATACAAGATCATCGAGTTCGAGAAGTACGCCTTCCGGATCGAGCCCGCGGAAACACGCGAATACGTTCCATCGGTCAAGTCGTACCCGACCGAGCAACTGCTGCGCGACAGGAGCCCGCAGGCGCGCGCGGAATTCATCTGGCGCGCGGGACTGCCGCTGAGCGCGTTCGTACTGTGCCTGCTCGCGATTCCGCTCTCCTTCGTGAATCCGCGGGCCGGCCGCTCGCTTAACCTGATTCTCGCTGCGCTGGCATACCTCGTGTACAGCAACCTGCTCAGCATCGTGCAGGCCTGGGTGGCGCAGGAGAGAGTGCCTTTCGCCGTCGGCATGTGGGGGATGCACATCGTCATGCTCGGTCTGGTGGCGCTGATGTTCTATTTGAGGCTCTCGGTGTCCTCGTTCAGGCGGATGAG
>DATKEK010000208.1:0-5578 GCA_035512195.1 Burkholderiales bacterium
GGCGGCGCGCCGCTTCCTCGGCGAGGAAGACGGCATGGTCTATTCGCGCTACACCAACCCGACAGTTGGCATGCTGCAGGAAAGGCTGGCGGCGATGGAGAGGGCAGAGTGCTGTTTCGCCACCGCCTCAGGGATGTCGGCAATCCTCGCCTGCGTCATGGGGTTGATGAAAAGCGGCGACCACGTGGTTGCATCGCACAGCATCTTCGGCGCCACAGTGCAGCTCTTCAACGGCATCCTGAAGCGATTCGGCGTGGAGGTGAGCTGGGTTGCTTCTACCGATCCCGCCGCATGGGAAGCGGCGATGCGGCCGGCGACGCGGATGCTGTTCGTGGAGACGCCGTCGAATCCGATGACCGAAGTCTTCGACATCGCCGCGCTGGCGGATGTCGCGCATCGCCACAACGCCTTGCTGACCGTCGACAATTGTTTCTGCACGCCGATTCTGCAAAGGCCGCTGGAGCTCGGCGCCGACATCGTGATTCACTCGGCTACCAAGTATCTGGACGGCCAGGGCAGAGTGCTAGGTGGCGCCGTGCTCGGGCGCAGGGAGCTGCTGTTCGAGGGGCTGAACGGATTTCTGCGCAGCGCCGGTCCGGCGCTGTCGCCGTTCAATGCCTGGGTGATCCTGAAGGGCCTGGAAACCCTGAAGCTGCGAATGGATGCGCATTGCCGCTCCGCGCTGGAGATCGCGACCTGGCTGCAGTCGCATCCGGGCGTCGAGCGGGTCTATTACCCGGGACTGTCCTCGCATCCGCAGCATGCGCTTTCAGCCCGTCAGCAGAGCGCCGGCGGCGGCGTCGTGTCATTTGTCGTCAAAGGCGGGCGTGAGGCCGCGTGGAAGGTGATCGATTCGACTCAGCTGGTTTCGATCACCGCCAATCTCGGCGATGCGAAGACCACCATCACGCACCCCGCGAGCACGACGCACGGACGACTTGCGTCGGAACTGCGTCAGGCCGCGGGCATCGTCGAGGGTCTGGTCAGGGTTGCGGTGGGACTCGAGGCGCCGACGGACATCCAGGCCGATCTGGCGCGGGGGCTGCAAAAAATCTAGGGGAGCTTCTCGACCCGGCAGCCGTTGGCATCGCAGGCCAGGTAACCGCGGTGCTCGTACCAGTCCGCAAGAACCCAGCGCTCGCAGGTGCGGCCGTCGATCACGTGCTCATGTCGCGCGGGCCGGTGCGTGTGACCGTGGATCAGCCGCGGGTAGCCGTGCTTGCGCAGCACGGCCTCGACGCTGGCCTGGGCGACGTCCATGATTGTTTCCGACTTGTCCTGCTTCGCCTGCTCGCTTTCCCCGCGCACCGCGCGGGCCATCGCAACGCGCTCCTCCAGCGATTTCGCCAGGAAGCCGGCCTGCCACTGCGGGTTGCGCACCATCTGGCGGAAGCGCTGGTACTCGACGTCGTCGGTGCACAAGGTGTCGCCATGCATCAGCAGCGTACGGGTTCCGTACAGATCGACCACGGTCGGATCCTGCAGCAGTTCCATCCCGCTCTCCCGCGCAAACCGCTCGCCGATCAGGAAATCCCGATTGCCGTGCATGAAGCAGATCTGCGTGCCGCGGCTGCGCAGCTGCGCAAAGCCCGCCACCACCGTCCGGTGAAAGGGCAGGGCAAGGGTATCGTCGCCGATCCAGTAGTCGAACAGATCGCCGAGGACATACAGCCGCTCGGCGGAAGGCGCGGTGTCTGCCAGGAACTGCAGCAGAACTTCGGTCGCCGGCGGCTGATCGGGTGACAGGTGCAGGTCAGAAATGAAAAACGAGGCTTGCACGCGAACCAGGCCGTGACTTGTCAATCCGCGCTACGGATCGGCAGAAGCGGCTCGGAGAACTCGCTCAAGCGTTTTGCCGTCGCGTGGCTCATGCCGTGACTTTACCCGCGCGATTGATCACCACGTCTTCTACCGGAACGTCCTGATGGAAGCCGCTGGAGCCGGTGCGTACGCCCCGGATCGTGTCGATCACGTCACGCCCTTCCACAACCTTGCCGAACACGCAATAGCCCCAGCCCTGCGGATTCGGTGCGGTGTGATCCAGGAAGCCGTTGTCGGCGACGTTTATGAAGAACTGCGCGGTCGCGGAATGCGGATCGGAGGTTCGCGCCATCGCAATCGAGTAGGCGGTGTTCTTCAATCCGTTGCCCGCTTCGTTGCGAATGGGTTCGCCGGTCGGTTTCTGCTTCATTTCCGGTTCGAAGCCGCCACCCTGAACCATGAAGCCATTGATGACGCGATGAAAGATGGTGCCGTCGTAGAACCCCCGCTCGACGTAACCGAGGAAATTCGTCACCGTATCCGGTGCGTTCTGCTGGTCAAGTTCCACCACGAAATCGCCGAGCGAGGTCTGTATCAGCACGCGGGCGCTCATTCCGCGCCCTCCATCATCCGCGCGCTTTGGATAACGATCACCTCCTGCGGCACGTCCTTGGGGAAGGGGCCGCCCGCGCCGGCGCGCGCAGCCGCGATCCTGTTCACCACGTCCATGCCCTCGACCACCCGGCCGAACACGCAATAACCGAAGCCGCGCGCGCTGGGCGCGGTATGGTCAAGAAACGCATTGTCGGCGACGTTTATGAAGAACTGCGCGGTGGCAGAGTGGGGATGGGTGCGCGCCATGGCAATGGTGCCGACCCGGTTCTTCAGTCCGTTCGCGGCTTCGTTACCGATCGGATCGCGGGTGGGCTTCTGTTCGAACGCCTGATCGAAACCGCCGCCCTGCACCATGAATCCCGGAATGACGCGATGGAAGATCGTGCCGTCGTAGAACCCGTCATTCACATACTGGATGAAGTTCTCGACGGTGTCCGGCGCCTTGTCAGGATAGAGTTCGAGCACGATGGGGCCGAGACTGGTGGCCAGTTCCACCCGCGGATTCGCTGCATGCGCGTTCACCGTCAGCAGCAGGGCAAAGGCCAGGGCAACCAGATGCTTCATCAAATTTCCTTTCGATACGTTGATTCCATGCGCGGGCGAGCGCCGGGTCAGGCTGCGCCCTCGTAGACGATGCGCCAGCGGTTGTCGCTTTCACGCAGCCAGTATTGGCGCTTTTTCATGCTGTTGGTTAGATTATTGCTCGCGTAATCCTGGCTGAAAGTGATCACTGCGAGATTTTTCTCGCCCGGGTAAAGCATCATCGACAGGTCGGCGACGCCGACCTTGATCCAGGTCTTCGCCGCGTTTACCTGGCGTTTGTGCGCCGACCACCGTGCGATATCCGTGCCCCTGGCGGAAAAGTCCCCGGAGTAGTGCTTGAGATAGTTGTCGGTATTGAGGCTTTCCCAGTCCGTTCGCCAGCGTTCTATATGCGAGAGCAGATCGTCGCGCTGGGCGGCGACCTCGCGCGGCTTGACCCAGGACACCGACTCCGAGATCACCACCGGGGTCCTGCCGAGGTCGAGGTACTTGGCGAGGTCGTTCAGATCCTCGTTCGCGAGCACCACGCAACCGTCGCTCGCGCGTGGAGGCCGGCTGTAGGTATCGCGCGGCGTCCCGTGCAGCCAGATACCGTAACCATCGCGGCGCTGCACGCGATCCCACTCGTTCGGGTAATTGATCGGAAACGCGCCGCTGCCATAGAAGTCGGTAAGCCGTTCCTGCGGCATGCGGCTGGTCACGTGATACACGCCGACGGGCGTCTTCCTGTCGCCTTCGCGTTGTTTGGCGATGCCGTTGCGCCCGATACTGACATAGTAGTCGGCGACATAGCGCAGCGTGCCTTGCCGGTTCTCAAGCACGAACAGCGTCGATTTGGAGGTGTCGATCAGCAGTGCGTACCGGCTGTCCTGCGGAGGCTGCAGGACGTAGCCTGGCGCGAGATCCGTCGGCGGCTGGAACGAATAGCGGGCGAGCCTGGCCAGCGCTTCGTCGCGGAAATCCGCCATGTGGTCCAGCGAGGCCCCCGGGGCGGCGCCGACCGTCTGGATCGGCCGCGCCCGCGCAAGCAGCAGGTCGCCGCGAATCAGCTGCGCCAGCCGGAAGTTCGGGTTGACTGCGAGAATATTGTCGATCTCTTCCAGCGCCGCTCCGATCCGGTTCTCGCCGATCTTCACCAGCGCCTGGACCAGCATTGCTTCCGGAAGCGCAAGCTGGCGTTCGATCTGTTCCCGGGTCGGCAGAAAGGTGATTGCCCAGGCATACGATGCGGCGGCCAGCACGATGACCGCGAGAGCCTGTAACAGCGGTTGCCGGTAGCCGGCCTGCTTGCGTCGCGAATGCATGCGGTGTCTTATCTGCCGATCTGCTCTTGCACGATCAGCCAGCGATTGTTGGCGCGCGCCATGGTCAGCGTCTTCACATCGCTGCTGGTAAGGATGTCGGACTTGTAGGTCTGCCTGAACACCACCGTCGCCCTGCTGTCGCCGTCGAAGGAAACTTCCGGCGACGCAACGGTTACTTCGATCCATTGCGGCGCAGAGACGCGCTCGCGGCGCAGGTTGGCCCACGCGTCCCGGCTTTCACCGCGCGGCGTGCGGAAATCCGGCGAGTAGCTGGCAAGGTAGGCGTCGACGTCTTTGCGCGACCACGCGCGCGCCCAGTTGTCTACCGCCGCCAGCACTTCGCTGGAGCGGTCGGCCGGCTGCTGAGCAACCGGGGCCGGGGCCGGTGCTGGTGCCGGTGCCGGCGCGGGTTGCGGGGCGGCTGCCGCCGCCGCCGGAGCAGGAGGCGCCGCCGGCACCGGTGCGGTCTTCGGTTCCGGCGTGCTGGTGAACAGTTCGCGGATCAACGCCAGCTTGGTCTGCGCCGTGCTGCTGCGGTCGAGTTGCAGCGCCTTGTCGTAGGCCTGACTCGCCATCTTGGCGTAGACATCGCCCAGGTTCTCGTGCGCGATCGCATAGCTCGGATGCGTGCGGATGGCCATCTCCAGTGCCCGCTGCGCTTCGGCATACTGTCCCTGGGCGGCGTGAAGCACCGCGAGGTTGTTGTAGGGTTCCGGCAGTTCCGGGTAATCGTCGGTCAGCGCGGTGAAGATCCGGATGGCCTCTTGCGGCTTGTTCTGCTCGGTGAGGATCAGGCCTTTGAGAAACCGCGCCCGCGCATCCTTCGGGTTGCCTGCGAGCACCGCGTCGACCTTCGTCATCGCCGGACCGAGCCTGCCCTGCTTGAACAGCTGGGCGGCCTCCTGATAGTCGTCTGCATGAGCCGTCCCGAACGCGACCAGGAGCGATAAGGCGAAAACGAGCGCTGCGCTAAGACATGACGGTTTCATTTGCTATACTTCGCCTCAAATAGGAACGGTATGCCATTGATAAATAATAGTTGATTCTATCAACAAGAGCCAGCCGGCGACAACCTCCGCGAATTGCCCCGACGGCCTTTGCGGCCGCCCTTGCCCGAGCCTGTTTCGTCCACTCTTTCGCGAGCATCCGGTAATCTCAGGGCCGCGCCGCCTTCCCGGATACCGAACCAGATGCTGAAGATTTACAACTCGCTCACGCGCGCCAAGGAAACTTTCGTCCCGATCCAGCCCGGCAAGGTCGGCATGTACGTGTGCGGAATGACGGTCTACGACTACTGCCACCTCGGTCATGCGCGGGTGATGGTGGCGTTCGACATGGTCAAGCGCTGGATTTCG
>DATKEK010000209.1:0-2939 GCA_035512195.1 Burkholderiales bacterium
GACAAAGACCGCTTCCTCGGCGGGTAGAATCGGCGCAAGGATCCGGATGAGCGGTTCGAGTTGCGACGCGTACGTCTCCCAACGTTGCACGGATTCCGTATAGATCGGCTGCCGCACCTGCCACCGGCTCGGCGTTCGCACACCGCGTCTCGTGTTATGAAACGCAAGGCAGGCCTCCTCCCATTCGAGCCCGCAAAAGTCGAGCAGTGACCGGACTTCGGTTTCAGTATCGTGAACCAGCCGCTCATAGTGCAGGTCACGGATTGGCACCGGCAACACCGCGTGCCAGTGCCGCATCAGACGGTCATAATCGAGGTAGTACCGACCAAGCGTGTCGAGCTTGTTGGCGAACCGGATCTGCTCTGCAAAGCCCGTGAAATAACAGGACAGGCAGTTGTCGAGCGGGTGCCGGCGGCAGTGCACGATTCGCGCCTTCGGGAACAACAGGGCTATGACGCCCAGGTGCATGAAATTGAAGGGAAGCTTGTCCGTCACCCTCGGGGCATCGGGTGAGATTCTGTCGAGGTGGTCGAGATAGCGTCGCGCCATCTGCCGCAGACCCATTCGTCCCATGCTGCGGAGGCCCCGCGGGTATGGCTCACCCGAGCGAGACAGTTCACCAATCTGGTAGCTGACATTCAGCAGCATCGACAATTCGCCGCCCCCAGCAACTTTCGAGTGGCTCGCAAGAATTTGCTCGATGAGGGTCGTGCCTGAACGCGGCATGCCGACCACGAAGATCGGTCGCTCCGAATCGATACCGGACGTCGGCGCCGCCTCGAAAAACTCGGCTGTAAGCACCTCTGTCAGGTTGTCGATTGCCCGGGTGTAACCGTCTGCGTCGAAAGGCTCGCGCCGTGCCTGCGCGTCATAACCGAGCTTGAGCCGGCGAAACGCCTCGTCGTGGCGCTTCTCGCGATCGTACCAGTAGCCCAATGCAACGTTGAGACGAATCCGTCCTTCGTCCGGCGTGGCGGCGTCGCCGGCAAGTGCCTGCGCCCGCTCAATCCACTGCAGATCAACTGCACCCTCGCGCAACTGCAACAGTTTCGCCAGCGCCAGGGGGCTGTTCGGCTCTCGGCGCAAAACTGCCAGGTACTGCATCTTCGCCTGCTTGAAGCGGCCATCCGATTCACACGCATCACCCAGACCGATGCGGATGCGGGGATCCGCCGGATCCAGCCGTACGGCCTTTTGGAAGTTCGCAATCGCGTTCGTGACATCGCTCGACTTGTACTGCGTATCCGCAAGCGCGTACCGTGCGGGGGCGGACTCCGGCTTCAGGGACACCAGCCTCTCGAGCAAAGGAAGCGCCTGATCGTATCGATGCAGCTTTCGCAATGCCTGAGCCATATTGTTGAGTGCATCGGGATGATCCGGCGCAAGCGCCAGCGCCTTCGAAAGCGGCTCCAGCGCCTGCTCAGGCGCGTCCGCCCGCACGCGCACCATCCCGAGGTCGCTCCAGGCATTCGGATTCCGCGGCTCGCGTTGCAGCGACTCAACGATCAAGCGCTCGGCTTCCGGCAGGCGGTCTTGCTGAAACCGCGCCAGGCCGAGGTAATGCAGTGCCCGCGCGTCGCCGGGCGACCGCTCGAGCAGCTCTTCATAGATCGAGGCAGCAGCATCGAACTCTCCTTCGCGCTGCAGCGCAATGCCCTCGCGGATTATCGCGTCGTTCTGCACGCAGTGAACTCCTGCCGTCCCAAATCGCTCAATGCCCACCAGGCTGCACCGCCGGAAGCAAAGGGACTGGCACGTCTAATGATAGCCTTGGCGGCGACACAGCGTCACTGCAGCACGTTACTTTGTCAGGCAGTTTACGGTGGGGCCGTGGCGAGTGCTGATCTCGTTGAGATTTTCAGGCGCCCTGTAGCCGACCAGCAATCGGTGCCGTACTTCGATGCTGGCGAGAAGAGCTTCCCCGAGGTCCAGCGACGCTCGAGCGCGTTCGCTGCTGTAATCGTCCAGCACAGCGCGCGCCAAATCTGGCTGCCCCGCATCGAAGAGTACGTGTGCACGAGCCTCGATGGCGTCACGATCCGCAATACTTGCTTCTTCGAACGCCGTAAGGGCTTCCGTCACCTCGGGCAGGAAACGCTCCGGCGCGCTGCACGTGTAATACATCAGTCGCTTGAATAACCGTCCGGCAAATTGCGACGCTTCCTGAATGGAAAAATCCGGAGTGACGAAACGCGTCGCCTCGCCCTTGGTAAGATAGCGATGCTTTCCGAACTCGGGGAGCACCTCCGTTCCACCGATCCAGTACGGCACGAACGGCGCAGTGATCGAGCCGGTCGGCGCCACCCACAGCATTTTCAAGCCGGGGTGCAGCAGTTCCTGACGGATGTGGGCCACCTGTCCGTAGCCGTTGGTGTCGCTGGAAACAAGCGGATCGCGAACGGAATCCATCATGTCCCGCAGCGTCACGCCGCCGCGCCTGGCCTTCTCCGCGAGGCGAGCCTCGATGATCTGCACCTCCTCCGAGCGACCGGCGCCGTTACCGTAAACGTCATTGACGTTGAAGGCCTCGCCGGACCCCATATCGTACCAGCCCTGCTCTACCGCAAAGGATATGAAGTTGCCAGAACCCCTGTAGTCAGAGCTATTCTTGAAATCCAGCGGCACTTCGAGGATATACCCCGGGTAGGACATGCGCACGTCGTCCGGTCCGAGCCTTTCGGCGATCCACAGTCCCTGGCCACCGGCAAAGTTGACAAGCACCCAGCCTTCGTTCGCATCGGCGAAGAGATGTGAATTGCCGCCATAAGTGGAATACCCGTACTCGTCCATGAGTTCGCCGATAATTTCCACCGCCTCCCTGGCGGTCCGCGCGCGCTCGACGGCAATCCGGGAGAGGTCGCTGTAGTTCGGGCCTGTCTGCGGGTTTGGCGTCATTGCGGCAAGCTCGGGACGGGAGGGCGACCAGATGTCGCGAGCGG
>DATKEK010000210.1:0-2050 GCA_035512195.1 Burkholderiales bacterium
ACCGGCGCTGCCAAGCCCGGCCACGTGGTGGTGGCCCAAATCACGCAGCAGCCCGGCCCGCGCCAACCGCCGGTCGGCAAGATCGTGGAGATCCTGGGCGAGACCGGCGCCCCGGGCATGGCCACCGAGATTGCCATCCGCAATTTCGACCTGCCGTTCGATTGGCCCCGCGGGGTCGAGGCCGAGGCCAAGAAGTTCGGTGATGAAGTCGACGAGGCCTGGAAGGAAGGCCGGCGCGACTTGCGTGACCTTCCGTTGGTTACCATTGACGGCGCTGACGCACGTGACTTCGACGACGCCGTGTACGCCCAGCGTCAGAACAATGGCTGGCGCCTGGTGGTCGCAATCGCCGATGTGGCCAGTTACGTCACGCCCGGCAGTAAGCTGGACGCCGAAGCGCAGGATCGCGCGACGTCCGTATACTTTCCGGGGCGCGTGGTGCCGATGCTTCCCGAAGCCTTGTCCAACGGCCTGTGTTCCCTCAACCCGGACGTCGACCGCCTGTGCCTGGTGTGCGACATGTTGATCGACAGCAACGGCACGGTAACCCGCTCGCGTTTCGATTCCGCCATCATGCGCTCACAGGCCCGGCTGACCTACCGCGAGGTCTGGGACTGGCTGGTCGATGGCCGCGGCCCGATTCGCAAGAACCTGGACGCAGTTTCCGGCTCCCTGAAAGACCTGTACGGCCTGTACAAGTCGCTGCGCAAGGCGCGTACCAAGCGCGGCGCGATTGATTTCGAGAGCAGTGATGTGAATTTCCTGTTCAATGCCGACGGTGGCGTCGACGGTATCGAGCCCGTCGAACGTCATGATGCTCACAAGCTGATCGAGGAATGCATGATCGCGGCCAACGTCGAAGCGGCGAGACTGCTCGAGCGGCAGGGCCTTCCCACGCTGTATCGCGTCCACGAACCGCCCCAGGGTGACCGCGTGGAAGCGCTGCAAGAATTCCTGCGCGGCCTGGGCATCAAGATCACCTGGCGCGGCAAGCCCGCGCCGCGGGATTTTGAGAATCTGGTCCAGCGGATCAAGGGTCGTGAGGATCAACACCTGATCATGGCGGTGCTGCTGCGGTCCCAAAGCCTCGCGACTTACCAGGCGGAGAATCACGGCCATTTTGGCCTGGCCCTGGAGGCCTACGCGCATTTCACGTCGCCGATTCGACGCTACCCGGATTTGCTGGTTCACCGTGCATTGCATCACATCATCGACAAGCAGCCGTCCGATGCATTCGCTTACGAGGACCGCGAGATGCGTAAGCTGGCCGAGCATTGCTCGCACCGCTCGCGCCGCGCCGAAGAGGCGGAGCGAGACGTTATCGAGCGGCTGAAGTGCTACTACATGGAACAACACGTTGGCGAAACCTTTACCGGCCGGGTCAGCGGGGTGACCTCTTTCGGGCTCTTCGTCGAACTCGACCGTATTTTCGTCAGCGGGCTGATTCATATCACGGCATTGCCCAACGACTACTACCATTTTGATCCCGTACTCCATCGGCTCACCGGCGAGCGCGGCGGCAAGGTGTTCCAACTGGCACAAAAAGTCTCCGTAAAACTCATGGCGGTCAACGCCGACGATCGCAAGATCGATTTCGAGCTGGAGCACTAGAGCCGGGTTTCGATGAGCGGAGAGCGCCAGCGCCTGATCGGGATTCATGCTGTTTCCGCCGCGCTTGGCGGCGAGGCAGGGCGTGTCCACGCGCTGCTGGTGGCCAGCGAGGCCCGCAATCCGAGAATCGAGCCCCTGATC
This sequence comes from Burkholderiales bacterium, assembly GCA_035512195.1. Lineage (GTDB taxonomy): Bacteria > Pseudomonadota > Gammaproteobacteria > Burkholderiales > Eutrophovitaceae > DATKEK01. The sequence goes on from DATKEK010000210.1 coordinate 1,753, forward strand.
GGCGCGGCGCAAGCCGCCGGCGTCGAGCTTCGCCGGCTTCCGCGCGCTGAGTTGGACAGGCTCAGCGATGGCGAGCGGCACCAGGATGTGATAGCAGAGTTCACGCCCGCCAACCTGTTCGGCGAGCGCGATATCCAGCAGTTGCTGGAGGCCGCGAAGTCACCGCCCCTGGTGCTGATTCTCGACGGCGTGCAGGACCCGCATAACCTTGGCGCCTGTCTGCGCTCCGCCGAAGCCGCGGGCGTGGATTTCGTCGTTATGCCCAAGGACAAATCGTCACCGGTCACCCCGGTGGTGC
>DATKEK010000211.1:0-26139 GCA_035512195.1 Burkholderiales bacterium
GAACATGGTTGCGGTGTCCGGGAATTCTGGACGGTTGAGCGTTTCGCGCGCAATGTCGCTAAACACGGTCGTGCGGGTGGCACTGTCTAGCTCGGCAATTATTTCGTTCGCCGACCAGCGGCGGGAGTCGTCATTGCAGCAGACCGAGAGTTCCGCCAGCGCGTCGTCCAGCGAGCCCGCGCCGGTCTCGCGCAAACGCAGGTCCGCCGCCAGGAACATCGCCGCTCCGCCCCAGTAGAGCCGCACGTAAGTGCCCGCCCGGCCAAGCCGCTCGGTCGCCGCCACGATGCTCAATCCCGGCGCCGTGCGCGAGCCGCGCTCGAATCCGTCATGCAGCCGGCGCCAGGCTTCGTCCGCGCCGATCGTTCCGGCCCGCGCCATCAGCACGTTCTGCAGGTAGGTCGCCAGTCCCTCGTAGAACCACACGTCGCCCGCCGCGAGGTAGGGCAGGAACAGGTGGGTCATCTCGTGCGTCGCGGTCCAGTCGCGTTCGAAATCTGCGTGATCGCGAGTGGCGTTGATGAAGAAGTGCACCGCCGCTCCGCCGCCGCGCCCGACGTAGGCCCAGGGCACCGGCGCGCGCCCGCGCGGCGTGGGCGAGACCACCACCTGCAATCGCGGCACCGGGAAGTTGCCGAAGCCGGTAGCAACGCCGCGCGCCGCGCCGGCTATCCAGCGCTGGACGAAGGCCTGTTGTTCGGGCGGTGGGCCGTCGAGGATGGCCACTTCGATCTGCGCGGAGCCGACCGGAATCCGTATCGGCTTGAACCCACCGAAGGCGACCACGCCCGGCCACTGCGCGGGCGTTGCCCCCACGTGAAAGGTCGGCGCCGACCGGCCCTCCACCGGCTGCCAGGGCGCGGAAACCGCAACCTGCCCGGGCAGCTCGAAGCGGATCTCCAGATCCTCCCCGGGCGCAAAGGCTTCCGGCCGCCACAGCCAGTCGCCGATCGCAGTCAGCAGGTCCCTGCCGATGCGGCGCGTCTCCGGGCCGCCGGTCTGCGCGCCGGATCGCGCGGGCTTCAGCTGCACCACGTAGTCGATGCAGGTGTTGTCCGGCAGTTCAGGGAGCGATGCCGCGCCCCGCGCGACCGGGATGGAACCAGCCGGATGGCCGCGCGCCTGCATACTTTCCAGATAGAGAAAAGCGGCGTCCGAGCCGGCCACCAGCCCCTGTGGCGCCGCGCCGTCGAAACAGGCCGATACCGCCAGTCGCTCCAGCGAATCGTCCACCCGGACCAGGTAGCGATGCAGTGGCGCGGCCACCGCCGCGGCAGTGCAGACGAACAGCGCGATGCACGCGATCAGCCGCCCGCCCAGGATCATTCGCCTTGAATGCCGATGCCGCGCGCGGCGACCGCCGCGGCCAGCGGGATGAGCAAGAAAAGCACGGCCTCCGCCACGACATAACGGCGCACGTGCGCCACGTCATCCGGATGCGGCGCGTTGCCTTCGCCTACAAGCTCGCGGCGCCAGTCCACCAGGTGCCGGGTCGGCGGAACGGCAATCAGCACGATCGCGAAGAACATCGCCACCTTGATCCAGAAACTCGGATTGCGCAGATAGAAGCCGGGGGATTCCGCCCAGACCACGCCGAGAATGCCGGTGATCAGCGCGAGCGCCCCCGCGGCAATGAGCGCCAGGTGCAGCACCGCGAGGCGCCGCACCGCGTACATGTCCACTGCCGAGAACAGCAGCGACAGCTCGGCGTACAGCAACGCGCCAATGGCGATCGCCGAAAGCAGGTGCAGGTACGAGTTGAGGATTCCGGCGATCAAGCGCTACCCCGCTTCTCCGCCGCGCATGATCGCGTCGCGCACGTCACGAGAGGGTGCCTCGGGCGTGAGTTCGACGTTGCCGCCGTCGGGGCGCAAGCCCAGCTCGCGGTACAAACGGGAAAGGTCCGGAAAGTCGTGTGACGGGAGATGCTGCCGATAGAGCTCGCCGAATACGCCGGTGCCGGTAAGTTCGTCCAGCTTGTCGACCAGCTCCTGCGCGCTCCAGGCACGTTGCGGTTGCATGCAGCAATTGTGAAGTGCGGCCAGCGCGGTGTCCATCGACTGACTGCCACCCGTCAGTTCCCGCAGCCGGACATCGGCAAGCAGCACGATCGCCGCGCCGTGCCAGTAAACCCGCATGTAGTTGCCGCCGCGATGCATGCTCTCGGTCGCCTGGGCAAGCGTCATCCCCGGCGCGTTGGCGCGGCCGCGCAGGAACCCCGCATGCATGCGGGACCACGCTCCCTGCACCGAAAGCCTGCCGGCGCGCGCACGCAGTACATTCTGATAGTAGGTGGCAACGCCTTCGGAAAGCCAGGCGTCGTCCTGATTCACGAATGGCAACAGCAGATGCGCCAGTTCGTGAGTCGCGGTCCAGTCGTCGAAGAACTCCTCGATCGGCCGACGCTGATTGACGAAAAAATGCAGCGCGGGACTGCCGCCGCGCACCACGTAGGCCCATGGTGTCGGCTCCTTGCCCTGCGCGTTCGGCGCCACGACGATCTGGGCATGCGGGACCGGAAACGCCCCGTAGAGACCGGCGACCATGCGCGCTGCGTCCGTGATCCACGCCTGCATCTGATCGACGTCGGCTGGCGGCGATCCGTCGAGCACGCCAAGCCTCAGTTGCGCGCCGCCGACGCGTATCAGGCGCTCTTCGAATCTGCCGAAGGCCACGACCGCCGGCCAGTCCATGGGCGCGTGCCCCAGCCGAAAGGTCGGCCGCCCCGCCGAGGCGACGGGGCGCCACGGCGCGGATACCGAGATGCCTTCGGGCAGATCGAAGGCGATCTCCACATCCTCATCCGCCGCAAGCCGTTCGGGGCGCCACAACCAGATTCCCGCCACCGTGGTCAGGTCCCTGCCGAAGCGCCGGATCTTCTGCCCAGAGCGGTCATGCCGCATGACGGGTTGGGAGACGTCCACGCGATAGATCACGCAAGCATTGTCGGGCAGCGATCGCAGACTGAGCGCACCACTGGGCTTCAGGCGGTCGCGGCTGCCCTCGATACGGGCGTCGACAAAGACCACCACCGCGTCCAGCGACTCGGCGGCAATCGCCTCCGGGGGTTTTCCGGAGAAACATGCCCGCACCGAAAGCTCTGTCAGCCCCGGGTTGATCGCAACCGTGTACTGATGCACGCGCGCCATTTCGGCCAGGCTCACCCCGCCGTGCAGCAGCGCAGTTGCCGCAAGCAGTCGCGCCGCCGCCGGAAGCGCACGCCTTACCAAAGAATTCCTCGCGGATTGCATGAGCAGATCGGAAGCCTGGCTGAATGCCACCTCAGCTTGGTCGCAATGACCGGCAGGGAGTTCCGCCATTCAGTGGCCAGGATACAAAACCTCTCAACGCGGAGGACGCAGAGGGCGCGGAGTAAATCGTTAGAAGCGAAACACACAACACGCCGCCGCGCGGCTTGTTGCGGCGAAGGCTCACGTTTAGCAGGCGAAGCCTGATCAACGTGAGCCACAGGCAAAGGCACGCAGTCACGAAGAAATTTTGAACAGGCCGCCGTGAGGGGTGTTGCAATAATGGGGATGTCATTTCTTCTTGTTTTCCTCCGTGCCCTCTGCGTCCTCCGCGTTTAGCGCTTGCCCCTCAGCTTAAGCCGGAAACTTCGCGACTGCTACCAGCTATGCGGCCAACGCCGCGACTTCGTAGGCGAGATTCGGCGCGAGCCATTTTTCGATTTCGGCCACCGGCAGGCGCTTGCGGCGGGCGTAGTCCTCGATCTGGTCGCGGTCGATCTTCGCCACCGCAAAGTATTGCGACTGCGGATGCGAAAAATAAAAACCCGAGACCGCGGCTGCAGGCAGCATTGCATAGGACTCGGTCAGCCGGATATCCGCGTTGCGCTGAACATCGAGCAATTTGAACAGCAGACCTTTCTCGGTGTGGTCGGGGCAGGCCGGGTAGCCGGGCGCAGGGCGAATGCCGCGATAGTTCTCCGCGATGACCTCCTCCACGCTCATGTTCTCTTCCGGCGCGTAGGCCCAGAACTCGCGCCTGACGCGCAGATGCAGCAGTTCCGCAAAACCTTCCGCCAGCCGGTCCGCCAGCGCCTTGAGCATGATCGCGTTGTAGTCGTCGTGGCGCGCCTCGTACTCGGCCACGCGCTCGTCGATGCCGATTCCCGCAGTCACCGCGAAAGCACCCAGATAATCGCCTACGCCGCTGTCCTTCGGCGCCACCAGGTCGGCCAGGCACTGGTTCGGTTTGTCCAGCGGCTTCATCATCTGCTGGCGCAGAAAATGGAACGTGGTCGCGATCCCGGTGCGCGACGCGTCCGCATAGATCTCGATGTCGTCGCCGCTGCTGTTTGCGGGAAACAGTCCGATCACCGCGTTCGCCGTCAGCCATTTCTCCTCGATGATGCGAGTGAGCATGACCCTCGCGTCATCGAACAGGTTGCGCGCCGCTTCGCCGACCACTGCGTCCTGCAGGATCTTCGGATAGCGCCCGGCCAGTTCCCAGGTCTGGAAGAACGGCGTCCAGTCGATGACCTTCGCGATCTCGCCGAGCGGATAGTCGCGAAACACCTGCACGCCCGGCGACTTCGGCACCGGCGGCAGATAGGCCTTCCAGTCTGTCTGGAGTCCGTGGCGGCGCGCTTCGGCGATCGGGTAGTGCGGCCCCTGGCCCTTCTTGCCCTTGTGCTGCGAGCGGGTCTTCTCCGCTTCCGCCTTGATCTTACGCACGTAATCGTCCCTGATGTCCTTCGAGATCAGGCTGGTGCATACGCCGACCGCGCGCGACGCATCGGGAACCCACATCGTCGGCCCGGAATAGTTTGGTTCGATTTTCACCGCGGTGTGCACGCGCGATGTGGTTGCGCCGCCGATCAGCAAGGGCACCGTGAAGCCCTGGCGTTCCATTTCCTTCGCCACGTGCGCCATTTCCTCGAGCGACGGCGTGATCAGTCCGGACAGGCCGATGATGTCGGCGTTTTCCTCGCGCGCGGTGCTGAGAATCTTTTCCGCCGGCACCATCACGCCGAGATTGACCACGTCGAAGTTGTTGCACTGGAGCACGACCGACACGATGTTCTTGCCGATATCGTGCACGTCGCCCTTCACCGTGGCGATTACGATCTTCCCCTTGCTCTGGCCCGCAGTGCCCGACTTCCTTTTCTCCTCCTCGATGAACGGCACCAGGTGCGCCACCGCCTCTTTCATCACCCGCGCCGACTTCACCACCTGGGGCAGGAACATCTTGCCGGCGCCGAACAGGTCGCCGACCACGTTCATGCCTTCCATCAGCGGACCCTCGATCACCTGGATCGGATGCTCGATCTGCTGGCGCGCCTCCTCGGTGTCCTCGATGATGTAGGTGTTGATGCCGCGCACCAGCGCATGGGTCAGGCGCTCGCCCACCGACCCCGCGCGCCAGGACAGATCCTCCACCGAGACCCTGGTTTCGCCCTTGTAGTTTTCGGCGAACGCGACCAGCCGTTCGGTCGCATCCGGCCTGCGGTTGAAGATCACGTCCTCGACCAGCGCCAGCAATTCCTTCGGGATCTCTTCGTAGACGCCGAGCTGGCCGGCATTGACGATGCCCATGGTCATGCCGGCCTTGATCGCGTGGTAGAGAAACGCGGTGTGGATCGCCTCGCGTACCGGATCGTTGCCGCGGAACGAGAACGAGATGTTCGATACACCGCCGCTGATCTTGGCGTGCGGCAAGGCCTTGCGGATCGCGCGCGTCGCCTCGATGTAGTCGATCGCGTAGGCGTTGTGCTCTTCGATCCCGGTGGCAATGGCGAAGATGTTCGGGTCGAAGATGATGTCCTCTGCCGGGAAGCCGACCTCCTTCGCCAGCAGGTGATAGGCGCGGGTACAGATCTCGATGCGCCGTTGCAGGTTGTCGGCCTGGCCTTTCTCGTCGAAGGCCATGAACACCGCGGCCGCACCGTAGCGGCGCACCAGCCTGGCCTGGCGCAGGAACTCGGCCTCGCCTTCCTTCATGCTGATGGAGTTGACCACCGCCTTGCCCTGCACGCACTTCAGGCCCGCCTCGATCACCTCCCATTTGGAGGAATCGATCATCAGCGGCACGCGCGAGATGTCCGGTTCCGAGGCAACGAGGTTGAGGAACTTCACCATCGCCGCCTTCGAATCGAGCATCGCCTCGTCCATGTTGATGTCGATCACCTGTGCGCCGCTGTCGACCTGCTGGCGCGCGACCGACAGCGCCTGCGCGTAGTCGCCGGCGAGAATCATCCGCGCGAACGCCCTCGATCCGGTGACGTTGGTGCGTTCGCCGACGTTCACGAATAACGACTCGTCGCCGATGGTCAGTGGCTCAAGCCCCGACAGGCGCAGCTTTTTCTCGATCTTCGGCAGCGTGCGCGGCGCGATGCCGGCAAGCGCCTGCGCAATCGCGCGGATGTGCGCCGGCGTGGTGCCGCAGCAGCCGCCGGCAATATTGAGAAATCCGGACTGGGCAAACTCCCGCAGAAACGACGCGGTATATTCCGGCGTCTCGTCGTACTCGCCGAATGCATTCGGCAGCCCGGCGTTCGGGTGCAGGCTGGTGAAAACTTCGGCGATCTTCGACAGCTCTTCGATATGCGGGCGCAGGTCCTTTGCGCCGAGCGCGCAGTTCAGCCCGACCGAGAAGGGCCGCGCATGAGAAACTGAGTTCCAGAACGCTTCCACCGTCTGGCCGGACAGGGTGCGCCCGCTGGCGTCGGTGATCGTGCCCGATACCATCACCGGAAGCCGCAGGCCGTGCCGGTCGAAGAACTGGTCGATCGCAAACAGCGCGGCCTTGCAGTTCATCGTGTCGAACACTGTCTCGACCATCAGAAGGTCGACGCCCCCGTCGACCAGGCCGCGGACGCACTCCGTGTAACAAGTCACCAGTTCGTCGAACGACACGTTGCGGAATGCCGGATCGTTCACCTCCGGCGACAGCGAGGCGGTGCGGTTGGTCGGTCCGAGCACGCCGGCGACGAAGCGCGGCTTGTCCGCGGTGCGTTTACTCCATGCCGTTGCCGCCGCACGCGCCATACTCGCACTGGCGCTGTTCAGCTCATAGACGAGGTGCGTCAGGCCGTAGTCGGCCATCGACACGGAATTGGAATTGAAAGTATTGGTTTCGATGATGTCCGCGCCGGCTTTCAGGTAGGCATCGTGGATCCCGCTGATCACTTTCGGCTGCGTCAGCGTCAGGACATCGTTGTTGCCGGTCTGGTCGCAATGGTGCGCGTGGAAACGCTCGCCGTGATAGTGATCTTGGGCAAGCCCCTGCCCCTGTATCATCGTGCCCATCGCACCGTCGAGAAGCAGGATGCGCTCGGCCAGGCGTTCGAAAAGAATTCGGCTACTGCTTGAAGGCATCGACAGGCAATCCGGAAACAAAAAACCCAACCGGTTAAAGCGCGGCTGGGTTCTCTCGAAACCGACGCTTTAGCGGCATTTTTTACGCGCCCGCAAGCTGTGGCTCAAATCGGCGCAAGTGGTGTGAACGGTAGCGACTCGGCCCGCGGCTGTCAAATCCGGACGCATGCGCGGCGCTGCCCCGGCTCAGCCGCGCTCGAAGCGCCGGTACTGGATCGCTTCCGCAACGTGCGCGGCAGCGATTCGATCCACGCCTGCGAGGTCGGCGACGGTGCGCGCGACCTTGAGCACGCGGTGATAGGCGCGCGCGGAGAGGCCGAGCCGGGCAAGCGCCTGCCGCGCGAGTTTTTCGGCTTCCGCGTCCGGCGCGCAGTAAGTCTCTACGTCCTTCACGCCGAGCTGCGCGTTCGGCTTGCCCTGGCGTCGCTGCTGGCGCTCCCGCGCCAAGCGGACGCGTTCGCGAATCGCCAGGCTGGATTCGCCGGCCTGCCTCGATACGAGATCGGCGTCGGGCACGGCCGGTACTTCGATCTGCAGATCGATGCGATCCATGAGCGGGCCCGAGATACGCCGACGGTAGCGCGCCACCTGGTCGGGCGTGCAATGGCAGCGCCCGGAATAGTGGCCTAGGTAGCCGCATGGGCAGGGGTTCATCGCGGCGATCAGCTGGAAGCGGGCGGGGAACTCCGCCTGACGCGCGGCACGGGAAACCACGATGCGCCCGGACTCGAGCGGTTCGCGCAGTACTTCCAGCACGCTGCGGTCGAATTCCGGCAACTCGTCCAGGAACAGCACGCCGTGCATCGCCATCGAGATCTCGCCGGGCCGCGGCTGACTGCCGCCGCCGACCAGCGCCACCGCCGACGCCGTGTGATGCGGCGCGCGGTAGGGTCGGCGCATCCAGTTGCGCACATCGAAGCCCTGCGAACCGAGCGACTGGATGGCGGCGGATTCCAGAGCCTCGGCGTCGGTCATCGGCGGCAGAATGCCCGGAAGGCGCTCGGCGAGCATGGTCTTGCCGGTGCCCGGCGGACCTACCATCAGCACGCTGTGGCCCCCGGCGGCGGCGATCTCCAGCGCGCGCTTGGCCTGCAGCTGGCCTTTGACATCCGAGAATTCCAGCAGCGGCGCCGAGTCCGGTACCTCGGCGGCCGTATGGCGCGGCAACTGTTCGCGCCCGGCCAGATGCGCACAGACCTCCAGCAGGGTGCGCGCACGGTAGACCACCGCGTCGCGTACCAGCGCAGCCTCGTCGGCATTGGCTTCCGGCAGCACGAACTCGCGGCCGCAACTGTGCGCGCGGTAAGTCATGGCCAGCGCACCGCGGATCGGGCGCAGTTCGCCGGTCAGCGCCAACTCGCCGGCAAATTCATAGCGATCCAGCTTGTCCCTGGGCAGTTGCCCGGATGCGGCGAGGATGCCGAGTGCGATCGGCAGATCGAAGCGCCCGCTTTCCTTCGGCAGGTCAGCGGGCGCGAGGTTTACGGTGATGCGTCGCGCGGGGAACTCGAATCGGCAGTTCACCAGCGCCGAACGCACGCGGTCACGCGCTTCCTTGACCTCGGCTTCCGGCAGGCCGACCACGGTAAAACTCGGCAGGCCGTTGGCGAGATGCGCCTCAACCGTGACCTGTGGAGCGTCCATGCCCTCGAGCGCACGGCTATAGAGGACGGCGAGGGACATTGAGGGCAAGGGGGAGGACAAGGATGAAGTAGGAAGTATGAAGGATGAATAAAAAAAAGAGCCAGCGACCGCGTCCGCATTAGCGGCCCTGCGGTGCATCCTTCATCCTTCTGCCTTCATCCTTCTGCCTTCATCCGCCCGTCATCATCCTTCCGCCTTCATCCTTGCTTCCAGCTCGGCGACGCGCGCTTCCATTTCGGCGAGCTTCTCGCGGGTCCGGTGCAGGACCGCCTGCTGCGCGTCGAATTCCTCACGGGTAACCAGGTCGAGCCGGGACAGTCCGCTCATGAACAGGGCATGCACATTCTTCTGGATGTCGGCAAACGGGGTGTTCGCCGCAAGCTCTGCAGCCCGCCTGCCCAGTTCGTCAATCGCGTTCTTGTCCATGTCGCTCCCTTGTCTCGCGGCAGTTTAGCAAAGCGCCCGTGTGTTGCCCGCGACGCACTCTACCGGTGCATGGCACCCGATTGGTGCATTGCTTTGGTGCGGCAACGCACAAATGATAGCCACATAAGGACGTAACTAAATGAAATATAGATACAAAATAAGTGGCACGCTAAATGCAAAAGGTGTTCGCGCTGTTTACAGCTTCGTGACCGTCCTTCAATCGAAAAAGGGTAGAACACCATGCTTAAGCAAAAGCTCGTTGCGGCCGGAATCGCCGGCGCCGTCGCAGTTCCGGGGATCGCATTCGCGCAGGACGCCGAACTGCCGATCAGCGCGAACCTGACCTATACCACCGATTACGTGTTCCGCGGCATTTCGCAGAACGATGAGAAATTCGCGGTGCAGGGCGGCTTCGACTTCGAACACGAGGCAACCGGCATCTATGTCGGCACCTGGGCCTCGAACGTGGCGGTGGCCCCGGGTTCCGTCGAGCTCGACGGTTACGTGGGCTGGACCAGGGCGTTTGGCGACTTCGGACTGGACCTCGGCTATGTCCACTACAACTACCCCGGCAACAGCGCCCTGAACACCGATGAAATCTACCTCGGGGGCTCGTGGAAGTGGTTCTCGGCCACTTATTACTATGCGGTTTCCGACGAATTCTTCGGCATTGCCGACGGCGGCGGTTCCCAGTATTTCGTCCTGGCCGGCAGCTACGAGCTCCCGGTCGGCGTAACCATCGGTGCCCACTACGGCATGACCATGCTCGACGGCACCGACCCGGCAACCGGGATTCCGAACGACACCGGCGACTATGACGACATCAAGATCAGCCTTGGTTACAGCTACGGCGGGCTGGACTTCGAACTCGCATACACCGACACCGACATCGACAATCCTGCGAATATCGCGGAGGACCGCGTGTTCTTCTCGGTCTCCAAGTCGTTCTGACCCACTCTGCAGAATCGGACCCGGCATCTGCCGGGTCCGGCACGCAAAGCCAACGGAGAAAACATGAAACTCGTAACCGCAATCATCAAGCCTTTCAAGCTTGACGAAGTGCGTGAGGCCTTGTCCGCCATCGGCGTACAAGGCATCACGGTAACCGAAGTGAAAGGCTTCGGACGGCAGAAAGGTCACACGGAACTCTACCGTGGCGCCGAGTACGTGGTGGATTTCCTGCCCAAGGTCAAAATCGAGGCCGCGATCAAGGACGACCTGCTCGACCAGGTGATCGAGGCCGTTGAAAAATCGGCGAACACCGGCAAGATCGGCGACGGCAAGATCTTCGTGTTCGACCTCGAACAGGTAGTTCGCATCCGCACCGGCGAAACCGGCGCGGAAGCGCTGTAAGGGAGACCGTCATGATCAGAAAACTATTCTTGCTACTCGCGCTGGTCAGCACGTTCGGGCTGGGCACGGCGACACCCGTGCTGGCGCAGGACGCGGCGACCGACGCCTATGTCGCGATCGAAGAGGCGGCCGAGGAAGAAGCCGCGCTCGACACCGGCGACACCGCCTGGATGCTGATTTCCACCGTGCTGGTCGTCGTCATGTGCATCCCCGGTCTGGCCTTGTTCTACGGCGGCATGGTCCGCGCCAAGAACATGCTTTCGGTGCTGATGCAGGTATTCGTGACCTTCTCGCTGATGTCGGTGCTGTGGGCGCTGGTTGGATACAGCCTCGCCTTCACGGACGGCGGCAGCCTGAACGGCTTCATCGGCGGACTTGGCAGCGCATTCCTGTCCGGCATTACCGCCGACTCTCTGTCCGGCACCATCCCGGAGTACCTGTTCGCGGTATTCCAGCTGACCTTCGCCGCGCTGACGCCCGCGCTGATAGTTGGCGCATTCGCGGAGCGCATGAAGTTCTCCGCGGTGCTCTGGTTCATGACCCTGTGGCTGTTCGTCTGCTACGTCCCGATGGCGCACATGGTATGGGGCGGCGGCTGGATCGGCGCGATGGGCGCGATCGATTTCGCCGGCGGCACGGTGGTGCACATGAATGCGGGAGTGGCGGGTCTGATCGCCGCGATCGTGATCGGCAAGCGCAAGGGCCACGGCACGGTCGCCATGCCGCCGCACAACCTGACCTTCACCCTGATCGGGGCCGCCCTGCTGTGGGCAGGCTGGTTCGGATTCAACGCAGGCAGTGCGCTCGCCGCCAACGGAGGCACCGCGCTGGCGATGATCAACACGCAGCTCGCTACTGCGGCGGCGGTGCTCGCCTGGACCTTCATCGAGTGGATGGTGAAGGGCAAGCCGAGCCTGCTCGGCGCTGCCTCCGGCGCGATCGCCGGCCTGGTCGCAATCACGCCGGCCTGCGGGCATGCCGGTCCGATGGGCGCGATCCTGCTCGGCCTGATCGCCGGTGTGGTCGCGTTCTGGGCCTGCGCTTACCTCAAGAAGGCGCTCGGCTATGACGACGCGCTGGATGTGTTCGGCGTGCACGGCGTCGCCGGCATCGTGGGCGCGGTACTGATCGGCGTTCTCGCCTCGGAATCGTTCGGCGGCGCGGGTTACGCGGAAGGCGTGACCATGGGCGGTCAGTTGATGACGCAGATCATCAGCGTGGTCTTCACCTTCGTTTATGTCTCGATCGCGACCTACATTCTGCTCAAGATCGTGGACATGATCGTCGGCCTGCGCGTATCCGAAGACGTCGAGACCGAAGGCCTGGACGTGCCGGAACACGGCGAAATGGCCTATCACCCGTAAGCAATCTATCTCCTCCGGTAAGTACGCTTGCCACTTCGGGCGCCCTCGGGCGCCCGTTTTTTTTTGGCCGGGCTGCAGCAGGCGCTTTGCTACAATCCGCCGTCGCCTTCCCTGCGCCTTCGGATGAAGCTCGCTTTCATCGTCGACCCGCTCGACACCTTCAAGATCTACAAGGACTCCACCTACGCGATGATGCGCGAGGCGGCGGCGCGCGGGCATGCGCTGGCGGTTCTGCAACAGGAAGATGTTGTCTGGAGCGGCGGCGCGGTGACCGGCTTCGCGAGCGCACTCGAACTGACACAGGACAAGCAGCAGTGGTACCGCACCGGCGAGCCGGTGGAGACGCCGCTGGAGGCGTTCGATTTCGTGCTCATGCGCAAGGATCCGCCTTTCGACATGGAGTACGTGTACAGCACTTACCTGCTGGAGCTTGCCGAATCCCGCGGCGCGCGCATCGTCAACAGCCCGCGCTCGGTGCGCGACTACAACGAGAAGCTGGCGATCGCGAAGTTCGCGCAGTTCACCGTGCCGACCCTGGTCACGCGACGCGAGGCCCTGATCCGCGCCTTTCTCGACGAACACGGCGACATGATCCTGAAGCCGCTGGACGGGATGGGCGGAACCTCGGTGTTCCGCCTGCACCGTGAGGATCACAACATCGGCGTGGTGATCGAGACCCTGACCCACTATGGCCGGCGCACGGTGATGGCGCAGCGCTACATCCCCGAGATCCGCGAGGGCGACAAGCGGGTACTGGTGATCGACGGCGAACCGGTGCCGTTCGCGCTGGCCCGCATCCCGAAGAAAGGCGAAACGCGCGGCAACCTCGCGGCGGGCGGCCGCGGCGTGGCGATGCCGCTCACCGACCGCGAGCGCGAAATCGCCGAAACGCTGGCGCCTACTCTCAAGTCGCAGGGCCTGTCGCTGGTCGGACTGGACATCATCGGCGGCTGGCTGACCGAGGTAAACGTCACCAGCCCGACCTGCATGGTGGAGATCCACGAGCAGACCGGCTGCAATGTCGCCGGAATGATGATCGATACGCTTGAGAGAGCCGGCAGAAGCCAGGAATGAGTACCTGACCCCGTGCCCCGAGCCCAGCCCGCCGCCCGGAGTAGAATTCGCCATCCGCGAGTATCCTGTCGACAGCTCATGGTAGGCATTCTGCTCATAACACACGGCACGCTCGGCGAAAGCCTGATCCATTGCGCCAGTCATGTAATGGGCAGCCGGCCGCCATTGCTGATGCAGATCGGCATAACGCCGCACGACGACCTGCAGCAGGTGCTGCCGCAGGCGATCAAGCTTACGCGCAGCCTCGACCAGGGCGACGGCGTGCTGGTGCTGTCCGACCTCTATGGGGCGACGCCATGCAATCTCGCCTGCAAGGTGCTGATCCCGGGCAAGGTGGAAGGCGTGGCCGGCGTCAACCTGCCGATGCTGGTGCGCGCGCTCACCTATCGCAACGAGCCTTTGCGGACCGTCATTTCCAAGGCGATCTCGGGCGGCGTCGAAGGCGTCATCCAGATGTCTCCGCCGGCCTACCAGAATGCTGCAGCGGGATCTCGCAATCGCTAACAAGCTGGGCCTGCACGCGCGCGCGTCGGCAAAGCTGACGCAGCTCGCGGGCATGTTCAAGAGCGAGGTGTGGCTCACACGCGATGGGCGGCGGGTGAACGCCAAGAGCATCATGGGCGTGATGATGCTGGCGGCGGCAAACGGAGTGTCCATCCGGCTGGAGATCGATGGCCCGGACGAGCAGGAGGCGATGGACGCCCTGGTGCATTTGATTGAAGACAAATTCGGCGAGGGGGAGTAGACCAGGGCCCGGGTGATCGGGCGCGGGGTGCGGGGCGCAGCCGTGCGGGAGCCGCCGGACTGCCAGCCATATCGACGCGTTGATTCTCCGGTCCCTGTCTCTGGTATGAGTTTCACCATCCACGGAATCGGCGTATCGAGCGGCATCGCAATCGGCCGTGCGCAGCTCGTGTCGCACGCGCAGCTCGAAGTCGCGCACTACGACGTGCCGAAGAACCGGGTTGCCGAAGAGCAGGCCCGGTTCGATGCGGCCATCGAAAGCGTGTACTCGGAATTCGAGGCGCTTTCCACGCAGATTCCGGCGGGCTCGCCGCCGGAGTTCGAGGCGTTCCTCAACCTGCACCGCATGATCCTGCGCGATCCCACGCTGTCGCAGACGCCCAAGCAGTTGATCGAGAACCAGCAATGCAATGCCGAGTGGGCGCTCAAGCTGCAGATGGAAGAGCTGCTCGAGCAGTTCAGCCGGATCGACGACTCCTATCTCAGAGAGCGCAGGGCCGACATCATCCAGGTGGTCGAGCGCGTGCTCAAGGCCCTGATGGGACGGCCCGGCCATGCCGCGCCGCGCACCTCGCCCGAGGAGAACAGCATCCTGGTGGCGCACGATCTTTCGCCCGCGGACGTGATCGTTTTCAAGCAGCACAAGTTCGCGAGCTTCATCACCGACCTCGGCGGCGCCACCTCGCACACCGCGATCATCGCCCGCAGCCTGAATATACCCTCGGTGGTCGCCCTGCATCACGCGCGCGCGCTTATCCGCGAGGACGAAGTGCTGATCGTCGACGGCACCAACGGGGTGGTCATCATCAATCCGGACCGCAACGTTCTCACCGAGTACAAGCTGCGCCAGGAGCAGTGGGATCTCGAGAAACAGAAGCTCAAGCGCCTCAAGCGTACGCGCACCACTACGCTGGATGGCGTCGATGTCGAACTGCAGGCGAACATCGAGTTGCCCGAGGACGTGGTCCAGGCGAAAGACAACGGCGCAGCCGGGGTCGGCCTGTTCCGCACCGAATTTTTGTTCCTCAATCGCGGAGAGGCGCCGAACGAGGACGAGCAGTTCGAGGCATACCGCAAGGTGGCGGAAGAAATGGACGGGCTGCCGGTGACGGTGCGCACCTTCGACCTCGGCGGAGACAAACAACCCGAGGCTGGCGGCCGGGTGGCGCCGAATCCGGCCCTTGGACTGCGTGCAATCCGGCTCTGTCTGGCCGAGCCGCAACTGTTCCACCGGCAGCTGCGCGCCATCCTGCGTGCATCGCACTACGGCAAGGTGAAGATCCTGTTTCCGATGCTGTCTTCGGCCACCGAGCTTAACCAGACGCTGCACCTGCTGGACGAGGCCAGGAAAAGCCTGGACGAGCAGAACATCCCCTACGACCCCGGCATCGAAGTGGGGGGGATGATCGAAGTCCCCGCCGCCGCACTGTCGCTCGGCATGTTCATGCGCCGGCTGAATTTTCTTTCGATCGGCACCAACGACCTGATCCAGTACACGCTGGCGATCGATCGCAGCGACGACCTCGTCGCGCATCTCTACGATCCACTGCACCCGGCGGTGCTCAATCTGGTCGCGCACATCATCCGCAGCGCCAACCGCGCCAACATCCCGGTCGCGGTATGCGGAGAGATGGCCGGCGACGTGCGTCTGACACGGCTGCTGCTCGGCCTCGGCCTGCGCCAGTTCTCGATGCATCCCGCCTACCTGCTGGAAGTGAAGCAGGTGGTGCTGAAAACCGACCTGCAGGAAGTGATGGTGCAGACCCAGAAAATGCTGCGCAGCGACGATTCCGACAAACTCGAGAACCTGCTCGTTCGCATGAACCGGTGAGTTCTTCCGTACATGCGCATTGACACCGAACAGCTTCCCCAGAACCTGAAGCGCGGGCTGGCGCCACTGTATGTGGTGTTCGGCGACGAGTTGTTGCTCGCGCTCGAGGCGGCGGACTGCATTCGGGCTTCCGCAGCGGCGGCTGGGTTCGAGGAGCGCAAGCTGCTGTTCGTGGATGCCGCGTTCGACTGGAGCGAACTGCGCGACGCCGGAAGTAGCCTGTCGCTGTTCGCCTCGAAGCGTGTCATAGATCTGCGCATCCCCGGCGGCAAGCCCGGCAAGGAAGGCGGCGAGGCGCTGGCCGCATACGCCGCGGCGCTGCCGGAGGACACCCTGACGCTGATCAGCCTGCCGGCACTCGACCGGCAGCAGATGAAGTCGCGCTGGTTCGAGGCGCTCGAGGTAGCGGGAGTGGCGGTGAACGCGCAGGCGGTCACCCGCGATCGCCTGCCGCAGTGGATCGCGGGGCGCCTGTCACAGCAGGGCCAGAACGCCTCGAACGAAACGCTCACCTTCATCGCGGACCGTGTCGAGGGCAACCTGATGGCGGCACACCAGGAAGTGCAGAAGCTGGCGCTGCTGGTCCCGTCGGGCGATGTCCCCTTCGAAGCAGTCAGGAACGCGGTGCTGGATGTTGCGCGTTTCGACGTGTTCGAACTCGGCGGTACGATTCTGCGCGGCGACCGGCTGCAGTTTGCGCGGGTGCTGAACGGCCTGCGCGGCGAAGGCGTCGCGCCTCCGCTGGTCCTGTGGGCGATCGCCGAAGAGGCCCGCATCATGGCGCGCGTGAAAGGGCTGCTCGGCCATCGCATGGCGATCGGCCAGGCGATGCGCGAATCGCGCGTGTGGGGCGCCCGGCAGCAGTTGATGCCCGAGGCGCTCAAGCGCCTGTCGCGCACGCAGTTACTGGGTGCGCTGTCGCGTGCCGCGGAAGTCGACCGCATGATCAAAGGACTGGCAAAGGGCGACGCCTGGGATGCACTGCTGTGGCTCGGGCTTTCCCTGATACCGGCGACCCCGGGGCGGCGAAGCGCGGGCGATTGGCGGTAGAATCCCGCGCAACGCCTGAGATTTTTCTCCATGGATATCCAGTCATACATGCACGCGGTCGGGCGCGCAGCCCGCGCGGCCTCCCGCGACCTGGCCAAAGCCGGGACGCAAACGAAGGACGACGCGCTGCTGGCGATGGCGCGTGTCATCGAACGGGACGCGCGAGGCCTGATTGCGGAGAACGCCCGTGACGTCGAGTCGGCCGAGTCCAAGGGACTCGACCCCGCGATGGTCGACCGCCTGACCCTGAACGAGAAAAGCATTGCAGCAATGGCTGAAGGCCTGCGGCAGATCGCGCAGTTGCCGGATCCGGTCGGCGAGGTCACCGATCTGCGCTACCGCCCGAGCGGGATCCAGGTCGGGCGCATGCGCGTGCCGCTCGGCGTAATCGGCATCATCTACGAGTCGCGGCCGAACGTAACCGCGGATGCCGCCGGGTTGTGTCTGAAATCCGGCAACGCCTCGATCCTGCGCGGCGGCTCGGAGTCGATTCACTCCAACCAGGCGATCGCCGCCTGCGTGCACGCGGGCTTGCGCGAGGCTGGGCTGCCCGAGGCCGCGGTGCAGGTGATCGGGACCACCGATCGCGCCGCAGTGGGCGAATTGCTGGCGATGAAAGACCATGTGGACATCATCGTGCCGCGCGGCGGCAAAGGCCTGATCGAACGCGTATCCGCGGAATCGCGCATCCCGGTGCTGAAGCACCTGGACGGCGTATGCCATGTCTACATCGACGATCGCGCGGATGCGGACAAGGCGATCCGCATCGCCGACAACGCCAAGACCCAGCGCTACGGCACCTGCAACACGATGGAAACGCTGCTGGTGCACAAGGACATCGCGCAGCGCGTGCTGCCGCCGCTGTGCAAAATCTATGTCGAAAAAGGCGTCGAACTGCGCGGCGACGAGCGCGCCCGGGCGATCGTAGCGGCAATGAAGCCGGCCACCGATGAAGACTGGTATGCCGAGTACCTCGCGCCGGTTCTCGCGGTGCGGATCGTGAGCGGCATCGACGAGGCGATGGAGCACATCGCAGTGTACGGTTCGCAGCATACCGACGCGATCGTCACCGAGGACTGGACACGCGCGCGGCGTTTTCTGCGTGAAGTGGATTCGAGCTCCGTGGTGGTCAACGCGTCGACGCGGTTCGCCGACGGCTTCGAGTTCGGCCTCGGCGCTGAGATCGGCATTTCCACCGACAAACTGCATGCCCGCGGGCCGGTCGGCCTCGAAGGCCTGACCTCGCTGAAGTGGGTCGTACTGGGCGACGGCCACGTGCGGGAATAGTTGCCCGCTGGCAGCATTTGTCTAAGTTCAAGAACTCACCACCAAGGCACCAAGATTCTCGTGTCACTGCCGGTTTCTGCCCTTCTTGGTGCCTTGGTAGTAAGCATACGGTTCGTTGATCATTACTAGTCAAGAAAAACTCATGAGCCAACTGATTGAAGTCAAGGTTCCGGATATCGGCGATTTCAAGGATGTGCCGGTGATCGAGGTCCTGGTCAAGCCGGGCGACAGCGTCGAGGAGGAAACGTCGCTGATCACGCTGGAGTCGGACAAGGCGACGATGGAAGTGCCTTCTCCCGCGGCCGGGACGGTGAAGGAACTGAAAGTCAAAGTCGGCGACAAGGTTGCAGAAGGCGCGTTGATCCTGACGCTCGAGGCCTCCGGCGCGAAAGCCAAGGCCCCCGCCGACGAAGCGCCGAAACAAGAGAGCAGGCAGGCGAAAGCCGATAGTCCTCCTGCGCAGCCTGCAAAGGCAGCGCCGGTCGCCGCGGCGCCGGTTTCGCGTGCGCCTGCGGAGAAAGGCGACGTCCACGCGGAAGTGCTGGTGCTCGGGTCCGGACCCGGAGGTTATACCGCGGCGTTTCGCGCGGCCGACCTCGGCAAGAAAGTCGTGCTGGTCGAGCGCTACCCGAGCCTCGGCGGCGTGTGCCTGAACGTCGGCTGCATTCCATCCAAGGCGCTGCTGCACGCGGCACGCGTGGTCGCCGAAGCCGAGGAGATGGGCCACTTCGGCGTGTCGTTTCCCAAACCGAAGATCGAGCTGGACAAGCTTCGCGAATGGAAGGAAAGCGTCGTCGGCCGGCTCACCCGCGGCCTCGCCGGTCTGGCGAAGCAGCGCAAGGTGCAGGTAGTCGAGGGCGTTGGCAGGTTCGTATCCGCGAACATGCTCGAAGTGAAAACCGGCGACGGCGTCAAGAAGGTGTCATTCGAATCGGCAATCATCGCGGCAGGCTCGCAGGCCGCGCGCATTCCCGGCTTTCCGTATGACGACAAACGCCTGATGGATTCGACCTCGGCACTTGCGCTGGAGGAAATCCCGAAGCGGCTGCTGGTAATCGGCGGCGGCATCATCGGACTGGAAATGGCAACTGTCTATGACGCGCTCGGATCGAAAGTCACCGTGGTCGAGATGATGGACGGCCTGATTCCCGGCGCCGACCGCGACCTGATCAGGCCGTTGCACAAGCGCATCGAGAAGCGCTACGAAGGCATCTATCTCAAGACCAAGGTCGCGAAACTTGAAGCGCAGAAGAGCGGATTGAAGGCGACGTTCGAGGGGGACAATGCGCCCGAGGCGCAGGTGTACGACCGCGTGCTGCTGTCGGTCGGCCGTCGGCCGAACGGCAAGGCGATCGAAGCGACTGCGGCCGGCGTCAAAGTCGACGAGCGCGGCTACATTCCGGTGGACAATCAGATGCGGACCAATGTGCCGCACATCTTCGCGATCGGCGATATCGTCGGCGAGCCGATGCTGGCGCACAAGGCAACGCATGAAGGCAAGCTCGCGGCGGAGATCATCGCCGGGCACAAAGGCGCGTTCGATGCGCGCACGATCCCTTCAGTCGCCTATACCGACCCGGAGATCGCGTGGATGGGACTGACCGAAACCGAGGCAAAGGCGAAGGACATCGCGGTCGAGAAAGCGGTGTTCCCATGGGCGGCGAGCGGCCGCGCGCTCGCCACCGCGCGTGACGAGGGCATGACCAAGCTGCTGTTCGACAAGAACACCAGGCGCCTGCTCGGCGCGGGTTTGGTCGGCCCGAACGCGGGAGAACTGATCGCAGAAACCGTACTGGCGCTGGAAATGGGCGCGGATGCCGAGGATATCGGGCTGACCATTCATCCGCACCCGACATTGTCGGAGACGGTGTTCTTTGCCGCCGAGATCGCGGAAGGCTCGATCACCGATCTCTACATGCCGAAGAGGAAGTAGGCCGCAAGGGCGGTCGGCAGGAGACAAACAGATGGTTCTCGCAACGCCCGATCGATTCGTTCCCCTGGTCGCGCCGCCGCCGGCGCTGGCGTCGCCGGCGCTATGGTTCGTGTTCCAGGGAACGCAGGTGCTGGTACGGCGTATTGAGGACCGCACGGAGATTCCGATGCTGCGCAATACGCTGGACATCGGACTCGCGCCGCTGCGCACCCAGTATCTCGGCACCTTCGGCGACCAGCACTGCTTCGCCTGCGAATGCCCGGAAGGCTGCACGGCGCCGGATGGCACCAGGTGGTCCGGCCTGCGCGCGCTGTTCGGCGCGCTGGATGATTCTCTGTTCGCGCTCGCCGGCCGCGCGTTCCAGATCGTCGACTGGGACCGTTCGCACCAGTTCTGTGGACGCTGCGGCACACCGACCGAATCGAAACCGCGCGAGCGTGCCCGCGTCTGCCCGACTTGCGGACAGACCCACTATCCGCGGATCGCGCCTGCGGTAATGGCGCTGGTGCGGCGCGGCGATGAGTTCCTGCTCGCGCGTTCGCCGCATTTTCCGCCGGGCATGTTCTCCGCGCTCGCCGGCTTCTCCGAACCGGGCGAGACACTGGAACAGACCCTGGTGCGCGAAGTGCGGGAGGAAGTCGGAATAGAAGTCACCAATCTGCGTTACTTCGCCAGCCAGCCCTGGCCGTTCCCACACTCCCTGATGATCGCCTTCCACGTCGACTATGCCGGTGGCGAGATCGTGCCCGACCCGAACGAGATCGAGGCAGCCGGCTGGTTTTCCGCCGACCGCCTGCCGCCGGCACTACCCAATCCGATCAGCATTGCCCGGCGGCTGATCGACTCCACCCTCGCCGAACTCGGTCACTTGCGCTGATCAGGAAAGTTTCCGCGCGATGGCGTCTGCAAAACCCGCAATCGATGTGGTTGCCGTAGCCCGGGACTGGGCGGCGAGGGGCTACTCGTGCGAAACGTGGATCGATCGGCCGGGACAGGTGTGGGCGGATTTCGTGCACGACGTGGATGAGCTGGTGATGCCGGTAGACGGCGAGGTCGAGTTCGAGGTGGCGGGAAAAGCCTTTCGACCGCAGTTGGGCGAGGAAGTGTTCATCCCGGCAAACGCCCCGCATACCGTGCGCACCGGCGCAAGCGGCAGCCGCTGGCTGTACGGCTACCGCATGCGGTAGCGGTCTCTCCGCGACCTGTCTCGGCACGCGGGCGCGGAGAGAACAGATAAATAAAAATAGCAAACCACCAAGATCACCAGGGACACCAGGAGACCCGAAGAGCGAAATGCTTTCCTGGTGCCCTTGGTGTCCTTGGTGGTTAACGCAGTTCTGACATCTCCACGCGTCGTCCGCGAGCACTTCAGTCGGAGTTAAACCACTTTGGCCGCATGCAGCCCGGTGATCTGCTCTGCATCGTAGCCTGCCTCGCGCAGGATCTCGTCGGTGTGCTCACCGGCCTGCGGAGCGTGCCGCTCGATCTCGAAGTCCCATTCGCTCATGCGTAGCGGGGGCGCGAACTGCAGCGCTTCGCCCGCAGACGGATGCGTCGCACGCACGATCATCCCGCGCGCCGCGACCTGCGGGTCCTCCATGCATTCCTCGAGCGGCCGTACCGGCGTCACACAGCAGTCGCTGTCGCGGAACTTGTCCACCCAGTGCGCCTGTGGCTGACTCCCGAATATTTCTTCCAGCGCTTTTTTTGCAGGCGCGCGGTCTGCGCCCATGCTCCAGTGCAAGCCCTTCAGGTCGGGACGTTCCAGCACGTCGCACACCCCGTCCCAGAATTTCTTCTCCAGCGCGCCGACCGCCATGTGGCGCCCGTCGCTGCAGCGATACACCGCATAGCAGGGTTCGCGTCCGGTGAGGAAATCCTCGCCTCGCGGGTGTGCGTGCCCGCTTGCCACCACCGCGGCAAGCGCCTGCAGATTGTGCGCGAGTATACCCTCGGTCATGGCGACGTCGACGAAGCGCCCCTTGCCGGTCGCTTTCGCGTCCACCAGCGCGGCGAGGATACCCATCGCCGGCACCACCGCACCGCCAAGGATGTCTGCGATCTGCAGATTGGGGATCGCGGGGCCGCCGCCGGCTTCGCCTACCTGGTCGGTCAGGCCGGCGATGCTGCAGTAATTGAGATCGTGCCCGGCGAGTTCGCGGTACGGTCCGGTCTGCCCGTAGCCGGAGATCGCGCAATACACGATGCGCGGATTGACCGCGCTGCACGCGTCGTAACCGACGCCGAGCCGGTCCACCACGCCAGGGCGGAAACTCTCCACCACCACATCCGCGCCCCGCACGAGATGCAGGAACACCTCGACCCCCTGTGGCTGCTTCAGATCCAGCCGCATCGCGCGCTTGTTGCGGTTGATCGCAAGGAACACCGGCGCAATGCCGCCTTTGGAAGCACCGAGCGTGCGCGCGTAATCGCCGGCACCGGTGTCCTCGATCTTGATCACGTCGGCGCCGAAATCGGCGAGGTGCAGCGTACACACCGGCCCTGGCAGCAAACGCGTGAGATCGAGCACGCGCACCCCGGCAAGCGGTTTCGCGCGACTCACGTCAGCTCACCCGCCGCGGCCTTCTTGTCCCCGGTGTAGAGCTCGGGATAGCGCGCTTCTATCACCGGGCTGTCGGAAGCCCAGGCGTGACACGAGTCGATCAGGCCCGGGCGCTTCTTTACGCCGCCCTGCCGCTCGCGCTTCACGCGATCTTCGTAGATGATCTGGAACGCGGTGGTGGCGATCGGCCCGAGCAGTTCCACGAGATGCGTGCAGCCCTGCGTGCCGCCAAGCAGTTCGCGCGTTTTCTGTGTCCAGCCCGATTTGATGGTCAGGCCCTTGAGGCGCTGAAAGTTCGGTGTGATGTCGCCGCAGATCGAATACGGGCCCCACACCGTCTTCGCTTCAACGCCTACCACGTTCAGATCGAGATCAACCGTGAGCCGCAGCCACATCTCATGCAGCGGCTCGCCGGCCGGGATTGCGCCACGGTCATGATTCGCGATGTCGTGGCTCTTCACGTCGACCAGGTGGCCCTCGATGTCGTAGAGACCGTCTTCGCGACCATAGCCAAAGACTTCTACGGTGCGCCTGTGCAGCAGCTTGCGCGGAGCGGACTTCGAAAGCGTCATGGTTTGAGTTTAATGTCCGAGCGGCGCTGCTCTAGCCGTGCGAGCACCGCGAGTTTCTCTTCGATCGTGTAGTCCAGCCAGCCGGCGATCTCGTCCAGGTTGCGCAGACAGCCACGGCACAGATTGGTGTCGAGGTCGATCTGGCAGATGTTGATACAGGGCGACGGCACGTCGCGCAGATTCGAATTCAAGCCGCTTTCCTGCGCTTGCTGGCAAGCGCACGCCCGGCGCGCGAGACCGTGGCGCGGCCAAGATGCCCGCAGATAAACTCCGCCGCGTCCAGCAGCCTGTTCATGTCCACTCCGGTTTCGATCCCCATGCCATCCAGCATGTAGAGCACGTCTTCGGTGGCGACATTGCCGGTCGCACCCTTTGCGTACGGACAACCGCCCAGACCGGCAACCGAACTGTCGAATGTCGAAACGCCAATTTCCAGCGAGGCGAGGATGTTGGCGAGCGCCTGGCCATAGGTGTCGTGGAAATGCCCGGCCAGCCTGTCGATCGGCACGCGCTTCGCAACCAGTTCCAGCATGCGCTGGGTTTTCGCCGGCGTGCCGGTGCCGATGGTGTCGCCGAGCGAGACTTCGTAGCAGCCCATGTCGTACAGGCGCGCGCACACGTCCGCCACCGTCTCGGGATTCACTTCGCCCTCATACGGGCAGCCGAGCACCACCGAGATATAGCCGCGCACGCGCAGGCCCTGGTCGAGCGCGGCTTTCGCAACCGTTGCGGACCGCTCCAGCGATTCCGCAATCGAGCAATTGGTATTCTTCATCGAAAAGGCCTCGGTCGCCGCGGCAAAACCCGCGATCTCCCCGGCGCCGACCTCGATCGCGCGCTCCAGCCCCTTGATGTTCGGCACCAGCACCGGATAGGACACGCCGGGTCTGCGGCGAACGCGCGTCATGACCTCGCCGGTGTCAGCCATCTGCGGCACCCACTTCGGCGACACGAAGCTGCCGGCCTCGACCACCGGCAGTCCGGCGTCCGCCAGGCGCTCGATCAGCTCGACCTTGACCTCGGCCGGAACTGTCTGCGGTTCGTTCTGCAGGCCGTCGCGTGGACCGACCTCCACCATTCTCACGCGTTGTGGGATCTTCATTTCTCTTCCTCGAGTGTCAGCAGTTGCGCACCTTCCGCAACCTGCTCGCCAGCAGCGAAGTATATCTGCCCGATGGTGCCGGCATGCGGCGCCGAGATCGTGTGTTCCATTTTCATCGCCTCGACGATCATCAACGCGTTGCCCTTTTCGACTACCTGTCCTTCCTTCACCAGCACCTGCACCACGCTGCCCGGCAACGGTGAAATCAGCATGCCGCCCGGATCCTCTTCTTCGATCGCGCGGGCACGTTCGCGTTCAAGGCGATGGCTCGCACCGGACGCGAATACGGTGGTGAATGCGGGCTCACGCACCACGGTCGCGTCCACGCGGCGGCCGTCGATAACCGCAACGACGCGCCCGCCGGGCGCGCGCCGTCCCGACACCGGGATGCTGCCGCCGGGCAGATCGACCAGATAGCCGCTGTCGCGGTAATGGGCCACCACCTCAATGCGGCGACCGTCGTCGTGAAACACGAAGGTATGGTGGTTGTCCTCGTTCAGACGCCAGCCGTCGCGCCGGTGCCATGGCGAATGCCGGTCGCTGGAGCGCAGCGCGGCGCGGTGCGCCTGTTCATCAACCTCAAGCAGTTCGGCGACCACCGCCAGCGCGAGCACTTCGTCTGCGGCCGGCTGCGGTTCCGGGAAAAGCGCGTTGCGGTATCGCTCGATCAGCCCGGTTTCCAGCAATGCCGGATCTGTGTGTGCGTCCGCGTATGCGCGATGCGCAGTCAGCGTTAGAAGGAAAGAAACATTGGTGGTCAGGCCGACGATTTCGTACCCGGCGAGCGCCGCGCGCAGCCTGCGCAGTGCCGACGGGCGGTCGACGTCCCATGCGATCAGCTTGGCGATCATCGGGTCATAGTTCACGCCGATCTCATCGTCCTGACGCACGCCGGTATCCACCCGCACGTGCGCGGATGTTTCCGGCTGGCGCAGATGCGTAACGCGTCCCGCGGAAGGCAGGAAATCACGTGCCGGATCTTCTGCGTAAATGCGCGCTTCTATTGCGTGACCGGAAATCGCCAGTTGTTCCTGCGTCAATGGCAGGTTCTCGCCCGAGGCCACCCTGAGTTGCCACTCGACCAGGTCCGCGCCGGTAATCATTTCGGTAACCGGATGCTCCACTTGCAGCCGCGTGTTCATTTCCATGAAATAGAAGCGGCCGCCCGGCTCGGCAATGAACTCCACCGTGCCGGCGCCGACGTAGCCGACCGCCTTCGCCGCTGCGACCGCGGCTTCGCCCATCTCCCGCCTGCGCGCCTCGCTCATGCCGGGCGCCGGCGCTTCTTCCAGAATCTTCTGATGACGGCGCTGCACCGAGCAGTCGCGCTCGAACAGATGGATGCATTTTCCCTGCGTATCCGCGAACACCTGCACTTCGATATGGCGCGGACGGTCGAGATACTTCTCGATCAGCACGCGGTCGTCGCCGAAACTGGACGCCGCCTCGCGCTTTGCGCCCGCGAGCGCATCGGCGAAGGCCCCGGCGGCCGTCACCACGCGCATGCCCTTGCCGCCGCCGCCGGCCGACGCCTTGATCAGCACCGGGTAGCCGATGCGATCCGCCTCTTTTTTCAGCGTTGCGGCGTCCTGCTTCTCACCGTGATAGCCGGGCACCAGCGGCACGCCGGCCTTCTCCATAAGCGTCTTGGCCGCACTCTTCGAACCCATTGCCTCAATCGCCGATGCCGGCGGCCCGATGAATACCACCCCGGCCTTTTCGCAGGCGTGCGCGAACCCCGCGTTCTCCGACAGAAAGCCGTACCCGGGATGTATCGCCTGCGCGCCGGATGCGCGCGCGACTTCGAGGATGCGCTCGATCCGCAGATACGATTCACGCGCCGCAGCCGGGCCGAC
>DATKEK010000212.1:0-3346 GCA_035512195.1 Burkholderiales bacterium
GTGACCGCAGTCGGGTCGTTGCTGGCCGAGGAATCGGTGATCATCCGCCCCGAGATGGACGGCCGCATCGTCGGTCTGCACTTCCAGGAAGGCCGGCCGGTAGCGGCGGGCCAGCGGCTGGTGACGATCGACGGCAGCGAGTTCGAGGCGCAACTCGCCGCGATCGAGGCCGACCTGCGCACAGAGGAGCAGCGTTACCAGCGCTCGCAGGAACTGGTTGAGCAGAACTTCATCAGCAAGGAAGCTCTCGACATGCAGCGTGGTACGGTCGAGCGGCTGAAGGCGCGCGCCGACGAGGCCCGCGCCAAACTGGCCAAGACCGTGATCCGCGCACCGTTCGCCGGTGTGGCCGGCCTGCGTATGGTCAGCCCCGGAGCCTACGTGCGGGCGGGAGAAGATATCGTGCGTCTCGAGAATGTCGGCTCGATCAAGGTCGATTTCCGCATTCCCGAAACCTTCATGGCACGCGTCGGACGCAACCAGGATGTCGCAGTGCAGGTCGATGCCTATCCGGGCAGGGATTTCCGCGGACGCGTATACGCTGTCGAACCCGTGGTCGACGAGCGCAGCCGGACCATCCTGATGCGCGCGCGTGTCCCCAACCAGGGCGCCCAGCTCAAACCGGGCATGTTCGTGCGCGTGGCGGTCACCCTGGAGACCCGTTCGAATGCGATCGTCGTACCGGAACAAGCGATCTGGCCGCAGGGTCAGGACAACTTCGTGTTCCGCGTAGTCGATAACAAGGCCGTGTTGACCAAGGTCACGCTCGGCAACCGGCAGCCGGGCACGGTCGAAATCGCGAACGGGCTGTCGCCCGCCGACGTGGTCATTACCGAAGGGCAGATCAAGCTCAGGGACGGCGCGCCGGTAACGGTGATGGGTGCTCCGCCGCAGCCTGCTCCCGCCAAGGCAGAAGGCGAGCAGAAGGCGGGCTGAGGCCGCCGCCTCGCAATGTGAAAGGCCGACCATGATTCTCTCCGAGATCTCGATCAAACGCCCGGTGCTGGCAACGGTGATGAGCTTGCTCATCCTGTTGCTGGGCATCATCTCGTTCGACCGCCTGTCCGTGCGCGAGTATCCGAACATCGATCCGCCCGTGGTCTCGGTACGCACCGTTTATACCGGGGCGACGGCGCAGGTGATCGAAAGCGTGATCACCACCCCGCTTGAGGACGCACTTTCCGGCATCGAGGGCATCAAGACCATCAAGTCGCAGAGCCGCGAAGAGGTCAGCCAGATCACGGTGACGTTCAACACCGATCGCGATGTCGAAGCCGCCGCCAACGACGTGCGCGACCGGGTTTCGCGTGCGCGCGCGTTGCTGCCGGAACAGGCGGACGATCCGGTAGTGAACAAGATGGAGGCCGACGCCTTCCCGGTGATGTGGGTTGCCGTCACCAGCGACCGTCACACGCCGATGGAACTGACCGACTACGCGGACCGCTACCTGACCGACCCGCTGAAAACCATTCCCGGCGTGGCCACCGTCATCATCGGCGGCGAGCGCAGGTACGCGATGCGGGTGTGGCTGGATCGGGAGCGGCTTGCCGCCTTCGGCATGACGCCGCGGGATGTCGAGGAAGCGTTGCGACGGCAGAATCTGGATTCGCCGGGCGGGCGGATCGAGAGCACCGAGCGCGAACTGACCGTGCTCCCGGACACTTCGCTGACCAGCGCCCAGGCATTCAACGACGTCATCATTCGCGAAGTCGGCGGCTACCCGGTACGCATTCGCGACATCGGCTATGCGGCGCCCGGCCCTTATGAGAACCGCAAGGTGGTGCGCGTCGGCGGCAGGGAGGCGATCGGGCTGGGTGTCGTCAAGCAGTCGGTGGGCAACACGCTCGAAATTGCCCAGGGTGTGCGCGACATGGTGCCGCGGCTGCAGGCGGGCTTGCCGGACGGCATGGACATGCGAGTCGCGGTCGATACCTCACAGTTCATTTCAGCGGCGATCTTCGCCGTGTTCAAGGTAATGACCGAGGCGCTGCTCCTGGTGGTGCTGGTCATTTTCCTGTTCTTGCGCAGCTTCCGCGCCACCCTCATTCCCGCGGTGTCGATCCCGGTCTCGCTGATCGGCGCGTTTTTCTTCCTCTACCTGATGGGCTTCTCGGTAAACGTGCTGACCTTGCTCGGCATCGTGCTGGCCGTAGGCCTCGTGGTGGATGACGCGATCGTCATGCTGGAGAACATTCACCGCCACGTGGAAGACGGCAAGAAACCTTTCCAGGCCGCGCTGACCGGCGCCAAGGAAATCGGCTTCGCGATCGTGGCGATGACCGTTACGCTGGTCGCGGTGTTCACGCCGCTGGTATTCATGACCGGCCGCATCGGCCAGCTTTTCGTCGAGTTTGCACTGACGGTGGCGGCGGCGGTGCTGGTCTCCGGCTTTGTGGCGCTGACGCTGACGCCAATGATGTGCTCCAAGCTGCTCAAGGCGCACAGCGGCCACGGCTGGTTCTACAACAAGAGCGAGCGCTTCTTCATCGGCATGAACGCCACATATCAGTGGCTGCTGCGTTTCGCGCTGCGTACGCGCTGGTTGGTTGCGCTGATCTTCTTCGGGGTGATCGGCGTGATGGGCTGGCTGTTCACCCAGCTTCAGTCCGAGCTTTCTCCGGTGGAAGATCGCGGTGTGTTCATGGCATTCGTGGTTGCGCCGGAAGGCTCGACCATGCAGTACACCGACAACTACATGCGAGCGGTGGGTGAGATTCTCAAGCCGGTGCCGGAGATCGAAACCCTGTTCGAGGTGGTGGCGCCCGGGCTGGACCGCCCGAATCCCGTGAACCTGGGGATCGGTTTTGCGGTGCTCACGCACTGGAACAAGCGCGAACGCAAACAGATGGACATTACTGCGGAGCTGACGCCAAAGCTGTATGGCGGCCTGCCCGGCGTGATCAGCTTCGCGGTGAATCCGCCGTCACTCGGCGGCAGCTTCCTGTCAAAGCAGATCGAATACGTCATCTACGGCAACAGCTACGAGGAACTGCAGGATCAGGTCAACAAGGTGATGGCGCCGCTGTCGCAGTATCCCGGCATTACCGGCCTGGATACCGATCTGAAGCTGAACAAGCCCCAGCTCGCAGTGGATATCGACCGCGACAAGGCGTCGACGCTCGGCGTGTCGATGCAGGAGATCGGCAGCACACTGGCGACGCTGCTTGGCGGGCGCGATGTCACCCGTTACAAGCGCGAAGGCAAACAGTACGACGTCGTCGTGCAGCTGGAGGACGACAAGCGCCGGCAGCCGACCGACCTGACTTCGATCTACGTGCGCGGACAGGGCGGCGAACTGGTGCAGCTTTCCAACCTGGTGCAATTGCGTGAGACGGTCGCGCCGAAG
>DATKEK010000213.1:0-14229 GCA_035512195.1 Burkholderiales bacterium
GCATGAGTGGCGGCCGCAGTGGCCGGGTGCTGGCGACGCTGTACTTCGCCAACAGTGCGGGTGCGGTGGTCGGGGTGCTGCTCGCCGGTTTCTGGCTGGTCGAGCGCTTCGGCATGCAGCTGACGATGATCTTCGCCGGCGCGGCGAACATCGCAATCGCCGCGGTCGCGCTGCGGGTGGTGCGTCGGCACGCAAGGCCGGCGGCGCCCGTCATGCGGGACACGCGCAGTGCCGAGGCCGGTCGCTGGCTGCTCGGGCTGACATTCCTGAGCGCGTTTGCGTCGTTTCTCTACGAGATCGCATGGATACGCATGCTGACCCTGGTGCAGGGTGCTTCCACGCACGCGTTCGAGACCATGCTGAGCGCCTTCATTCTCGGCATAGCGCTCGGCGGGCTGTGGATACGCAAGCGCGTCGAGCGCTACGCGTCGCCACTGATGGTGCTGGCGCGCGTTCAGGTGCTGATGGGACTTGCGGCGCTTGCGACACTGCCGGCTTATCACCTGGGTTTCGACGTCATGGCGTACGCGATGGCGAACCTGCCGCGCACCGGGTTGGGCTATGCGGGCTATACCCTGGCCGGTTACCTGATCTCCGCCGCGGTCATGGTGGCGGCGTCATTCTTCGCGGGCATGACGCTGCCGCTGATCACCTACGTGCTGTACACGCGGGGCCGGGGCGAAAGCGAGATCGGCGCGGTGTACGGGTGGAACACGCTCGGCGCGATCTGCGGCATAGCGCTCGGCGGACTGCTGCTGATGCCGGCGATCGGACTGAAGAACATGCTGGTGCTCGGCGCTGCCGTGGACATCGCTCTCGGCGTCGCGGTGGCGGCCATGCTGCTGCGCCGGCGCGCCCTGCCGTCGCCGCGGTCTGCCGCGGCGGCGGCCACCGCATCGGTCGCCGTCGTGGCCGGCATGCTGTTCTTCTACGAACTCGACGTCATGCGCATGGCTTCGGGCGTTTTCCGCCATGGCGAGGCGGTCATCGCCGACACTTCGCAGGTCATTCATCATGCGGACGGCCGCACCGCCACCGTGAATCTCATCCTTGAGTCGAATGGCAACCTGGCCATTACCACCAACGGTAAGGTGGATGCGGCGATTGCCATGTCGCGTGCGCGAGGCGATCTTGATGTGCCGCCGAATGGCGATGAGTACACCATGGTGTTGTCCGGGGCCCTGCCGTTGCTGTACCGGCCCGCTGCGCGCGCGGTCGCGGTGATCGGGCACGGCTCCGGCTTGACCACGCATGCGCTGCTCGGCTCGCCGGCGGTGGAACGGGTAGACGTGATCGAGATCGAACCGGAGATGATACGCGCCGCCGAGGCATTTCGGGCGCGGGTGCCGCGCGCCTACGAGGACCCCAGGGCCCGCTATCACATCGAGGATGCACGGGCATTCTTTGCGCTTGCTGCGCAGACCTACGATGTCATCGTTTCCGAGCCATCGAACCCCTGGGTCAGTGGGGTTGCGTCTCTGTATACCGTGGAGTTCTATCGGCACGCGAAGCGCGCGCTCGCGCCCGAAGGGGTGTTCGTGCAGTGGTTCCAAGTCTATGAAATGACCCCGGCGATCATCGCCTCCATCGTGCGCTCGGTGGGCAAAGAGTTCACCGATTATATGTTGTTCGCGCCGAATACCTCGGACATCGTCATGGTAGCTTCCGTGTCCGGTCGATTGCCGCCAGTCTCCGATACGCTGTTTGCGTGGCCGCAGATGGCGGAAGAGCTGTCCTATCTCGGAATCGACACGCCCGCGCAACTGCGGCTGTTCGCGGTGGGGTCGCGCAAGGGCCTCGCGCCGCTGCTGGAGAACGCGGCGGCGAATTCCGATTACTTCCCGAAACTGGAGTTTGGTGCGGCGAGGGCGCGATTCATGAATCGCCATGAAAGCATGCTGCTCGATCTGGCGCGCGACCCGGCTCCCGTACTGGAGATGCTGTCTGGAATGGCCGCGCCGGCGCCGGCACATGACTCTGCACACATCGCGCGGGTGCATCCGCGATTCCACGATCTGCGGCGTGCCGGCCGGATCGCGGCCGAGCTGGGCGACCATCGCGTTGCCGGCGGAACCGGGCCGGTTCCGAGGGCCGACGACACGGAACATCTCCGGCGCGTGCGTACCTTTCGGCCCGACGTGACCGAATCCGCCTGGCAGGCGTGGTTTACGTCATTGTTCGAACTGTCGAAAGTACTGGTCCCGAACGGCGGAGGCGCGGCGATCGGCGGTTTCGTCCGCTCTGAATCGTTGGCGACCGCGCTGCGCCGCGCGCCGGTGGACATCAACGACCGGATCGATTTCCTGCTTGCGGTCGCCGGACGGGATCTGGCGCGGATCCGCCGCGACGGGGTGTCTCTGCTTGCAGGGCCACTGCAGGCGCGAGACCCCGCGTTTCATGACTACGTGGTGGTGTCCACTGCCGCGGCCTGTCTCACCGTCGCGCTGCCTGAGGCCGGCTGCAACAGTGCGTTCGCGCAGCTCGACCGGATCGGGTACGACAGTCCGGTCACAGACCTGCTGCGTGCGCAGCGCGGCGCCCGATGAAGCGGTTGAATATCCCGGGCACCGGATGGCTGGTGTTCAGAATGCCCAGCCGATGCCGATCCCGATCACCGGCCACCAGCGGTAGTCACTGAGTTCGTCGGTCAGACGCGCGACCTCGGCCTGCACGTCGTCCTGCAGCTGGGAACAGACGGCGGAGTTGGCGCAGGTGACCTGCAGGTTTACGCGTGGCGCACTCTGATACAGCGCACCGATGTCGATGGTGAACTTGAAGCCACGCTTTCCGGCATTGCCGAAACCGATGCCGACATACGGCGCGGCAGCTTTGAAATCGATGGTGCCGTTCAGCGATCCCACGTCGGCGGCCGCGTAATCCTGGCCGTTGATGCGAAAGTTCCCGCCGGTTGGACGCCCGATTGTGCGGGCTTCGTTGCCGTTGTAGAACACGCCGGTGGAGATGCGGAACGCGTAGCCGCCTGGATGCCAGTCGAGCAGCAGGCCGGCGGTACGCAGGTCGATGTCGGTCGCGTACTGTACGTCGGTTTCCCGGATGTCGCGATCGAAGCTTAAGCCGTTGAATGCAATGCGCGCGGCCCAGCGTTCACCAAAAGGCTTGCTGATATCCAGTCCGAAGCCGAGCGTACTGCTCTTCGCGACCACCGCGAATCGTTCTGCCTGCACTGGAAGCGCGAGAAACAATAACAAGGCAAGCAATACGCTGCGCCGCATGAGGGTTCCTTTCATTCGTTGCCGGGCACGGCATACGTGCCGACCTGGGAACCGATAGGATAAGTCCACGACCGGCCGGATGCCATAGCGGATTCGCCTGCACGGTCATCACTGCACCCATGCCGCGTGATCGATGCGATCGGGAAGATTGCGCTGAAGCGGTTGTATCGATGTGCAATGCCTGCGGATCCCCGCGTTCCCGATGTATGGGTCCGCACGGGCGGCCGCTATTGACGCGAGGCGGATTAGGCTCGAAGCTGCAGCCACCGGGTGGTCCGGCCGTGGCCGGGGGCGCCCCTACACTTTCTATTCGCCGCAATTTCGTGCCGTGACCGAGTCCGACCCGCCCTCACGCGCCCGAAAACGAAACGCACCACGGACGCCATCGCGCAAGCCGGCGCAGCACAATGAAGACCGCCTTCTGCGGACGATTCTGGATGCGGTGGCGGTCGGCGTGGCCCAGCTCAAGGATCGCAGGTTTGTATGGGTGAATCCGGCTTTCTGCAGAATCTTCGGCGTAGCGGAAAAGGACGTGCTCGGCGCGATGACAGAGCGCTTCTATCCCAGCCGCAGTGACTTCGAGGCATTCGGCAAGGACGCTTATCCCGGTCTGGCCAGAGGCGAGGTTTTTCAGACCGAACGCCTGATGCGCCGCGGGGATGGCGCATTGCGCTGGATGTGGATGGTTGAGCGCGCAGTGGACCCGGGCGACGAGGAGGCCGGCTCGATCTGGACCCTGGAGGATGTTTACGACCTCAGGACGGCCCAGGAGGCCCTGCGGCAGAGCGAGGCGCGGTATCGCAGCCTGATCGAGTCCCTGCCTGACATCGTCTATTCGTTCGTGCCGGCGACCGGGGAGCGCTTTTACTCCCCGCAGGTCGAATCGCTGTTCGGGCTGACCGCCGAGCAACCCAGCCGGCACCGCGAGTTCTGGCATGACGCGATCCATCCGGATGATCTCCCGCATGTCGACGCGCTGCTGGAGCGTTCGCAGGCCGGCAGTTCATTCAAGCTCGAGTACCGCGTGCGCGGACCGTGACGGGCGCTGGCGCTGGTTGCGGGACCGCGGGCGCACGCGTGTGAACGATGACGGTGCTCTGGTCCTCGACGGCATTGCGACGGACATCACCGCGGCGAAGGAGACCGAGATTGCGCTGCGCGAACGCGACGAGTTGCTGAAGAAGCTCTCGGAACGGGTCCCCGGCGTGATCTACCAGTTCCGCATGGATCCGCAGGGCAGGATGAGTTTCTCCTTCGTAAGCGACGGCGCACGCGCGGTATTCGGGGTGGAGCCGGGCGTGGTCCGGGAGAGAGCCGATGAGATGTTGGGCCGCCTGCACCCGGATGACTACAATCGCGTAATGGAAACCATTGCCGAATCTTACGCGAATCTCACACTCTGGCGATGTGAGTTCCGCGGACAGCATCCGGAACGTGGCGTGCGCTGGCTGCAGGGCGAGTCGTTGCCCGAGAGGCTCGAGAATGGCGGCGTGCTCTGGCACGGTTACATAAACGACGTCACCGAACGCAAGCAGGCGGAGCAGTCGATGCTCCAAAGCGAGAAACGATACCGCGCGCTGTTCGACGCCAATCCCTCGCCGATGTGGGTCTACGATATCGAGACCCTGCAGTTCATCGAGGTGAATCAGGCCGCGGTGGAGCATTACGGTTACCGCCGTGAAGAGTTTCGGCGCATGACCATCAAGGACATCCGGCCGCAGGAAGACGTGCCACGGCTGGCTGAAAATATCGCCGCGTTGCCGGAGGATGGAATTGATCGCGCCGGCGTATGGCGTCACCGGAAGAAGAACGGCGACATCATCCTGGTCGAGATCCAGTCGAAGCGCATCGATTTCGGCGGTCGGCGGGCGGAGATCGTGGTCGCGCTGGATGTAACGCAACGCCTGCAGGCCGAGGAGGAACTGCGGCTTGCGGCAAAGGTGTTCGACAGCAGCCGGCAGGCGATCATGGTTACCGATACGCGGCCGGGGATCGTGCGGGTCAATCGCGCATTCGAGGAGATCACCGGTTACACCGAGGCCGAGGCGCTCGGCCGCAATCCCGGCATGCTCTCGTCCGGGCGCCAGGATGCCGACTTCTACCGCACGCCCTGGAGCCAGATCGAACAACAGGGATACTGGGAAGGCGAATTGTGGAACCGGCGCAAGAGCGGCGAGTTGTATCCGGAGTACCTCTCCATCAGCGCCGTGGGTGACGGCACGGGAGCGGTGGCTCATTACGTTGCGCTGTTC
This sequence comes from Burkholderiales bacterium, assembly GCA_035512195.1. Lineage (GTDB taxonomy): Bacteria > Pseudomonadota > Gammaproteobacteria > Burkholderiales > Eutrophovitaceae > DATKEK01. Next base: position 5,486 of record DATKEK010000213.1, read on the forward strand.
AGCGATATCAGCGAGCGCATGGCGGCGCAGGAGCGCATCCAGTATCTCGCCCATCATGACGTATTGACCGGGTTGCCGAACCGTGTCCTGCTGCGCGACCGGGTGGATGTTGCACTGGCGCATGCCAGACGCGAGAAGAACCGGCTGGCACTGCTTTACATGGATCTAGATCGCTTCAAGCTCATCAACGACTCGCTCGGACACGAAATCGGCGACGAACTCCTGCGCCAAGCGGCCGAAAGAATTGCCTCGCAAGTGCGGGCGACCGATACCGTGTGCCGGCAGGGCGGGGACGAGTTCATCGAGATGCTGTCGGATGTCGGCGAAATACAGGATGCCGGTCGTGTGGCGGAGAAAATCATCGAAGCGATGGGCCGACCGATTTCGATCAGGGGCCACGAACTGCTGGTGACTTTGAGCATCGGCATCGCTGCCTATCCCGAGAATGGCGACGACCTGGAGTCCCTGCAGAGAAACGCGGATTCGGCCATGTACGCGGCGAAGGAAGCAGGCAGAAATACCTATCGCTACTACTCGCCGGAGATGAACGCCCGCGCGCTCGAATACCTGTCGACTGAACGGGATCTGCGGCAGGCAATGGAGCGTGACGAGTTGTTCCTGACGTGCCAGCCGTAGATCCGCCTGCGCGATGGACGTCTGGTGGGTTACGAAGTGCTGGTGCGCTGGCAGCATCCTGTCCGTGGCCTGATCCAACCTGCGACGTTCATCCCGATCGCAGAGGAGTCCGGACTGATCGTGACGATGGGAACCTGGATCCTGCGGCAGGCGTGCCGGCAGCGACGGCGCTTTGAAGCCGCAGGACTTGCCGACATTCCGGTGGCGGTCAACGTCTCGCCTTCGCAGGTCGCGAAGAGCGATTTCGTCGAAATCGTGGCTGAAATCCTGGCGGACGAAGGACTTTCACCAGCGTTGCTGGAACTGGAGGTGACCGAGCGCGTGATCATGCAGGGATCGGATGCCGTACTGGAATCGTTGCGCCGCCTGGACCGCATGGGTATCCGGCTGGCGATCGACGATTTCGGCATCGGGTATTCGAGCCTGAGTTACCTGAAACTGTTTCCGGTCGGAAAACTCAAGATCGACCAATCGTTCGTGCGCGATCGTCCGGCGCGGGAAGGAGACGCGGCGATCGCGCAGGCGATCATCGGGCTTGGCCAGACACTCGGCATGGTGGTGATCGCGGAAGGCGTGGAAACCGCCGCGCAAGCCGAATTTCTGAGCCGGCATGGCTGCGATGAAGCGCAAGATTTTCTTTTCAGCCGGCCGGTTGCCGCGGATGAGTTTCTGGCGCTGGCATTGCAATGGAATCGGCAGGCGCGGTCATGACGCGCAATGCGCAGGGAGTAGAAACAAAAAACCCCGCGACTGCGGGGTTTGACGAAGCCGGATGAAGATCGATTTCAGACGGCAAGGGGTTCCTCGTGCGGTTGCGGTTTCCGGTCCCTGCCATCATCAGCCGGGATGGTTTTTTGCCCGCTTTTCTCCGCTTCCTTTTTCTTCATCTCCTCTTCTGCGACCTTGGCCCAGTAGAGAGCCTCGAACTCGAAGCACATGGAGCACCTCCTGTTCCCAATAACGAAAACGCGCGTTCTTGGTAGTGTCGTCCGGATGCTACGCCCGGCAGCAGGGCGCTGACAAGGCTTTTCTGCCCGGTTTTTATTGCGGTGCAGCGGAGATCGCGGACTCGGATTGTGCCTGCTCCATGACCTCGAACAGGACGCCCGGTGGTTGTGCGCCGGATACACCGAGGCGCTCGGCGACAATGAAGAAGGGCACGCCCTGTATGCCGATCTGACGTGCGTGCATGTCCTGGCGGGCGATCAGATCACGATCCTCGTCGGTGCGAAGGTAATTCAGCAGGCTTTCGCGGTGCAGTCCGCCGCGTGCGGCGAGATCGGCCAGGGTTTCAGCGCGCGTGAGATCGCAGCCTTCAAGGAAGTAGCCCTGGAACAGGGATTCGACCACCTCGCCCTGCCTGTTCTCCCTCGCCGCGAAATGCACCACCCGATGCGCCTGCAGGGTGTTCGGTTGCACGGCAATGCGGCCGAATTCGAACGCGATGCCGGCGTGTGCGCCGGCGGCTTCCACGCGGGCGTAGATCTCACGCGCATTGTCCGGGCCGCCGAACTTCTGCGATGTGTATTCTCTGCGCGGCATGCCCTCGACCGGCAGATCCGGATTGAGCTGGAACGGCAGCCAGCGGATCACCGGTGCCTCTGCTTCGGGATACTGCGCGCGATACATCCGCAGCGCGGCATCGAGATTGCGCTTGCCGATGAAGCACCAGGGACAGACCACGTCGGAAATGATGTCGATGCGCAGCGCCATTCAGCCTCCACTCTCAGTAGTTCCAGTCTAGCGCAAATGGTGCATGCGACCGGCCCGATATGTTCAGAGGGAGGGCGAACCACCGAGGCACCAAGGACACCAAGAAAAGCGATTCGTTTTCTTGTTCCTGTCTTCCTGGTGCTCTTGGTGCCTTGGTGGTTCGATCTGGGGTTTTTTCAGTCGTTATCGCAAGGCGAACCGCTCGTTACAGCGATTCGAGGAAGGCAAGCAGCGCTTCGCGGTCGGGTTTGGGCATATCGAGGAAGGCGTCGCGCGAGACTTCGGCTTCTCCGCCGTGCCAGAGGATGGCCTCGGTAATGGTGCGCGCGCGGCCGTCGTGCAGCAGGTTGGCGTTTCCGTTCACGCTTTCACTCAGGCCGAGTCCCCACAGTGGAGTTGTGCGCCAGTCGCGCGGGCCGGCAAGAAACTCCGGTCTGCCGTCCGCCAGCCCCTCGCCCATGTCGTGCAGTAGAAGGTCGGTGTACGGCCGGATCGTCTTGCCGCGCAGCGCCGGAATGGCGGCGTGCGCCGAGGTGGTCAGTTCGGGCACATGGCATACGGCGCACTGTGCCTGCGCGAACAACCGTTCTCCGCGCCGGACCGCCCGATCGTCGACGTTTCTGCGAGCGGGCGCGGAAAGTGCGCGCAAATAGAACTCGATGGCATCGAGTTGACGGTCCTGCGCTTCAAGACCGCTGACGGTTTCGATGCCGTAGCACGCGTGCTGCGCCGGCCAGCATTTCTCGTCCGGGAACAGTCGCGAGTTGACGCCCATGTCCATGATGAATGCCGATGCAATCTGCTGGTACAACGAGGGCTGCGCCGCCTTGTGGCCGAAGCGCCCAAGGGTGGCAACACCCTGCACGCGGTCGCGGACGCGATTCGGGCGGCCGTTAAAGCCGAGCCGTGCCTGGCGTGCGGCGATTGCCCGTATCTGCGACTCGGGGACGGCTTCGAGCAGCCCGGCGCCGAACACCGGCAGCGCGATGCGCGGCGAGATCATGGTTTCTTTGCCGAGTGGGCCGTACCACAGCGCGGTGAAATGCACCTGCGGTTGCCGCAGTTCGACCGTCTCGCCGTCGGCGAAGCGCACGTTGCGCGTGCGGTAGTGCACGGCGAAGTTGCCCTCCTCGAGCAGCCTGCCGAGCACGCCGCGCGTACTGAGTTGTTCTCCATATGCCGGATGCGGACGCGGCCCGCCGGCGGGGTTGGCGCCCGGAACTGACAGCCGGACGACCATCGACACCGGTTGCTCGCGCACGTGATCCGGCGCGCGGCCGCGACCGTTTCGCACATGACACTCGGCGCAGGCAGCGGCGTTGGATTGCGGGCCTAGGCCCCAGTGTCCGCCGCTGCCCGGAAACACCACCCAGCGCGCGGAGAACTCCGCCTGGCCGGCCGCGAAGCGCTCCAGTTCAGCAGCGGACAATGCAGGCAACAGGTGCGAGTAGGCCTGCGGTCCGGACGCATCGTATGCGGCGCGGTCGCTTTGATCTGCCGCAGCGGTCGCAATCGGGTTGTGGCACGCGGCGACCAGCAAGGCGCCTGAAGCGAACACGCACAGACGTGACCGCCTTACTCTGCGGCCGGCCGTTCTGGCGGAGGGGATTCTCGTCTGCACCATGCTCCTCTATGATGCGCGTAGCCCATGCAGAAGTTCAAGCAAAGGCAACTGGGCGCACGGCGACTGCGAGTCGCGTGGCTTCGCAGGAGCAGAAGCGGTCCATTGCAGGTGTACCTCGGCGCGCTGTTGCGACGCGGCCCTGCAGCGAGGCCGGCTTATGCGCTGACTGCCGCACTGGGGATCCTGTTCTCGCTACTGGCCTGACAGAGAATCGCACGCGGCATTCCGCGGCGATTACCAGCGCAGGCCGCGAGTCACCATCAGGCCGATGCGAAACTGCGAACGCAGCTTGCGGCCGCCGTCAGGCGGACGGCAACATCCGCCGACGCGCCCTCTGGCAGCACGCGCAACGCGACCGGATTCGAAGCAACGCTCAGCGGCTGCAACAGCAGGTCGCCGACGGTATCGACCGGCGCCATGAGCCGGTAGCGGATTCTCACGAATCCCTCGGGCGCGATTTCGACCGGATCCTCATGGCCTGGCTCGCGCAGCGCGTTCAGCGTCCGCTCGCCTTCTCCGAGCACCATCCTCAAACCGATCAGCGCCGGCGGCTGGAAGGTGTCGGATTCCTGTCCCTCATTGGTGACGATCAGGATCAGCGTCGCCGGCGAACCGGCGACGGCCTGCGGGCGTTCCGCGACCAGCGCGAAATCCAGAGCGAGTGCGGCCCGCCAGCCGGCAACAAGCAGCAGGCACAGCAGCGTGCGCAACGGCATTACCGCACGCACGACCGGTGCGGGAAACGGAACGCAGTCGCGACGCGCCGCGGATGCGTTCCGGCCATGCTATAGCGGGATCGGCCAGGTGATGCCCGCCGTGATGCCGCCATCGACGCGCACCGTCTGGCCGGTAATGAAGGCGGCCGCCGGCGAGGCGAGAAAGATCGCGGTGCCGACCAGTTCCTTGACATCGCCGAGTTTTCCGAGAGGCGTGTGGGTTTCTGCCCAGTCGCGCATCCCTTTCTCCGCCCAGAGTTTCTCCGACAATGCGGTCGGAAAGAATCCCGGCGCGATCGAATTGACCCGGATGCCGTGCCGACCCCACTCGTGCGCCATCGCGCGGGTCATCATCAGCACGCCGGCCTTGCTCATGGCGTAAGGCGCGACCCCGGTCAGCGGTGCGTAGGTATTCAGGGAATCGACGTTGACAATGCAGCCGCTCTTGCGCGAAATCATATGACGCCCGACGGCCTGCGCCAGCATGAAGGAGCCGCGAAGATTGATGTCGATGATCCAGTCATAAACATCCGGCGGGTAGTCCTCGACTTTCATGCGCTTGTTCACGCCGGCGATGTTCAGCAGCGTATCGATGCGCCCGAAAGTTGACAGCGTCTCCTCGACCAGCCTGTTCACGTCTTCCGGCTTGGAAACATCGCATACGATCGCCTTGACAGACTTTCCACCGCTCGAGATTTCCTTTGCGGTCTTCTCCAGCGTGTCCGCTTCGCGCCCCGCGATCACCACCTGCGCACCGCGCTGGGCGAATCCTTCCGCCAGCGCCCGCCCGATTCCGCGGCTCGCGCCGGCCGCCAGCACCACCTGTCCGTCCACCGAAAACAGCTTGTCAGTCATTCTTGACCCTTGTGAGATTTGTCGAAGTTGATACAGAGCCGCACAGCAAGCACTTCTTACAGACGAATCACCAGGGACATCGAGCCGGCCATGAGAACCTGAAGATTCGAACAACTTGTTCTTCCTGCTGCCTTTTGGGGGTTCGCTCCGGCTTCCCGATTCTGCTTTACGGCAGTCTCGAGGCAAAAATACCGTCGAGATGCTCCGCCCGCGGCAGGGTCGCGCGTTCCAGCATGCGTTGCCACATATCCCCGGTATCCATATGGAAGATCACATCCGGATCGACCTGCAGGACATACCATCCGCCGAGCCCGATCTCGTATTCGAGCTGACCCGGCGCCCAGCCTGCGTAGCCGACATAGAACCGCTGGCGGTCGGGTACGGGCGTGCCCTCTGACAGCAGGCTTTCGAGTATTGCGGCATCTCCGCTGAAGTGAATGTCGTCGGTGACCCACAGCGCCCGTTCCGGCGCGGGCGACATGCGGAACAGAAACAGCAGGCCGTCCGGTTCCACCGGGCCACCGTAGTAGAGCGTGTCGGTTCGACCCTGCCGATCGGCACGGTCGGGCCAGACGGAATTCAACTGCAGTGGTCCGGGCTTGTTGAGGATGACGCCCATCGGGCCGGTGTCCGGGGGAAAGGTCACCACCACGACCGACTCGGCAAAGCGCAGGTCGGTCATCGAGGGATGCGCGACCAGCATGATCGCCTCGCGCTGCTGCTGTTCCGGTGGTGTTTCGGCCGCGGCCGGGAGCGCGGTCAGCGTGGCAAGCATGGCGGGCAACAGTGCCGCACGGAATAGCCGGATCACGGTCAGTCCTTTCTTCCTTCCCTCCGCGGAGGGCCGATTCGGGCGAGCGGATTACTCGATGATTGCCTGGTAAACCAGGTTGCGGAGCATGACGCGGTAGTGCTGCCGTCGCGCCGGCTCCTGTGTCATCAGCACGGCGACCAGGGCTTCCTCGGGGTCGATCCAGAAATACGTGCCGGCGTAGCCGCCCCAGAAAAATTCACCGACGGTGCCGGGCCAGTTCGACTCCCCTATTGCCAGCCGCGCTGCGAAACCGAGTCCGAATCCGTAGCCCGGTCCGGGCAGGTAGCCGGTGCCACGGCCGATGTTCGATCCGAGATGGTCGGCGGTCATGTATTGCACCGTGCGCGGCCCGAGGATGCGCACGCCGTCGAGCGCGCCGCCGTTCGCGAGCATTTGCGAGAAACGCAGGTAGTCGCCAGCGGTGGAAACCAGGCCATGGCCGCCGGCGAAGAACGTGGCCGGCTGGCGCACGTCGATCAGCTCGGGCGTGCGGCCGGTCGCCGGATCCTGCATCGGCTCCGCCAGGCGTTCGTGCTTGTCGGCCGGAGCGTGAAAGCCGGTATCCGCCATGCGCAGCGGCAGGAAGATGCGCTCCGCGAGGAAGCGGTCCAACGGCATGCCGGACGCCACCTCGACTACGCGTCCGAGCACATCGGTCGAGTGGCCGTATTCCCAGACCGTGCCGGGCTCGTACTGCAGGGGAATTCTGGCGAGCGTGCGCACGAAATCCTCGAGCACCCACTTCTGCGACCAGAGCCCGGCGCGCTTGTACATTTCCTGCACCGTGGTTTTCTGCGTGAACGCGCCGTAGGTGAGGCCGGAGGTGTGGCGCAACAGGTCCTGCACGGTGATCTGGCGTGTGGCCTCGGTCACGGTCAAGGTCGAGGTACCGGTTCTCTGGTCGACCAGATCGGTGCCGATCTTGGCGTCCTTGAACTCCGGGATGTATTTGGATACCGGCTCGTGCAGCCCGATACGTCCTTCCTCCACCAGCATCATCGCCGCCACGCTGACTACCGGCTTGGTCATCGAATAGATGCGAAAAATCGAGTCCTCGGCCATCTGCGCATTGCGCTGTCTGTCCCGCCATCCGAATGCTCCGGAGTACACCAGGCGGCCTTCGCGCGCGATCATCACCACCGCGCCGGGGATCTGCTGCTCGTCCACGGCGCGTTGCATGGTGGCGCTCAGCCGCTCGAGGCGTTCGGTCGTCATGCCTGCATCTTCGGGCAGCCCTTTGGGCAGTGGCTGGGCTTGCGCCCCGAATGCAACAGCAACAAGCAGCGCCAGCACGGGCAGAATCGGAATACGCATTTGTCCCCCGGGAAAAGTCGGATGAAAGGACCGTCTTCGCGGCCGTGACGGGCCCTATGTTAAAACGTGAGCGCCGATGGGGCGAGAGCCGCTGCGGTGCGCGAAGTCGCACGATCCCGCAGCCCGTTTGCCAAGGCACCGGCGCGGTCTTCGCGCCGGCACGGTCGACCAGGCCGCACAGGCAAGGTCAGTGCAGCTGTCTGCGGCCGATCGGGGCGACCGGTATTTCGTCGGAGGCCGCCGATTCCCCTGTGGTTTCCTTTACCTGCCAGTTGCGCTCGAGCAACTGGTTTACCAGTGCCAGTACCTGCGAGACTTCGCCGTCGCTGAACTGCCTCGACAGCAGATTGCCGAGGTCGTCCAGCATGCGACGACGCTGCGCTTCGTGGATCGCGTCGAGCGTTGGCCCGACGAACATCGCATCGAATTCGTCGCGGCCGTCGTCGTGGTAGTAGGTGATGTCGAATGGCGCGGCCTCTTCGCTGAACGGATTGAGGTTGTCCAGCGCCTCGGCGAGAATCTGACGGAAACTGCGGCCGACATCGCCGGTCCAGCAAACTTCCAGCAGCCGGCGCTTGCGGTCGAAAACGATTCCCGGCTCATCCGGATGCACGCTCTTCACGTCGGCAAGGCCGTCCTCGTCGATGTATTCCAGCCACGGCCTGAGCGCTTCTTCGATTTGCGCCGCGGTCGTGCCGGACCGCAGCAGAATGGTTCCATGGACATGCACTTCGGTTCGCATCTGGTCAAACTCCTGAACTCGGCGTAAGCGGCGGCGGGCCGCTCTGCCGGACCCGGCTGTATGGGCAGAATGAATGCTAAGTATAGCCGCTGAGGCAGCGGTTTCGCGAGTCAGGCTTGCGGCCGATGGGCGCAAGCGAAGCGTGCCGTCCAGCGCGGACGCGGTGGCTGCAGTTCCAGGCCGATGACGAACAGCAGCATCACCACGCCGAGGGTGGCGAACGCCGCCTCGCCGAGAAGACCCATCTATCTCACCCTGGGGCGGGCGAGACTACTTTGCGGCGACCACCCGGATTTCGACCTTGAACTCCGGCTTCGCGAGACGGGATTC
>DATKEK010000214.1:0-5330 GCA_035512195.1 Burkholderiales bacterium
CGGTGAAGCCGCATCATGGGACTACGGCGTTTCTGCTGGGCGTGATCGCGTTGGCGCTTGCGATCGGCGGCTGCGCGACGGTTCATTCGCCGCACAGGCAGCACCTCGGATCGGAGAATGCGGAAGTCCGGAACTGTGCGGCGTTCTTCCGCGTACTGGACACAGCAGTCGCGCGCAATCGTGTGGGAGAGGCCTCGCCCACACAGGTCGCCGGGTTTCCCTACCTGCGGGCGGACCGGTTCACGGCTTCGCTGTCGGACCGGGCGCAGCAGAACGATGCCGCGTTCGAAGCCTGGCTGTCGCAGCTTGCGGCGCTGGACCGCGATGCACGGGAATTCGAGATCGGCAATCTGCCCGCGGCAGCAGTCGCAGGGCTCGGGCACGCGGGCGCGGGCGCGCTGAACCAGCGCGCGCACGATTGCCGCGCCCGGCTGCTCGAGGCGGATCTGGCCATGCCCGGGATGCGCGATCTGCTGGTGGAGCGCGCGCGGGTGCCGGACGACTACCGCGGCTGGCAGCGCGCGGCAGGTCTTTACCCTTTGACGCGCCTGCCGTTTTACTCCGGCGTGGCGCGCTGGCAGCGGGAAACGGAGGAAGGCTTCCTGCGTGCCCGCGAAGGCGCGCCGCCCACGCATGCCGTCGTGCGTTACCGGCCGCCGATGCAATCGGGCTATACGCGTGCAAAAGTCGCGACGCTGCTTGCGCGTGCGGCGAGCGACCCGCTCGGCATCCCGCGCTTCGACGACGCGGAGCGCGAACGCCTGTTCGCCAGCTTCGCCCCGGTGTTCGAGGTCGCGACCGCCGGCGCGTACGACCGCATCGGGCGGCTGGTCTGGAACGGTGGCGCGGCGCCCGCAGTCGACAGCGCGGATCCGGTGGTGTACCGGCACTTGGCGTACACGCGTTACCACGAGCACACGCTGGTGCAACTCATCTATCTCGCCTGGTTTCCGGAACGGCCGAAGGATCATGCATTCGACCTGCTCGGCGGCCGCCTGGACGGGCTGATCTGGCGTGTCACACTCGCCCCGGACGGGGAAGCGGTGCTGTACGACACCATCCATCCCTGCGGCTGCTTTCACATGTTCTTTCCGACGCCGCGTGCCGAATCGGTGCCGGCGCCGTCGCGGCTGATCGAATGGGCATTCGTGCCGGAGGAACTGCCGCGCATGCGCGAACCCGCCCGGCTGGCAATCAGTGCGCAGGCCCGCACGCACTATCTGCGCCGAGTTGCGCCGGATACCGGCGCGGAAGGCGTGCACTACGCGTTCGATGATTACGACGTGCTGCGCGGTCTGCCGCTCGCCAACGGCGGCACGCGCAGCGCCTTTCGCGCGGACGGCCTGGTGCCGGGGACGCAGCGTGGCGAACGCTTCTTTTTCTGGCCGATGGGCGTGCCGAGCGCCGGCGCCATGCGCCAGTGGGGCACGCACGCGACCGCCTTCGTCGGGCGCCGGCATTTCGACGATGCCGACCTGGTCGAGAAACGCTTCCGCATCATCGACTGAAGCCCGGCCGCCGGTTGTGGCACTGCGGGAGCGCTGCATGTTCAATCTTGGTACCATGGTCCGCGACACGTGTGCGTTTGCGCACGCGATTGCGCAGAGGGCAACCATGAGCCGTGCATTCGTCAAGGACGATAACGAAGACCTGCCGAGCGAAGAACTGCCGGAACGCCCCGTCAGTAATGAGCCCAACTACGTGACGCCGGAGGGGCTGGAAATGCTGCGCGCCAAGGTCGCCGAGCTTGCGCGCGAGCATGCGCAGTTGAAGGAAGCGGCGGAGGATTTCGACAAGCCGCGGCTGGCTGTGGTCGAACGCGATCTGCGTTACTACCAGTCGCGTCTGGACAACGCGATCCTGGTCGACGCGGTAAGCGAGCCGAAACCGGAAGTACACTTCGGCGCGACAGTCAAGGCGGAGGACGAGGAAGGCAAGGTGCATGCCTTTGCCATCGTCGGCGAAGACGAGGCGGATGTCGCCAATGGCAAGGTCAGCTGGCTGTCGCCGCTGGCAAAGGCGCTACTCGGTTCGCGCGTCGGCGATACCGTAACGTGGAACCGCCCGGCGGGCGCCACCACGCTGGAAGTCCTGGAAATACGCTATCCGCGTCCGCGGAAATAATCGGGCCGGCCGCGCGCGCCGGCCGCGTTTATCTCTGGGAGAGGACCAATGAGCGAATTCAGTCGCCGCGATGCCATCAAGCTGATCGGCGCGGCAGCGGTTTCCTCCGCCGGCGCACTGCTCGCGCCGGGAGCGGTCCGCGCGCAGACGCTGAATCTCAAGCCGGAGCCGGGCGCGCAGTTGCGCGTGCTGCGCTGGAAGCGCTTCGTGCAGGGCGACGAAGACCAGTGGATGAAGAACACGCAGCAGTTCACGCGTGTAACCGGCATCCCGGTGCGGGTGGACAGCGAGAACTTCGAGGACATCCGGCCGAAGGCGGCGGTCGCCGCCAACGTCGGCAGCGGGCCGGACATCGTGTTCGGCTGGTACGACGATGCACACCAATATCCCGACCGCACGCTGGACGTCAGCGACGTCGCGGAGTATCTCGGCGCAAAGTATGGCGGCTGGTACGACATCTGCCGGCGCTACGGCATGCGCGACGGCCGCTGGATCTGCGTACCGCTCGGCATCATCGGCGGCGCGCTGGTTTATCGCCAGAGCCAGGTGCAGGCAGCGGGATTCGAAAAGGCGCCGACCGATCTCGACGGTTTTCTCAGGCTGTGCCGCGCGCTGAAGAAAAACGGAACGCCGGCGGGCATGGCGCTCGGCAATGCGGTCGGCGATGCCAACGCCTGGTGCCACTGGGTGGTGTGGGCGCACGGCGGCCGGATGGTGAACGAGAACAACGAAGTGGTGATCAATTCGAAAGAGACCGTCGCCGCGCTCGAGTATGCAAAGGCGTTGTACGAAACCTTCATTCCCGGCACGCTGTCCTGGCTCGACCCCAACAACAACAAGGCATTTCTCTCGGGCGACATCGGTCTCACGCTGAACGGCATATCGATCTACTACGCGGCGAAGACCTCATCCGATCCCGGACTGAAAGCGCTTGCGGCGGACACCCAGCACGCGCACCTGCCGGTCGGCCCGGTGGGGCGGCCAACCGAGCTGTCGCCGCTGTCGCCGGGCTTCGTGTTCAACTACACGCGCTTCCCGAACGCGGCGAAGGAATACCTGCGCTTCATGATGGAGCAGGAGCAGTACGGCGCCTGGCAGCAGGCTTCGCTCGGTTACGTGCAGCAGTCGCTGCGGGCATACGAGGCCAATCCAATCTGGACGGTGGACCCGAAGCACACGCCATTTCGCGACGTGCCAAAGATGATCCTGGACAACGGCCATGCAGGCCAGCTCGGCAATGCGTCGGCCACCACCATGGCCGACTACGTGATGGTCAACATGGTGGCGGAGGCGGCGTCCGGCGCGGTCGCCCCGCAGCGCGCGGCGAGCCGCGCGGAACACCGCGCGCGCCGTTACTACCGGAAAGGGTAAGCAATGTTCGACCTGCGCATCGACAACGCAGCGATTTACGACGGCACCGGCGCGGCGCCCGCCACGGGTTCGCTCGCAGTCAGGGACGGCCGCATCGTCGGCATCGGCGTAGTCGAGGGCGATGCAGCCGAGCGGGTCGATGCCAGGGGCCTGGCGCTGATGCCTGGCATCATCGACACGCATACCCATTACGACGCGCAGATCACTTGGGACGGTTTCGCCAGTCCTTCGCCGTCGCTAGGCGTCACCACGGTGGTGATGGGCAACTGCGGATTCACCATTGCGCCATGCCGGCCGCATGACCGCGACCTGGTGATGCGCAATCTCACGCATGTGGAAGGCATGTCGATCGACGCCTTGCGCGCCGGCATCGACTGGGAGTTCGAGTCTTTTCCAGAGTATCTCGACGCGATCGAACGCAAGGGCGTCGGACCGAACGTTGCGGTGTACGTCGGCCACTCCGGCGTCCGCACCTTCGTCATGCGCGAGGATGCATCGCGGCGGGCGGCCACGGACGACGAAGTGGCGCAGATGCGCCGCCTGGTCGTCGAGGCCATGGAAGCCGGCGCCTGCGGGTTCTCGACCACGACTACGCCCCAGCATAACGGCGAGGCCGGCATACCGATGCCGTCGCGCCTGGCCGATTCGCGCGAGATGCTCGAACTGTCCTCGTCGCTGGCCGAGGCAAATAAGGGCCTGCTGATGATGACCAAGGGCGGGCACATCACCATCCCGTTCATCGAATCGCTGGCCGCCGCGGCCGACCGACCGTACCTGATCGCCGCTTTGCTGCACAGCAATCTCACGCCGGAGGCCACTTTCGAGGACCTGTCGCAGATCGCCGAGGCGCGTAGTCGCGGCCGCGGGCTTTACGGTGCGGTGTCGCCGTGTCCGCTGACCTTCGAGTTCACCATGCGCGAGCCGTACGTGTTCGAAGGGCTGGTTTCGTGGCAGCCGCTGATGCAGCTGGACCATGCCGGAATAAAAAAGGCACTGATCGACCCGGCGTTTCGCGCGCGGGTGAAGGACGAACTGTCCAGGCGCAATCGACGCATGTTCAACGGCGAGTGGGAGAAGATGTTCGTCACCCAGGCGGCCGACCCGGCGCACGCGAAGCTCGAAGGCCGTTCGATCCACGCGCTGGCGCTCGAGGCGGAAGTACACCCGCTGGACTTCATGCTCGACCTGGCGCTTGCCGAAGATCTCGCTACCCTGTTCACCGGGACTCTGCTCAACTCCGACGAAGACGCGGTCGGCCGCATGCTGAACGACGAGAATGCGATCGTGTCGCTATCGGATGCCGGCGCGCACCTGACGTTCCTGTGCGACGCGGGGTTCGGCCTGCATCTCATGGGGCACTGGGCGCGCGAGCGCGGCACGATGCCGCTGCAGACCGCGGTGAAGAAACTGACCTCGGAGCCGGCGCGGTTGATGGGTATCCGCCAGCGCGGCCTGATCGCGGAGGGCAACTGGGCGGACCTGCTGCTGTTCGATCCGAAAACCGTGGCGCGTGGCCCGGCACAGCGCATGCACGATCTGCCAGGCGGCGCGTCCAGGCTGACCACCCCCGGAATCGGCGTGCACGGCGTATGGGTGAACGGTCGGCGGCTGAAGCGTTACCGCCGTTGCCCGACTGGTCACCTTCAGCGTTCCAAAGGTTTCCGTGGTGAAGGTCTCCTCCCCGCCGGTCCCTTCCGATTCGCAGGTGAGGCGGAAGAAATGCTCCTTGACCTGAAACGCGCACGGGGATGCGCTGGCGAACGTCACCACCACGGCATACCCGCCGGCCGGAAGCTCGCCAACCGCCCACTCGGCCTCCTGCCCGGGCGCCGAAA
>DATKEK010000215.1:0-10935 GCA_035512195.1 Burkholderiales bacterium
TCCAGCAGCAGGGACGCCCGATTCTCAGATAAGCGGTGCGAGTCTGAGAGCATCTGTCGCCAGGTGCGCGCCCGCGGTTGACCGTGATACAGACCGAGCATGTGGCGCACGATGGAACGCAGTGGCGTACCGTTCGCAAGCTCTGCTTTGGCATATCGATGCATTGATCGCACCACGTCCGCGCGCGAAACCGCCCGGGAGGCCCCGAACACGGCCTTCTCGAGCAGGGCGAGAATATAGGAGTCATGGTATGCAGCACGGCCGAGCATCACGCCATCCACATGGGAGAGGCTCCCGGCAGCAGCCGCGACCGAGTCGATGCCGCCGTTGATCACGATCTGCAGATCCGGGAAGTCGTGCTTCAGGCGGAACACGTAGTCGTATTTCAGCGGCGGCACCTGCCGGTTATCCTTCGGCGTCAGGCCTTTCAGCACCGCGTTTCGCGCGTGCACGAAAAAGCTGCGGGTACCGGCGCGCGCGAGCCGATCGACAAAACGCTGCACGAAGGCGTAGTCCTCGATCGAATCGATGCCGAGCCGATGCTTGACCGTTACCGGAATCGACACCGCTTCGCGCATCGCCGACACGCATTCGGCCACCAGTTCCGGTTCCGCCATCAGGCAGGCGCCGAACGCGCCTTTCTGCACCCGCTCGGAAGGGCAACCGCAGTTAAGGTTGATCTCGTCGTAGCTCCAGTCCTCGCCGAGCTTCGCGCAGCGCGCCAGATCGTCAGGTTCGTTGCCGCCAAGCTGCAGCGCGACCGGGTGCTCGGCGGGATGGAAACGCAGGTGACGTTCCACGTCGCCGTGCAGCAATGCCCCGCTGGTGATCATCTCCGTGTACACCACAGCATGCGGCGACAGCTGCCTGAAGAAATACCGGCAGTGCCGGTCCGACCAGTCCATCATCGGTGCGGTACAAAGGTGATGCGAAAGCATGGATGGTGAGTGGCCGGGGTGATGTATTGGTTCGAAATAAAGCGTTCAACGCGGAGGGCGCGAAGTGAAACTTTCTCAATGGGCCAGCGAAGGGCGGACCTCCGGAGAACCGATTGTGCCCCGACCTTCGACTTGCGCTCGTTCTTCGCGCGGCGTACCCGGCGTCCTCTGCGCCGGGAGTTTCCAGTTCGTGTTCACTGCACCTAACGAAAACTGTACTCCACCCTTGCGCCGACCGTGAGCAGCGAACTTTCCGGCTGGAACACCAGCAGCGCGCCCTCGGTCGCGTGCGTAACCGGTTCGCGATCGGATTCCCTGAAGCGGTAGCCGTCCGCGTAAACGATTGCCCGCCAGTGGCGATCGAAACGGTAACCGGCATGTGCGTAGGCGGAAATATCGCGTTTCGGCTTGAGCATGGGATTGCCGTCGAACCCGATGGCGGTCAGGTGCGCGTCGAGTCGTGTCCACAGCGGATACTTCACGCCCACGCCGATCATCCAGCGATCGATCTCCGGCGTGTCGAAGTCCATCCCGACCCTGACATATGCCACATCGTAGTCTTCCTTCTGGAAGCGCGAGAGCTCGCGCCGCCAGCTGTCCCAACCGACGCCCAGTACGAGGTCAAAGTGATATCCTTCCTCGATCTGCCGTCGCCAGCGTCCCTGCAGTTCGTTGGTCACGCCGAAGTAACTCGTCGTGCCTTTCAGTGGCGCCCCGGAGAATAGCTCGGCACCTTCGTAGTCCACGTCGCCTGTCCACAGCCGGCCGCGATAGGCGAACAGGAATCCCGAATCAGCGGCCTGGGTGTAATCGAAGCCGATCGCGAACATCGGGCCGGTTTCCTCGATCCTCGGGGTGGTTTGCTCCTGCCACCTGAAGTATTCGGCGCCGACGTGCATCGCAACCTGCGCCAGTGCGGCCGCCGGCAGAAACAGGCCGGCGATGATGAGGGGATAAAGCATTCTGCGAATCATATGGTCCTCTCGCGCGAAGGCGATGCCTGCATTCTCCGCGCGTACGTGCGGCAGTCAATGCGCGTTAGATGGCCCCTGGCCGCAGGCTCTACAGGCACCACCGGTACAGGTCCTGCTGTTGCACGAAAAGGGCGCACCGCGGTGCGCCCTGGGCCGGTGCACCGGAAGGCGAGTCCATGTCAGACGACCTTCTGCTTCTGCTCCCCGAGCCCGTCGATACCCAGACGCATTTCGTCGCCGGCCTTGAGAAACACCGGATTGGGCTTCATTCCCATGCCGACGCCCGGCGGCGTGCCGGTGCTGACCACGTCGCCAAGGGTCAGTGTCAACATATAAGAGAGGTACGAAACCAGCTTCGGCATGCCGAAGATCATGGTATTCGTGTTGCCGGTCTGCATGCGTTTGCCGTTTACGTCCAGCCACATCGCCAGATTGTGGGGGTCTTCGATCTCGTCCCTGGTGACGAACCATGGGCCGATCGGCGCAAAGGTGTCGAAGCTCTTGCCCTTGGACCACTGGCTGCCGTGCTCGAGTTGCCACTCGCGTTCGGAAACGTCGTTGCAGATGGTATAGCCCGCAACATAGTTCATCGCGTCGGCCTCGGAGACGCTCTGCGCCTTCTTGCCGATGACGAACGCCAGCTCGACTTCCCAGTCACCCTTCTTCGAGCCTTTCGGCAGTTTCACATCGTCATTTGGTCCGCAGATCGCGCTGATCGCCTTCATGAACACCACCGGCTCCGCCGGAATCGGCAGGTTCGACTCCTTCGCATGATCCGCGTAGTTCAGACCGATGCAGATCAGCTTCGGCACATTCGCGATCGGCGGGCCGAGGCGCGGATTGCCGGACACTTTCGGCAGGCCGTTCACATCCACTCCGCGCAGCTTGGCGAGACCCTGCTCCGATACCGCCTCCGCGTCGATGTCCCTGACGATCCCGGACAGATCGCGAATCCCGCCCTGCGCATCCAGAATGCCCGGCTTTTCTTTTCCTGCTTCTCCGTAACGTACCAGTTTCATTGTTCTCTCCTGCTGTAAATTTCCGGTCTTCATTGCCGCAAGGAACAAGCTCAAAAGCCTAAGGCAAACCACCAAGATCACCAAGGGCACCGATAGGCACCCAAACCCTGTTTTCTTGGTGTTCTTGGTGACCTTGGTGGTTCGACTGCTTTTAGGTCTTACGGCTTTTTCTTGTTCATGACCTCACGGTCAACGTCATTACTCAGATCGTGATGCCGCCGTCGATGATCACGGCCTGTCCGGTCATGAACGACGACTCGTCGCTTGCCAGATAGACCGCGAGTTCGGCGACCTCTTCGGCGGTGGCGAGACGTCCCATCGGCTGGCGGGCGACGAAATCCCTGCGCGCCTTCTCGGCGTCGCCCTGCGCCACCATGCGCTCACCCAGGCTCGGGGTGTCCACGGTTCCGGGACAGATCGCGTTCACGCGGATGCCCTTTTTGACAAAGTCGATCGCCAGCGACTTGGTCATGCCGATCACGGCAGCCTTGGTTGCGCCGTAGACGAAGCGGTTCGGAATGCCCTTGATCGAACCTGCCACCGAGGCGACGTTGACGATGGAGCCGCCGCCAGCCTCGATCATTTTCGGCAGGAAGGCGCGGGTCACCACGTACTGACTGCGCACGTTCAGCCGGAAAGAGAAATCCCAGTCCTCGTCCGCGCAATCCAGAATCGTGCCGTGGTGCACAAAGCCCGCACAATTGAACAGCACGTCGGGTGCGCCGATCTCCTGAACGATCTTCGCAACCTCCGCATCGTTCAGCACGTCGAGCTTGCGCGTCTCGATGCCGGGTGTCTTCATTTCGGCGAGATTGGCGGCATTGATGTCGGTTGCCCAGACTCTCGCGCCTTCGCGCGCAAAGGCGAGCGCGGTGGCACGTCCGATGCCCTGCGCCGCGGCGGTCAGAAAAGCCGTTTTGCCGCTGAGTCTGCCGGCCACGATGCTCCCCCTGAATTGTTATTGTCGGAAAAGGCGGTATTGTGCCACAGCGCTTTTCCAGAACGGAGTGCGCCGCACATGCTCTTCCGGCGCGCAGGCAATTCCTTTAGACTGCCTCGCACATCCGGATACACGGAAAATAATATACGGGGGGGAGGGGATGGAACGCGTGTTCGCCATTCCACTGTGCGGCGTCGTAACGATTGCCAAGGGCCCGGCGTCGCCGACATGCCGGAGGCCGCGCTGATGGCGTCGGTAGAACTCAAACAGGTCCGCAAGTCCTTCGGCAACACCGAAGTCGTTCACGGTGTCGACGTTTCGATCGACGACCGGGAGTTCGTCGTTCTGGTCGGGCCGTCCGGCTGCGGCAAATCCACCCTGTTGCGGATGATCGCCGGGCTTGAAGAGATCACCTCGGGCGAGATCCACATCGGCGACCGGCTGGTCAACAACGTACCGCCAAAGCAGCGCGACATCGCGATGGTGTTCCAGAACTACGCGCTGTATCCGCACATGACCGTGTTCGACAACATGGCGTTCTCCATGAAGCTTGCCGGAACCGACAAGCGAGAGATCGGCGAGCGTGTCGACAAGGCGGCGAAGATCCTCGGCCTGTCCGAATACCTGGACCGCTATCCACGTCAGCTTTCCGGCGGGCAACGTCAGCGCGTGGCGATGGGCCGTGCGATCGTGCGCAATCCGCAGGTGTTCCTGTTCGATGAGCCGTTGTCGAACCTGGACGCGCAGTTGCGCGTGCAAATGCGCATCGAGATCAAGGAACTGCACCAGCGTCTGAAGACCACGTCGATCTACGTCACCCACGACCAGATCGAGGCGATGAGCATGGCCGACAAAATCGTGGTCATGAACGGTGGGCACGTGGAACAGATCGGCTCCCCGCTCGAACTCTACGACAACCCTGACAACCGTTTCGTCGCCGGCTTCATCGGATCGCCGGCGATGAACTTTTTGCCGGGCCGCCTGGTTACCAATGGCGGCGGGCGCGGCGTGCAGATCGCGGACGGCTGCGTCCTGCCGGCGCCGCAAACGCACGAGGCGGACGGGCGCGAAGTGGTGCTCGGCGTGCGGCCGGAGCATTTCGCCATCGGCGAATCCTGTGTCGAGGTCGAAGTGGTGGTGGTAGAACCGACCGGCGCGGACACCCAGGTGTTCTGTCGCATCGCCGGCACCGATGTCTCCGCGATCTCGCGCGAGCGCCATGTTTTCCGGCCCGGTGATCGCATCCACCTGAAGCCGATGGACGACAAGAGCTTCCTGTTCGACCCTGGCTCGGGTCGGCGGCTGCAATGAGTTCGCGTGAGGCGTTGATGTTCCGCCGCGGCCGTTCCGTTCTCCTGCCCGGGTGGGCGCAGTAGTGGTCCTGTCGCGCTTCCTCGACAATCGCAACCGGCTGGGCATGCTGTTCATGTTGCCGGCGGCCGCCATTCTGCTCATATTCCTGACCTACCCGCTCGGTCTTGGCGTATGGCTGGGCTTCACCGATACCAAGGTCGGGCGCGGCGGCGAGTGGATCGGCCTCGAGAACTACGAATGGCTGTGGACCGACAGCGTCTTCCGGCTGTCGATATTCAATACCTTTCTGTACACGGTGGTCGCGAGTGTGCTCAAGTTTGGGCTCGGGCTGTGGCTCGCGCTGCTGCTGAACAAGCATATGCCCTTCAAGTCGTTCGTGCGGGCGATCGTGCTGCTGCCGTTCATCGTGCCGACCGTGCTTTCCGCGATCGCCTTCTGGTGGCTCTACGACGCGCAGTTTTCGATCATCAGCTGGGTACTGGTCAAGCTCGGGCTGATTGACCAGTACATCAATTTCCTGGGCGAGCCGAATCTGGCGCGGGCGTCCACCATAGCCGCCAACACCTGGCGCGGGGTGCCGTTCGTCGCAATCTGCCTGCTCGCCGGGCTGCAGACGATCCCGCCATCGCTCTACGAGGCGGCGTCGATCGACGGCGCCAGCCCGTGGCAGCAGTTCTGGCATGTGACCCTGCCGATGCTGTCGCCGATCATCGCGGTAGTGATGACCTTCTCGGTACTGTTCACCTTCACCGACTTCCAGCTGATCTGGGTGCTGACGCGCGGCGGGCCGATCAACGCGACCCACCTGATGGCGACGCTGTCGTTCCAGCGCGCGATTCCCGGCGGGGCGCTCGGCGAAGGCGCGGCGATCGCAACGGCAATGATCCCGTTCCTGCTGGCCGCGATCCTGTTCAGCTACTTCGGACTGCAGCGCCGCCGTTGGCAGCAGGGCGGCTCTGACAAGTGAAGCGCGGACGATGAATAAACCGGCCAACAGGGAAGGAATGGATTACCTGGAGTCGTTGCCGCGGCGCTGGGTGACGGTCTATATCCCGCTGCTGATCTTCCTGTTCGTCCTGCTGTTTCCGTTCTACTGGATGGGCCTGACCGCGTTCAAGCCGAATGCGGAACTGCTGTCTTCCAACGGCAACCCATTCTGGGTGCAGAACCCAACGCTCGACCATTTCAAGAAACTGTTCTTCGAGACCTCGTATCCGTCGTGGATGTGGAACACCATCATCATTTCGGTGATCTCCACTTTCCTGTCGCTCGCCGCGAGCGTGTTCGCCGCCTACTCGATCGAGCGGCTGCGGTTCAGGGGCTCGCGGCAGACCGGCCTCGCAATCTTTCTGGCGTACCTGGTGCCGCCGTCGATCCTGTTCATTCCGCTGGCGACCATGGTGTTCCAGTTCGGGATCTTCGATACCAAGTGGGCGCTGATCCTGACCTACCCGACTTTCCTGATCCCGTTCTGCACCTGGCTGCTGATGGGCTACTTCCGCTCGATCCCGTACGAACTGGAGGAATGTGCGCTGATCGACGGCGCCACGCGCTGGCAGATCCTGGTCAAGATCATCTTGCCGCTCGCGGTGCCCGGGCTGATTTCGGCGGGCATCTTCGCTTTCACGCTGTCGTGGAACGAGTTCATCTATGCGCTCACTTTCATTTCGGCGTCGGAGAACAAGACCGTGCCGGTCGGCGTGATCACCGAACTGGTGGAGGGAGACGTTTACCATTGGGGCTCGCTGATGGCCGGCGCGCTGGTCGGTTCGCTGCCGGTGGCGATCATGTATTCATTCTTCGTCGAGTACTACGTCGCCGGCATGACCGGCGCGGTGAAGGAGTAAGGACACTTCAACGGCGAACCACCAGGAATACCAAGGACACCAAGAAAAGCGTTACCCGGTTCTCTTGGTGTCCTTGGTGGTGAAGATTTCGTATTTGGAGAGGGGCAATGGCAGCAAAAAAGAAACTTCGTTCGTATGAATGGTTCGGCAAGCCGGGCATCGACAGCATGGTGCACCGGTCGTGGATGAAGAACCAGGGCCTGCCGCATCATCTGTTCGACGGCAGGCCGGTGATCGGTATCTGCAATACCTGGTCCGAGGTGACGCCGTGCAACGCGCACCTGCGCGAAATCGCGGAGCGGGTGAAGCGTGGCATTCTGGAGGCCGGCGGTTTTCCGCTCGAATTTCCGGTGATGTCCCTCGGCGAGCCGGTGATGCGTCCGACCACCATGCTGTTCCGCAATCTGGTTTCCATGGACGTCGAGGAATCGATTCGCGCCAATCCGTTCGACGGCGTGGTGCTTCTGGTCGGCTGCGACAAGACCACGCCGGCGCTGATGATGGGCGCTGCATCCTGCGACCTGCCGACGATGGTCGTCTCTGGCGGGCCGATGCTGAACGGGCGGTGGCGCGACGAGACCGTCGGTTCCGGCACGCACGTGTGGAAGTTCAAGGCCATGCTGAAGACCGGCGAAATGACCGACGAGGACCTGATCGAGGCCGAGCAGTGCATGTCGCGCTCTGCTGGCCACTGCATGACCATGGGCACCGCCTCGACCATGGCGTCGATGGTCGAGGCGCTCGGCATGGGTATGCCGGGCAACGCCGCGATTCCAGCGGTGGATTCGCGCCGCCAGGTGCTCGCCCACATGGCTGGCAGCCGCATCGTGCAGATGGTGAAGGAAGACCTGCGCATGTCGAAGATCCTCACTAGGCAGGCATTCGAGAACGCCATACGCGTGAACGGCGCGATCGGCGGCTCGACCAACGCGGTGGTGCACCTGCTCGCGCTCGCCCGGCGCATCGGCGTGAAACTCACGCTGGACGACTGGGATCGCCTCGGCCACGACCTGCCTTGCCTGGTGAACCTGATGCCGTCCGGCGAGTACCTGATGGAGGACTTTTACTACGCCGGCGGCCTGCCGGTGGTGCTGAAAGAACTCGGCCGAGCGGGCAAGCTGCATCGCCGGGCGCTCACCGTGAACGGCCAGGCGATCTGGGACAACGTGAAGGACGCGAAGAACTGGAACCCGAAAGTGATCTTCCCGATCGACAAGCCGTTCAAGAAGCAGGGCGGCATCGCCGTGCTGAGAGGCAACCTGACGCCAACCGGCGCGGTGATCAAGCCGTCCGCGGCCACGCCGAAGCTGATGCGGCACCGCGGCCGCGCGGTGGTGTTCGAGGACATCGACGATTACAAAAAGCGCATCGACGATCCGAAACTGAAGGTGGACGAGACCTGCGTCATGGTGCTGAAGAACTGCGGTCCCAGGGGCTATCCGGGATTTCCGGAAGTGGGCAACTTCGCCCTGCCGACCAAGCTGCTGAAGAAAGGCGTGACCGACATGGTGCGCATCTCGGATGCGCGCATGAGCGGCACCGCCTACGGCACCGTGGTGCTGCACACCTCGCCCGAAGCGGCCGTCGGCGGCCCGCTGGCGCTGGTGCGCGAAGGCGACATGATCGAGATCGACGTTGGCAAGCGCCGGCTGCATCTCGACGTGTCCGAAGCCGAACTCGAACGCCGACGCAAGACATGGAAGGCGCCGAAGCCGCACGCGGATCGCGGCTGGGCGCAGCTTTATTGCGCGACGGTCGAGCAAGCCGACACCGGCGCGGACCTGGGCTTCCTGCGCGGGGGCAGCGGCGCGCCGGTGCCGCGCGAGTCGCACTAGCGGCAGATTCGCCTGGGAAAAGAAAGCACTCAACGCGGAGGCCGCAGAGGGCGCTGAGGAAGAGCGGATAACGAGTGGCTTGCAGCGGGTAGATTGTCCGGGTGATGCCTGTTGCCTTTGCGTTCAGTTCGCATCTGCATTTTCTCCGCGTTCTCTGCGTCCTCCGCGGTTGGCACTTCAGGATGGCAGTGCTTGATCCGGATTGTGCTGGCCCGGGTGGGCGGAACCGGTTGCCGGGCCGGGCCGGGACGGGCGGCACGCCATCCGGGGGCGTATAATTTCTTCCCTGCCTGCATGGCGTCGCGCGTCGTCCATCGGACGCGAATCCGACGCCAAGCAGTACACCAAGGAGACCCGACATGCTGCAAGCCGCTGACCTGACGATCCGCCTGAACGCCGACGACGATGTGGTCATCGCGCGCACCGAGCTGCCCGCCGGCACCGAAGTCATCAAGGAAAAGATGCGCGCCGCCGTCACCGTTCCGGCCGGACACAAGATCGCGACCCGCGAACTGAAGCCGGGCGACCCGGTCCGCCGCTACAACCAGATCATCGGTTTCGCCACCCAGCCGATCAAGCCGGGCGATCACGTGCATGTGCACAACCTGGCGATGGGCGACTTCGAGCGCGATTACGCGTTCGGTGCCGACTACAAGCCGGTCGAATACGCTGCCAACCCCGCTACCTTCATGGGCATCAAGCGCGCCGACGGCCGCGTCGCCACCCGCAACTACCTCGCGGTGATCTCCAGCGTGAACTGCTCGGCGCACGTCTGCCGCATGATCGCCAAGCACTTCGATGAAGACTTCATGGCGCAGTACCCGAACGTCGATGGCGTGGTGCCGATCCATCACAAGACCGGCTGTGGCATGAGCTCGGAAGGTGAGCCCGTAACGCTGCTGCGCAGGGTGCTCGCCGGCTATGCGACGCATCCGAACTTTCATGCTTCGCTGATGATCGGCCTTGGCTGCGAAGCGAATCAGATCAACAACCTGCTGGCCGCGCAGAATCTCAAGCGCAGCAACCAGCTGCAGGCCTTCACCATCCAGGACACCGGCGGCACCAAGAAGACCGTGGCCGAGGGCATCGCCCGTATCAAGGACCTGCTGCCGGAAGCAAACAAGGTCAAGCGCGAGCAGGTTCCGGCGAGCCACCTCACGCTCGGGCTCGAGTGCGGCGGCTCGGACGGCTACTCCGGCATCTCCGCCAATCCCGCGCTCGGCGCGGCCGCGGATCTGCTGGTAAAGCATGGCGGTACCGCGATACTTTCGGAAACCCCGGAGATCTACGGCGCCGAGCACCTGTTGACGCGCCGTGCGGTCTCGCGCGAAGTCGGCGAAAAGCTGATCAAGCGCATCAAGTGGTGGGAGGACTACACCACCAAACTTGGCGGTGAGCTGAACAACAATCCCTCGCCCGGCAACAAGGCCGGCGGCCTGACCACCATCCTGGAAAAATCGCTCGGCGCAGTTGCGAAGGGCGGCACCCAGGCGCTGATGGATGTCTACGAGTACGCGGAGAAAGTCACCGCCAAGGGTTTTGTGTTCATGGACACCCCGGGTTACGATCCGGTGTCCGTTACCGGCCACGTGGCCGGCGGCGCGAACGTCATCTGCTTCACCACTGGCCGTGGTTCCGCTTACGGCTGCAAGCCTTCGCCAAGCCTGAAACTGGCGACCAACTCCGCGCTGTTCAACCGCCAGGAAGAAGACATGGACATCAACTGCGGGGTGATCGTCGACGGCAAGGCCAGCGTCGAGGAAGTCGGCCGGCAAGTTTTCGAGCTGATTCTCAAGACCGCCTCCGGCGAGCCGAGCAAGAGCGAAGCCATGGGCTACGGCGAAGACGAGTTCGCCCCGTGGGTCCTTGGCCCGACGATGTAAAGGCAAACGCCACCTCACCCCAGCCCTCTCCCCCGCAAGCGGCAGAGAGGGAGATGCAGACAACAGGGGCGGTCAATTGGTCGCCCTCTTCGTTCCATACTTCCTCCCCACGAAGTGGAGAGGGTCGGCGTGAGGCGCATTCAGGAGGTTGCTGTGGCCGAAGATTTCAGGTCGAAGGACTGGTT
>DATKEK010000216.1:0-30561 GCA_035512195.1 Burkholderiales bacterium
GGACGACGAGAACCTCAGGGAACTCTACGAGGCGCTTCGCGACGGCGACAAGGGCCTCGCGCATGACGAACAGGACACCAAACTGCTCGACGTGATCAATTACGCGCGCATGCTGGAAGAGCGTGAACGGGCGGCGCGAGACGAATCCGGAAGATCCGCTGCCTATGAGGCGCCCGAGCCCGGGTTGGCCGAATTCGAGATCGTCCGGCGCACCGGCACAGGGCCCGGGGGCTGACGGCGCGATTTCCGTCGCGTTGCGATATTCGCAGTCCGGCGTGCCGCGCACGGCGGACGCCGGCGCATGCAGTTGCCACCGATGATCCCACTCTGGCTCAAGCTCGCGTATACCGCATTCGTCATCGTTACGGTGATCGTGTACGCGCGCAAGTATCCGCCGGAAAACTTTTTCTGGTTCTCGGATGTCGCTTTGCTGCTGACGGTGCCGGCCCTGTGGCTGGAGAGCAGCCTGCTTGCCAGCATGATGGCGCTCGCAATTCTCCTGCCGGACGTGCTCTGGAACGCCAGCTACTTCGGACGCCTGATCACCGGCAGGCGCCTCAGCGGACTGACCGACTACATGTTCGATACCGCCAACCCGCGCTACCTGCGGGCGCTGTCGCTATTCCACGTTTTCCTGCCGGTACTGTTGGTCTGGATGATTGCGAAGCTCGGCTATGCGGACAGCGCATTGTTCGCGCAGACGCTGCTGGCCTGGGTCGTATTGCTGCTGACCTACCGCTTTGCCGATCCGAAGTTGAACGTGAACTGGGTGCGCAGCTTCGGCGGGTTCCGGCCTCGGACCCACCCGCTGGCCTATCTCGCGTTCCTGATGATCGGATTCCCGGTCGTTGTCTATCTGCCGACGCATTTAGTCCTGGTCACGTTGTTTCGCTAGAATAGAAACGGCGGCGACCGGAGTTACGGTCGCCGCCGATTTGAGCGCGTCACGCTTTTCTAGGCGAGTTTCTGGAAGGCGTCGACCGCGCGCAGAACGGTGCCGTCCTCCCAGTGGCGACCGATCAGCATCATTCCCACCGGCAACCCGGCCGACATTCCGCAGGGAACGGTGCACGCCGGATGTCCGGTGACGTCGAACGGCGCAGTGTTCGCGATCATCTCCAGCGCTCGTGCAACGTACTCCTCGCGGCTCGAATCCGGTGCGGGCAGTTTGGTTGCCTTGATCGGAAGCGTCGGCATGACCAGCAGATCGACATTCGCCAGAGCCTGGTTGTATGCCGCGTTCAGCGTGCGCGCAAGGTTCTGCGCCTTGGCGTAGTAGCGGCCGTGGTAGTTGTCTTGCATGTACTGCCCGAGCAGGACGACGAGCTTCACTGTCTCTGATAGATCGTTTGCCCGCGCTCGCCGGCTGCGGCCGAAGAAATCCAGCAGTGACGTTGTGTAGTGGCCTTTCCAGTTGGTGCCCATGCTGTTACCAGCTACCATCAGCATCGCTGCGCCTTCCACCGCGATCGCGTTCCAGATGTGTATGCCGTCCGGATGCAGAGGGACGGACACCTCGCTCACTGTGGCGCCGGCGCGTGAGAGGCGCTGCGCCGCGGCCCGTACCATCTGATCGACGTCTCGCTCCGAGTTCGGCCAACCGAAGCCTTCGCGCACCACGCCGATCTTCAGTCCGCGCACGTCGCCGGTCAGCGCTTTCGTGTATGCCTCGGTGCGCAGATCGTGCGGCTGGCGCGGATCGAGTCCGTCTCGGCCGGCGATCGTCTCCAGCAGCAGCGCGCAGTTGGCAGCGGTTTTCGCGATCGGCCCGGTGTGGTCGAGCGTAAGCTCGATCGGAAACACACCGGTGTATGGCACCAGCCCCCACGTCGGCTTGTGGCCGACTGCGCCTGAGTATGCGCTTGGAATTCGCACTGAACCGCCCTGGTCGCCACCCATCGCCATGTCGCATTCGCCGGAAACCACCAGTGCGGCGCTTCCGCTCGATGAACCGCCGGCCGAGCGTGTCGGGTCGTGCGGGTTCAGCACGGGACCCGTGTCCGAGGTATGGCTGCCGCCCGAGAAGCACAGATGCTCGCAGACAGCTTTGCCCACGATCTCGCCGCCCGCGTCGAGAATGCGGGTCACGAGGGTTGCGTCGACGTCGGGCACGTAGCCCTCGAGCACGGCGGACCCGTTCATCATCGGGATGCCGGCGAGGCAGATGTTGTCCTTGAGCGCGATCTTCTTGCCGGCGAGTGGGCCGGACGATGCGCCCTTTATCGAGCACCGCCAGTACCAGGCGTTGAGCTTGTTCTCCGCGGCGGGCGGACGATGTCCCCGGTCGCGCGGATACTTAACGGGAAGCGTGGGCTCGGCGAACTGGTCGAGCCGGCGGTAGGACGCGAGCACACCGTCCATCAGGTTGCGGAACGACGTGAGATCGTCGTGGCTGAACTGCATGTTGTAGTTAGCCGCGATACGCTCGAGTTCGGCAATCGGGGGCCTGCGCAATATTCGTGGCGCGGTTGCGGCCGGCGGCGGCGCCTGTACCCTGGCCTGGGCGCGAACGCTTGTCGGCAGCCCGGCGCCGACCACCCCTGCGGCGATTCCGGCTGCGCCGGTATAGAGGAACTTGCGGCGCGAATAGCTTCTCAGCTGCTTCATGATCTCCTCCTGTCGGTGTTGTTGCCGCGGCGGAAATATTGAGCACCCGCAGTACTGTTGGCACGCTGATTGGTCCGCCGTATCCCCATCGCGTGCCTTGGGCGGACGTGCCCTTGGTGGATGTGGATCGGGTCCTCAAGTACTAAAGATAGTCCAGACTGACGTCGGGTGTGTGATGTGCGCGCGCCCATCAAGGCTATCCGGTGGGGCGGAGACAAACAGATCACTGATAAATCGAAGAAAACGCTGGAAATGTAACGTTCGTTGCGCATGCGCTGTTAGCCTCGGCCCTGCGGCACCGCACTAGGAAAGTGTATAAAGCGCGGTCATCCTACGTGTCCTATCCACCCGAGGCGGCTGCGACGGGCATCGGAGTCCCCGGCGGGCGAGACCCGCATGCATGCCGCAAACGCAGCGAACCGGCATGACCGCGGGATGAGCTAAGCTGTCGAATCCGGGCGCGACTCGAACCACCTCACGACATCCCATGCTGGGCAACCTGCCTTCGATGAACATCCAACTGGAGATTCTCGGCACCATCGTCGTCGTTGCCGTAGTGATACTGGCCAATATCGCCATCACGGCGGTGCTGAGAAACCGCGGCTGGCTTTCGCGGGAAAACAAGCTGCGCGCCTCGGTATTCTGGCGCAACTTCTCCTTCCTGCTGGCGTTCATCGCACTGCTGTTCATCTGGCGCGGTGAACTGCGCGCCGCAGCGCTCTCTCTCGCCGCATTGAGCGTGGCCCTGGTGCTGGCGGGCAAGGAACTGCTGACCTCGATGCTCGGTTACGTCCATCGCACAACCTCGGGCACGTTCGAGTTCGGCGACGTGATCGAGATCAGCGGCGTGAAGGGGGAAGTGATCGACCAGACGCTGCTGTCAACCACCGTGCTGGAGATGAACGACGAGCAGCTCTTCACCGGCAAGGTGGTGCAGTTTCCGAACAGCTTCTACGTCAGCCAGCCGCTGAGAAACCATTCGCGCCTGGGGCGCTATCAGCTCGCGATCCTGACCGTCCCGCTTGCCGCGGGCAGCGACATCGAGAGCGAGAAGCGCAGGCTGTTCGAGACGGCGAATGCCGTGTGCGCGGAGTTCATCGCGCCGACCCAGATCGCGCTGCGCGAGCTGGAAGGGGAGCAGTTCGTGGTGATGCCTGCGCCGGAGCCGCGCGTGACCGTCAGGCTGGCGGACGCCGGCAAGGTGAACCTGCTGCTGCGATTTCCCTGTCCCATCAGTCAGCGTACGCGCACCGAGCAGGAGATACTCGCGCGCTACCTGGCTGGGGGCACCGCAGAGCCTTCCCCGCAGGCGACCTGAAGCAGACCGGGGAATTCGCTCGGGCACGACGGAGGTCATTCTGGAAACACTCCGGGAGCATTCCGCAGGCAATCGACTTCGAAAATCATGAACAAGGGTGACGATGAATAGCGAAGAACTCTGCTTTACTCCCGCAACGCAGGTTGCCCGGATGATTCGCGGCAAGGAGATCTCCCCGGTCGAGGTGATGCAGGCAACGCTGGCGCGCGCCGAAAAGCTGAATCCATCCCTGAACGCGATCTGTACCCCCACCTTCGACACGGCGATGGATGCTGCGCGCGAGGCGGAAGCGGCGGCGATGCGCGATGAGCCGCTCGGGCTGCTGCACGGATTGCCGACCACCATCAAGGATCTGTCGCTCACGAAGGGTGTGCGCACGATGTCGGGATCGCATGTATTTCGCGACCGCGTGCCGGACACGGAGCACGTGCATGTGGAGCGGTTGCGTGCCGCCGGTGCCATCTCGATAGGCAAGACCACGACCTCGGAGTTCGGCTGGAGCGGCGTGAGCCGCAGCCCGCTGACCGGCATCACGCACAATCCGTGGAAACACGGCATGAACGCGGGCGCATCCAGCGCGGGCGCGGCGGTGTGCGCGGCGACAGGGATCGGCGCGATCCACCAGGGATCGGACGGCGCGGGTTCGATCCGCATGCCGTCCGCATTCTGCGGAATCTTCGGCCTGAAGCCTTCGCACGGGCGTGTTCCATACTGGCCGGTGCCGCCGAACGGGCTGATCTCGCATGTCGGGCCAATGACGCGCACCGTGGCGGATGCGGCGCTGATGCTGCAGGCGCTCGCGGGTTGCGACGACCGCGACATGACCAGCCTCGATCTGCCTGCGGAGGATTTTCTCGGCCGGCTGGACGATGGCATCGCCGGGCTGCGAGTCGCCTATAGTCCCGATCTCGGCTATCTCGCTGTCGATCCGGAAGTCGCGGAACCGGTGCGCAACGCCGTGCAAGCGTTCGAGGAGCTTGGCTGCAACGTGGAGGAAGTCGATCCCGGCTGGGGAGACCCGATCGAGATGGAGCACTGTTTGTTCACCACCAATCTCGCGGGGATGTTCGGCGACCTGCTTGGCCGCTGGGAAGACAGGATGGACCCGGGCCTGGTGGCGATGATCCGGCACGGCATGAACTACAGCGGCGCGGATTACTGCAAGGCGTTCGGTCAGCGGCTCGCGTACTACGACAAGGTGCACGCCTTCTTCGAGCGCTACGATGTGTTGCTGACGCCGACCCTGTCGGTCGCCGCATTTTCCGCCGACAGGCTGATTCCCGAACACTGGGAACAGCACGAATGGGACTGGCTGCGCTGGGCCGGTTTCAGCTATCCGTTCAATCTCACCTGGCTGCCGGCGGCCACCTGCCCATGTGGGTTCACCCCCGCCGGACTGCCGGTCGGCCTGCAGATCGTCGGAGGAAGACACCGGGACTTGCGTGTGCTGCAGGCATCGCGCGCATTCGAACAGGCGCGGCCGTGGACGCAGTTCCGCCCACCGGTTTGATCGTACGCAATCGGAGCAGGCGACGAAAAAAACGAACCACCAAGAACACCATAGAGAACCTTCAAGCATTTTGGCGTTCTTCGTTCTATTTTGGTATTTCTTCGTGTCCTTGGTGTCCTTGGTGTCCTTGGTGTTCTTGGTGGTTTGTTTTTGGATTTTGCGGATTTGGGAGAGTCCGCTCAGATGCGCATCGACAGTTCGCGCGCGTTGGCGAGCAGGGTGTATTTCGTGACCAGGTCCGGGCCGAGATTCGTGGGCCAGCGGCCACTGTCGATGTGGTCGATGAACTGGTCCAGCACTGCCGAGAAGTGCGCTTCGTGCCCGCTGCGCAGCGCTTCGGGCAGCTCCAGCCGATACACTTCGCCGTCGCGCCGGTAGCCCAGACCGGGAAATCGCTCTTGCAGTGCGCCGATTGCTTCGACGAGCGCCCTTTCGCTCACTCTCAGCCCGGTGGCAGCGGGATGCACGCTCAACTGCGTGCGGTAAGCGGTTGCGGGCCCCTGGTCGATCGTCAGCGCGGCCCTGGTGCCATGGACCACGGCGTGGTGCGTGTCGCCGCCGCCTTCCGGAATCTGCAGGTCCCAGCGGCTTTCGATTGCTACCGGTACGTCGCGCAGACGAAAAGCAAAGCTGGCGTTGCACAGATAGTTCAGCGTGTCGCCTTCGACGTCGTATTCGAGTTCCGGCGGAAACGCGTTCAGCCCGGTTATGCGAGAGAAGATTTCCAGCGGCACTGTTGTTGGCCACTGGCGCGCGTGCAGCAGTTCTACGTCGCGTGCGTAATCGAACGCGCGCCCGTCTTCCACGAACCACTGGGCCAGATCGACCAGGTGCGTGGTGACGTCGACGATGCCTTCGCCCTGCACGCTCGTATCGAAGAACCAATAAGGGCGTACCAACGGCCGGTCGTTCACCATCTTGTACAGGTGATGAACGCTCTCGAAGGAGATCGCCGCTTCGCCGCTCAGGCGGAAGTCGCCGAACACCTCGGGTCGGTCGATCAGCGCCTTCTTCACCTGCGTGGCGAGCTGATGCCGTTCGGTCATGATGTCCATCGCCAGCGGCGCGCCCGCGATCGTCCGGCGCAGCAGCTCGATACCTTCTATGTCGATCAACCACGGTTTGTCGCCGAGCACGTGGAAACCTTCTGCGTGCAGGCGGTGGATCGAGGTCATCTTGGTGTCGTTCCTGCCGGCGACGATCACCAGGTTGCCGCGGCGTTCCGCCACCAGTCTCGAAATAGGGTCCGCGCCGCGGTATACGTGCAGCTTCCAGCGCGTCGGATTGCGCTCGCGGGCATTGAAGCTTTCTACAATGCGCAGGAAGCCCTCAACGTCCGGTCCGTCCCCGGCATAGACGTATACGTCGTCATTCAGCCGCGGATGCCTCTGACGCAGCGTGAGCGCGGCGTGAAAGTGTCCGGGGTCGAGCACGATCAGCGTATGCCGCGCGGAACGGGGTGCACCGGATTCCCCGGCGCCCGCCAGCGATGCCATGCCGGGAATTCCGGCGCCCGCTGCCGCGGCAGCGAGCGACGCCTTGAGGAACGAACGGCGGGTCGACCGTCTGCGCGATCCCGGGCGAGGCCAGGATGGCTTGACGGCCGAACGGGGTTTTCCGGCTTGTCTCATCGAAATTTCTCCGTTAATTCCTGTTGCAGCAGGCGGCGGTGCGTGCGCGTGCGAGACGGGGCATCAGGGCATCGGACACCTGTCGCGAATATCGGTTCGCGTCTATTCTATAAGCCGGCGCAACCGCCATGATGAAGCGATCGTGCGACAGGCCGGGCTCTGCATCCGCGCCCGCATTCATCGAACCGGGACGGTACAATTCACATCCTGTAACGGCCGATCACGGGAAGGACATATGAAGCACTTCAACTGGGATGAGATTCCCGCCGAGCGGGTGAACGACAGCTTCGTGCGCAGGCTTGCGTGGGACGGCAAGATCATGATTGCGCGCACCGATGTGAAGAAAGGCTACGTGGTGCAGGCCCATTCCCACGACAACGAGCAGATCACCTGGGTGTTCAGCGGGAAGTGGCGCTTCACGCTCGACGGCAAAACCGTGGACGTAGGACCGGGCGAGATGATCAGCATTCCCGCCAACACCGTGCACGGCGCGGAAGCGGTGGAAACGCTGGTCGCCTACGATATCTTCACGCCGCCGCGCGAAGACTGGCTGAAAGGCGAGGACAAATACCTGCGCGACCCCGGCTGAGCCAATCCGACCCTGCGAACAAGCATCAGGGCGAATCACCAAGGCACCAAGACACCAAGAACTGCAGGGGCCAGATGGGATCATTTCGGTGCCGTCGTGCCTTGGTGGTGAGTGTTTTTCGAGGCATTGCTCTTGCCGCCTGCAGTTAGCGCGCCCCGCATACAATCGATGCCGGGCGGTCCGACGATCGTCGTCATCCATGTTAGATTCGAATGCAGGCGATCGCAGCATCGTTTTCAGAATTCACATCGAGGAGTCATGAATGCCGTTCAACCGTATCCACGCGCGCAGCCTCTGCAATGCTTCCGAGTTCGATCTGTTCGAATCCAGCCTCGCCGGTGAAGTCGAGGAGATCGCGAAAAGCAGATTGCAGGGCAAGGTCGAGCGCGCGCGCCGCCTGCGCGACAAGTACCGCGATCTCTACCGGCGCCAGCGTGTCGCCGCGCGTGCGCGCACCGGCACCAAGCATGGCCGCAGCGGAGATGCGAACCTGCGCACGAAACAGAAAGCGAAACTGTTCGACGAAGTGCTCGTGCGGCTGCAGAGCCGATTGAAGAAGCTTGAGCGGGCGGAAAAGAGCGGTGCGGCCGGGGTTCTGGCGAAGGCGTTGAAGAGAAAAAAGAAAGCCGCGGACAGAAAACTGGCGCCGAAGAAATCCGCCTCGCGCAAACCGTCGCGCGCCAAGACGCCGAAGGTCAGGAAATTCAGCAGCCGCAAGGCGCAGTCAGCGAATCGCAAGCGGCAACTGCAGAAGTCCGGCACCAAGAGAATCCAGGCGCACGTGCGCTCCAGCGGACGCAGGATGCAAGCAAAGCGCGACCGTCGATAGGGCCGTTTTTCTGCTCAACAAGAGTGCGAAACGAGAACCAGGGGCAGAAAGCAGCCAACCACCAAGAGCACCAAGGACTCGAAGAGTGCCAGGGACACGAAGAGAGCCAGGGAAGAACAAAGCGCCGTACTGGGTGTGGTCACAAGTGGAATTGCTGCGGCGACAGTGTTTCGTTGTGACGCCGAGCCTTAGTGCTTCTTGGTGCCTTAGTAATTCAATGCGGTTCCTCCAGCGCTCACGGCGATTCGGTCCAGATGCGGCGCATGATCCAGCCGAGTCGCTCGGACGTGCGTACGACCGGCAGGCGTATCGGCGTGGCCGGTTGGGCATGCGGGTTGCCGATTTCGCCGACCTTGAAGCTGAAGACGTATTCCGGCTCCCAACCCATGCGCAGGTCGGTGATGACTACGTCCGTGCCGACGCGGCTGACCGAGTAGAAGCCCTTGGTGAACCAGCGCAGGCGTTGCACCGGCCAGTGATCCTCGATGCCCTGCAGCAGTTGGGGTTTGCTCGCAGCGGCACTGAAGCGGATATCCCGGGTGCCGTCCAGCAGCGAGTACCACCCCTCGCGATAGCCGCGATCGTCCATCACCACAAGACGCCAGAGCACTGAATTGAACGGGCCGGGCAGGGCAAGCAGTTGCGAGTACTCGACACCCTGTCTCGCCAGGGATTCCCGCGCGATGCTTTCCACGTGCAGCTTGGCGCCGACGGTCCAAGCCAGATAGAGCGAACTCAGAACAAGGCCGGCCGTGTTCATCCGGTAGCCCCATCGCTTCTCCCGGTGCGCGATCAGGGCGCAGGTCACCCCGATCAGGAGCGGCAGCGTGTAAGCGGGATCGATGATGAAGATCGTGCCCCAGGTCATCGGCGTGGTGTAAAACGGCCAGAATATCTGGGTGCCATAGATGGTGAAGCTGTCGAGCAGGACGTGGGTGGCGAACACGAGATAGACCAGCAACAGCCAGCCGCGGTAGTACCTCGCGGTGTGCGGATGAAACTTCACGATCAGCCACGCGAAAAGCGGCGTCAGCATTGCAAGCACGAACAGCGAGTGGCTGACTCCGCGGTGATAGACGAAATCCCTGACCGCATCGCCGAACGGGATGAACACGTCCAGATCCGGAACCGTGCCGCAGACCGCGCCCCAAAGGATGGCGCGGTTGCCGACCTTGCGGCCGAGGGTCGCCTCGCCGACGGCGGCGCCGAGGGCGATCTGTGTCAGTGAATCCAAGTGAGACGTTCCGAATGTTTTGAGAATCGAAGGTTGCTTCCGGGCCGGTCGCCATTATGGCCTGTCGCGCGGGCGGCTTGTACACACCGGGAATTCCGGATAGGGTGGCTCGTGCCTCACAAGGACGTCAATCTGACGCAGCAACAGGTCATGCAGCCACAGTGCTTCGATGCCGCGCGGCCTCCGATGCCGCCATCGCCCGGCCCGATGCCGCGGCCGCCGGTTCCCCAGCCGGTGGATCCCGGTCAACCTGTGCCGCAACCGCCGATTCCGCAACCACCGTCTCCGGGGCCCGGTATGTCCCGGCGCGCCGAAGCGTAATCGAACCCCGGTAGAATTCGCCCTGCCTTGCGCGGCATCGTGCCGGGCACGTTCGTCTGTACTGACTCCGAAGCCATGAACCATTCTATTTCCGCGCCAGACTGGCGTCTCCGGCTTGCTGCGGCTGTCGACAAGCCGCGCATTCAGCACGCCATCGTTGCCCTGATCATCGTCAACGCGATCGTTCTCGGACTGGAAACCAGCCCGGCCGTCATGTCCCGCTGGGGGCCGGTGCTGATCGCGCTGGATCGATGCATTCTCGCGGTATTCGTGGTGGAGATCGCTTTGCGATTGACCGCACACGGATGGCGCTTCTTCCGCGACCCGTGGAGCGTATTCGACTTCATCGTGGTGGGGATTGCGCTGATGCCGGCCGCCGGGCCGTTCGCGGTACTGCGCGCGTTGCGGGTGCTGCGCGTGTTGCGCCTGGTCAGCATGGTGCCGAGCATGCGTCGCGTGGTGGGTGGACTGCTGTCCGCGATACCCGGGCTGGCCTCGGTATTCGCAATCATCGCCATCATCTTCTACGTTGCCGCGGTAATCGCCACCAAGCTATTCGCGCTGAGTTTCCCGGACTGGTTCGGCACGATCGGCGAGAGCGCGTATACGCTGTTCCAGATCATGACCCTGGAGAGCTGGTCGATGGGCATCGTGCGGCCGGTGATGGAGGTCTATCCATACGCCTGGATCTTCTTCGTCGTGTTCATACTGGTCTCCACCTTCACCATGCTGAACCTGTTCATTGCGGTGATCGTCAATGCGATCCAGTCCGAGCACCAGGAAGAGGCCCGGCATACCGAGGAAGTGGTGACGGCGCGAGTGGACGCCGACAGCGCGGCCGTGCAGGCGGAGATACGCGCGCTGCGCGACGAGGTGCGTTCGCTGCACGCCCTGCTCGCGGGCGAACGTCGCTGACCGCAAATGCGGCACTCCCGCCGCGAATACAGCGGCGCACTGGCCACCGGCGGTACCGCCGGCTAGAGTGTGCGCTCCGGAGCACAGACAAAACATGAAGGCACACCTCAAGGGATTCTGGACCGGGATCAACTTCGGGCTCACGTCCGGCGTGATCACCACGCTCGGGCTGATGGTCGGGCTGCATTCCGGCACCCACTCCACGATTGCCGTGATCGGCGGCATTCTTACCATCGCAGTGGCGGACGCCATGTCTGATGCGTTCGGCGTGCACGTGTCCAAGGAAGCCGAGCACGACACCTCCGACCACGAAGTCTGGGCCGCCACCATAACCACTTTCGTGGCGAAGTTCACGATGGCGATGACTTTCGTGGTGCCCGTCCTGCTGTTCGAACTGCTTGCCGCGATTCTCATCAGCCTGGCATGGGGTCTGCTCGTGATCACGCTGCTGAGCTTGCGCTTGGCCAGAACGAAGAACCTGCGGCCTGGCCCGATCATTCTGGAACACATCGGGATCACACTGGCCGTGGTCGCCGCCGCCCACTTCGTCGGCGTCGCGGTCGCGCGGGTATTCGGATGAGGGGGGTGTGGTTGCGAAGGGGAATCACCACGAAGCCACGAAGGCACAAAGAAGCACAAAGAAAGGCAAATCAGCCCCTCATTGAGCCCGCAACATGATTGTTGGTCGGACTATCCTGCCAGAGTTTGCAGAGTTAGTTTTTCGTGCCTTCGTGGTGAACAATCCCTGTCAGCGTTTGGCAACGTAGCCGTAGGCGGCGTTGTTGCGGCCGATGCCTTCGTGCTGGTAGTGCGCCTTCATCAGCGTGAGTTTGTCCCGGCCGAGCTGTTCGTAGGCGGTTTCGACTTTGTAGTTGTATAACCGCGCCGAGTTCAGGCCGAAGATCTTCTGCTTGATCTCGCTGTCCGTGCCGCCGAGTTTTTTCTTCCAGCCCATCTTCTTCATCATGTCGTCCGGGATTTCCAGCCGCCGGAAAGCTTCGATCTGCCATTGTGGCGATCCCCACCAGACCGAATCGGTTCCCCACAGCACGCGCTCCTCGCCCATTTCGTTCACCAGCTGACCCATCAACGCCGCGCAGAATCGCGGATTCGCCACCGCCGAGTTGGCGAATGACGCACCGACCTCGGCATACACGTTGTCCACGCCGTGCTCTGCCGGCATGCGCGCGAGGTCGGTGACCCACTTGATGTAGCCGCTTTTCTCGAACTCGGCGAGTTCCAGTTCCGGCTGTTCGAGCAGCGGGCGCAGCGCCGCGTGATAGATGACGAACTTGATCTGCGGCCAGTCCTTCGCTGCTTTCGGCAGGTCGTCCACGGTGGCGTGCTGCCAGATGCCGGCCCAGGAGCGTTCGTAGTCGCGCGGCAGCAACCCCTTGTGGATGCAAATCGTCGTGATCCCCGCCTTCACCGCCTTTTCGTAGAACGGATAGACGAGCTTCTCGTCGTCCAGCCGCCAGGCGAGGCCCTTCTGCGTCGGCGAGGACGGATCGCCGACCGTATAGCCTTTCCAAGAATCCGGTTTGTACTCCTCGATCGCCTTGTCGACTTCGTCCATCCAGCCGGGCAGCCGCGGCGTGACTACCGAATGCGAAAACATCCGGCGCGTGCCGGCAACGGTGTTGATGGCGGTGCGCGCCTCGCGAATCTGGTCGTTGAACAGGTGGTACCAGTCGATGTTGTCGTACGGCGCCGAGGTGAGCAGCACCAGCTTGGTGTCGCTGTCCAGAAAGACTTCTTTCAGATAGTTCTGGAACTTGTAGCGCGCCAGCGTCATCGGCGTTTCCTTCATGGCGGGGTTCCAGTGTTCCGCCGCGTAACGCCCGAGATTCAGCATGCGGTCGCGATTGAAGTCGTCGCGCACGAAATGGGTCTGCGCGTCGAAGATGAACTGCCTGGCCAGGGATTTGGCGCGCGCGTCGGCGAGATCACGGTCCGATGCCTCGGCCTCGTTCACGTCCCACACCGGACCGAACACCTGGTTCATCGCCAGGAACGCGAGCGCCATGCCCGAGGCGGACTGCAGGAAGGCGCGGCGGGTCACGCCGTGCCGCTTGCCGTACTTTTCGCCGAGTTCCTTGATCAGCCACTCGACCTTGCGCTGCTGCCTGGTCTGCGGCAGGGGATTGTATTCGCCGCTGGACACGATCTGCGTCGGCACCGGGGAATGGAACGACGCCTGCTCGGCGGGCGCGACATGATCCATCTCCTTGTCGGACAGCCAGGGTTTGCTGCTCATGGTTTTCTCCTCCGGTCGGGTGGGGCGAAGGGGCCCGGATAATCTGGCAGTACGGGTTACCTTGTCGTGACGGCTGGCAGGCCGCCCGACTGGAATTGTGAACTCGGCCGTGCGCGGAGGGCCCCGCGGTCAGTTGGACGCCGCGGGCCAGGCCATCAGCACGTCGGCGGACGTCCGTGCGCCGAGGTCAACCTCTTCGGCGCGAACCACGTCGTTCAGGGCCGCCATGACCCGATAACGCTCCCGTGGCAGGCGCACGAAGAACCACGGTCCGTCGGAGATTGCTTCCAGTACGATGCGACCCTGCATGTCCTCGATGCGCACGCGGACCCATGCAAGATAGGCGCCGCTGCCTTCCCTCACGAAAGTCAGCCGCAGGTTGTAGTCCTTGGCCAGCGGCTTCAGCGCGGCGCGTTCGCGCACGCCTACGCCGCCGGTGAGGTAGATGATCCCGTTTACCGACTTGGCTTTTGGCAGCATCGCCTGCGGGTCGGCGGCCTTCGCGGGCGCTGCCGCAAGCAAGGCCAACAATGAGACAGTAACTGCGACGCGAATGGTTTTCATGATCGTGCCTCCTGTGTGGATGGCCAGGCGGAGCCGGCGATCGTTTAGAGCGCCGTCGATGCTGTGATCCGCGACGGCCGGGCCGGGTTCAGTGCAGTCCTAAAAAAGTGCAACGGCACCGCGCCCGCGTCAGGCCAGCATGCCCGACAGCAGCGTGGCTATGCCGAGAAAAGAGAAGAATCCCGCGACATCGGTGATCGTGGTGAGCACGATCGAGGAGGACTGCGCAGGGTCCTGTCCGAAACGGCGGAGCATGATCGGCACCAGCGCGCCTGCAATTCCCGCAATCACCATCGAGATCACCATCGCCGAAGAGATGATGATCACCAGGCCGACAGATCCGCTCCAGAACCAGACGCCGACGGCGGTGGTCGCGGCAACAGCCAGTCCGTTGGCGAGGCCGATCGCGGCCTCCTTGCCGATCATGAGCGGCCAGTGCCGCAGACTGATCTCGCGCAGCACCAGGCCGCGCATGGTCACCGCCAGCGCTTGCGCTCCCGCATTTCCGGACTGGCCGGCGACCACCGGCAGCAGGACTGCGAGCGCGGTGAACTTCGCGATGGTGCCCTCGAACAGTCCGACCACCGATGCCGCGAGAAATGCCGTCAGCAGATTGATCTGCATCCACGGCAGGCGCTTACGCACGGCAAACGCAGCGCTGGAGCGGGCCCGCTCGTCCGGGCTGGCGCCAACCATCATCTGGATGTCGACGCTGGTTTCCTGCTCGATGGCGGACATCAGCGCGGACTGCCGTATCACGCCGACGAAGCGTCCCGCGTGATTCACCACCGGGAGTTCGGTGATCGGATTCTGCTGCAGCACGTTCACGACATCTTCGCGCGGTTCCAGATCCTGCACCGCTGCCACCAGCGGGCGAAGAATCTCGCGCAGCGACTGTGAGGGATCCGCGATGGCGAGGTCGTGGAGTTCGACGCGTCCGGTGAGCCGCCCGCCTTCGTCCACCACGAACAGTTCGCGCAGCCCGCGCTTCTTGAATGCGCGCAGCCGGGCGAGCGCATCTGCAACGGAAATGTCCGCGCGGATGGAGGTGACGTGCGGATCCATCAGCCGTCCCGCGGAGTTCTCGGGGTAGCGCAGCAACTCCCGCAGTTCCTGCGCGACCTGCGAATCGAGCAGCCCGAACATGCGCTCGCGCGCGTCGCCCGGCATCTGGACCAGGACGGCTGCACTTGCGGCGGGCTCGGATTCGGTCAGCAGGTGACGCACGAGTTGCACGGAGATACGGTCGAGCACGGCGGCCGCGACGTCGGGCGCAAGCAGCTGCCAGACACGGACCACTGCGTGCGGCGGCTGGGTCGCGAGAAGATCCACGACCTCGTCCGGTGGCATCAGGTCGAGCTGACGCGCCGCCTCGTGCGGAAAATCCAGAAAGTAGCGCTGATTCAGCGCCAGGATCGCCGGCACGGCCGGATTCGCCCTGACAGCGGCGCCGGTCATGTTTCGTCGCGCCAGACCGGATCGGCCGGCGGCAGCGCCGAAAGGCTGGTCTGGGCCAGGCCGGATACCGCATCCCAGTAGCCGCGCGCGAGCACGCCGAGCAGCGTCGCGTCCTGCGACGATGGTGCGGGCGCACGGTTTCGCGCCAATGCACGCAGCAGCGCAGCGCGCCGCATGACGCCGATCAGCCGCCTGCCGCGGTCGACCACCGGCAGGACGCCGGAGCGTTCCCATCCGCGCTGGCTGGCGGCAGCGACCAGCGGCATGCCGGCGGTCAGCACCGCGGAGGGTTTGCGCATCAGCGCGGCGAGCGTGCTCGCCTCGGGCGCGCGCAGCAGCTCGTGCAGCTCGGCGATGCCGATCAGGCGCTCCTCGTTGTCGACCACGTAGATTTGTTCCACCTGCGCTTCATGTCCGCCGCGCACGCGCGCGAGCGCGGCCGCCGCACTGGTATCGGGAGACATTTCGATCATCTCCGGATCGGTCCAGGCGCCGACTGTGTCTTCCGCATAGCCGAGCAGCGTGCGGGAAGCGACCGCGGTGGCGGTTGGCAGCCCTGCGATCAGCCGTGCGCGCTGCGGTTCGGGCACGTAGCGCAGCACGCTGACCGCACCCTGCATGCCGGCCGCGGTCAGCAGCGCGAGCGCGGGCCCGTCCTCCAGGCAGCCCAGCACGCGCGCCGCGGCCGAGGGCAGCATCGCGGTCAGCACCGGTGCGCCGTTGCGCGCGGGAATACTCTCGAACAGGGCCGCCGCATCCGGGCCGGGAATGCGCTCGAGCACGCGCGCTGCCTCGGCCGGATGCGAGGAGACGAATGCAAGCGTCAGAATCTGCGGTTCAGCCATTGGTTCTCGGCGCGATGATCGCGATCGCCTGCTCGTTGTAGATGCGCCCGGGAAGCGTGACCCGCCCATCCGGGGTTTCCAGCACCACCACGGTGGCGGTCACTTCGAGTATGCGGCCTTCGATATCTCCCACGCGGATGGTCTGTCCCGCCAGGAATGCCTGGCGCAGATAGTGCGCGCCGATCAGGTTGGCGATGTAATCGCGCGCGCCCAGTCCTACCGCGAACGCGACACCGCCGACCACGGTACTGGCTACGGCGGCGGCGAAGATCGCCAGGAAAGTGATCTTGATGCCGATCTGGTCCGCGCCGACCAGGATTGCCCCGGCCAGGATCAGCACCTGCGCGAAGCGCGCAAGCATGCCTCGCTGCGCGACCGGGAAGGCGGTTGCAGTGGCGCGCACCAGTTCGCCGACAAAGCGCGACAGTACGTAGCCGATCCCCACGATCAGCACGCCGGCAGTTAGCGTCGGCAGGTAGTCGAGCAGTTGCCCGAGCCAGTCGGTGAAGGCTTGCAGGCCGAGCACCTGGGTCGCGGCGGCGACGAAGAACAACACCGTGACCCAGAACACGACCGCGCCGAGCACGGCGGAGGCGCGCCCGACGCGGAAACGCTCTACACCGACCGGCGCGCCGATCCGCGTCAGCAGCCTGTCAAGCAGGAGCACCGCACGCATGGTCAACGCGCGCAGCAGTCGGGCGACCGCCCAGCCGAGGATCAGCAGCAGGACGGCGCCGAACACGCTGGGCAGATACGCTACCAGCCGATCGATTACCGCAGAGGCGGCGTGGGCCAGGGTACCGCCGAGGGTGCGCACTTCGTCCATGGTTGAGCTTCCGTAGAGGGCTGCTCTGCGGCCAGGCCGCAGCGACTTCGCGACTTTATCACCGCAGCATGCCGGCGTGTCAGGCGCCGGACCTGACGAAAACCACCGCCTGCGGCAGGAAATCGTGGAAGTCCGCCTCCAGCTCCGCGTAGTTTTCCAGCAGCTCGTCGGTCGAGTGCAACAGCGTGTTCTCGCGTCGCAGCCGCTGGCCGATCCTGTTCAGCGCAGTGTAGATGGATGCAACCTCGGCGTAGGAACCGAGCCAGTCCAGCCGTGCCATGCTCGGTGCAATTCTCTGCAACCGTTCCGGAAGTTCATGATGACGGCGATCGAGCATGCGGTAAACGCGGCGGCTGAAAACGGAAAGCGGCTCCGCATGCAGGCTTGCCCAATGCCTTGCGAGAAAATGGTCATAGAAAAGGTCGACCATGATCCCGGCGTAGCGCCGGCGCGCGGCGCTGATGCGCGCTTTCGACGCGCGCACCGCCGGATGCGAATCGGTAAACACGTCCGTCCGGCGGTGCAGTCCGATCGCGCGCATCACCGGCTCGGGATAACGGTCGTCCAGCGGGCCTTTCACGAAGTCGCCAAGCAGACTGCCGAGTAGCGCGTCCTCGTCCGGCGGCGAAAGATAGAGATGGCCGAGATAATTCAATGGGACTTTGGATTCGAGGTATTGTCGCCATGATGCGCCGGTTCCCCGGCAGGCGCCAACTGGCGCACGCCTTGTGCACCGAATCCGCAGCCAGGACGTTCTATGTGCGGCCGGCGCAATCCGCACTGGAACCTTGCACCTGGCGGTATGCTCGAATCTGTGCCGCTGGACCCGGCGATCATCATGGAGAAGAATGCAAACTTCGCTCATACGACCACGCATATTCAGAGAAAGAGGCGGGCTTTGAGTGCAACTGCCCGGGATCGGCGGATGCACTTGCTCCCCGCTGTCGCCGGTCTGCTGTGTTCTGCGGCGCTGGCGCACGCTGCCCTGGCCGCAGACGACCCATTTGGCGTGGATCGCCTGCGGCCGCCGGCGGTGAACGCAGCCTGGGCCGGGTCGGTCCCCGACCCGTGTCCGCCGGTTGCGGTCCCGCCCGCCGTGCTGTC
The DNA here is from genome assembly GCA_035512195.1 of Burkholderiales bacterium. GTDB lineage: Bacteria > Pseudomonadota > Gammaproteobacteria > Burkholderiales > Eutrophovitaceae > DATKEK01. Next base: position 18,009 of record DATKEK010000216.1, read on the forward strand.
CCTGGTGGATGCGATCGACTTCGCCCTGTGCCGCAATCCCGATACCCGGGTTACCTGGTCGAATGCCCGTGTGGCCGCGGCGCAGGTCGGCGTGGTGCGTTCCGAGAGGCTGCCGACCGCAGATGCGGCGGCAACGCTGCAGCGCGCTGAAACCCGCAACGTGCCGTCCAGCGGCGGCCGCAGTGAACTGTCGGGATCGGCAATCGTCAACTACGTGTTGTTCGATTTTGGCGCGCGCGATGCGCGGCTGGACAGCGCGCGCGAATCGCTGCTCGCCGCCAACTGGTCGCATAACGCAACGCTGCAGACGGTGCTGTTCGGCGTGGTGCAGGCGTACTACCAGGTATTCGCGACCGGGGAGGCGGTGAGCGCCACGCTGGAAGCGGAGCGCGCCGCGCTGGAAAGTCTCGAGGCCTCCACCGCGCGCCAGCAGGCGGGGCGCGCGACGCGGGTCGATGTGCTGCAGGCGCAGACCGCTTATTCGCAGGCGCTGCTGAACCGTACGCGCGCCGAAGGCGACGCCGCGAACGCGCGCGCGGGCCTGGCCAACGCGCTCGGTCTGCGCGCCGATCGCGCTTTCGCTCTGGCCGCGCCGCCGAGCCTGGACGATTTCGCGCTGGCCGAGCAGGCCGTCGAACGATTGATCGACACCGCGAAGCTCGGACGTCCTGAACTGCTCGCCGCGCAGGCGCGGGTGCGCGCGGCGGAATCGAATCTGCGCGCGGCGCAGGCGGCCGACCGCCCGACCATCTCGTTGTTCGGCAGCACCGGTGCCACGCAGTTGAACGCGGGCGCAGATCCGTTGTCGGGCGCGATCGGCGTGCGGCTGAAGGTGCCGCTGTTTACCGGTTATCGCAACACCTACCAGGTGCGCTCCGCGCGCGAGCAGATCGAAACGCGGCAGGCGGAGCGCGACCGCCTGGACAACCTGGTTTCGCTCGAAGTCTGGCAATCATGGCAGCAGCTGGAAACAGAGGGCCAGTCGTACCGCACGACGCTGGATCTGGTTGCGAGCGCGCGCGAGGCATACGAGGCGGCGCTCGCACGTTACCGCGCGGGCGTCGGCACGCTGATCGACCTGCTGAACGCGCAAAGCGCGGCCGCCAGCGCGGATTTCCAGCGTATCCAGGCGCAATACAACTGGTACCTAGCAAAAGCGGCACTGGTGCGCGCGCTCGGCACGCTCGATCCGGCATTGTTCGCGCAGCCGTCCGCCGCCGTTGATCAATGAGCGGAATTCAATGACGAGTACTGTTGTAAGGATTCTTCGCATTCTTGTGCCGCTCGGGCTGCTGGTTTCAGCGGCTGGCGGGGGGCTGTGGTACTGGCAGCAAAGCCGGGCGCAGCCGGTCGAGGCGCGCTATGTCATGCACGCGGTGGAGACCGGCTCACTGCAGCAGACCGTGACCGCCAACGGCAAACTCAACCCGGTGTCGCTGGTGAATGTCGGCACCCAGGTGTCGGGCACGGTGGTGCGGATGTACGCCGATTTCAACGACCAGGTCGCACAGGGGCAGGTGCTGCTCGAACTGGATCCGACCACGTTCCGCGCGCAAGTCGAGCAGAGCAGCGGGTCGGTGCAGAGCGCCGAAGCCGCTCTGAAACTGGCGCGCTCGAACGAGGAACGCCTGCGTGGCCTGTTCGAGAAGGAATACGTGTCGCGCGAGGAAATGGACCAGGCCATCCAGCAGCGTGAGGCAGCGGCGGCGCAGTTGCGAATCGCGCGCGGGCAGCTTGCGCGCGACCGCGCCAATCTCGGCTACTCGGTGATCCGCTCGCCGGTATCGGGCGTGGTGGTCTCGCGGGAAGTCGATCTCGGCCAGACGGTGGCGGCGAGTTTCCAGACGCCAACCCTGTTCCAGATTGCGCGCGATCTGCGCGAGATGCAGATCGAGTCGTATGTCGCCGAGGCCGACATCGGCAAAGTGCAGGTCGGGCAGAACGCGACGTTCACCGTGGATGCGCATCCCGACCGCAGCTTCGACGGAGAAGTCCGGCAGATCCGGTTGAATCCGATGGTGGAGCAGAACGTGGTGACTTACAACGTGGTGGTTGCGGTCGACAATCCCGACCTGCTGCTGCTGCCGGGAATGACCGCGTACATCGCCATTCAGGTGGACGAGCGCGACAATGCGCTGCTGGTGCCGAATGCGGCGTTGCGCTTCCGTCCGCGCGATCCGGAGACATTGCGCAACCGGCCGCCGGGTGCGGTGGCGTGGACCGTGCGCGACGGCAGGCTGGCGCCGGTTTCGATCCGCACCGGCATCAACAACGGCCGCATGACGGAGATCACCGGTGGCGAGCTGCGCGAAGGCGATCGGGTGGTGGTCGAGGAAGCCCGGACCGACGGCGGCCGTCCGGCGCAGTCGGGATCGATGCGCATGAGATTGTTCTGATGCCTCGCCCGTTGATCGAGGTGGCGTCTCTGTACAAGCAGTACGAGACTGCCGCCGGTCCGTATCCCGTACTGAAAGACGTCAGTCTGAGCATAGACGCCGGCGAGTTCGTTGCAGTGATGGGGCCATCGGGGTCGGGCAAGTCCACCTTCATGAACATTCTCGGCTGTCTCGATCTGCCCACGCGCGGCCGTTATCTGCTGGATGGCGAGGATGCGGCGGCGCTGGATACGGACCAGTTGGCGCATCTGCGCAATCGCAGCATCGGTTTCGTGTTCCAGGGATTCAACCTGCTTCCGCGCGCGACTCTTCTGGACAACGTTGCACTGCCATTGCTGTATGCTGGAGTCCGCGCGAGGCAGAGGAAATCGCGCGCGCTGGAATTGCTCGAGCAGCTCGGACTGGGGGCGTACGCGTCACGCATGCCGAATGCAATCTCGGGCGGGCAGCAGCAGCGTGTGGCGATTGCGCGCGCGCTGGCAAACCGGCCCGGGCTGCTGCTCGCGGATGAACCGACCGGCAATCTCGATACCCGGACCAGCCGCGAGATCATGGAGTTGTTCGCATCGCTGAACGCCGGGGCCGGCATCACGATTCTCCTTGTGACTCACGAGATGGATATTGCGCGCTTCGCGCGCAGGCACGTGCATTTTCTGGATGGCCGCATCGAGCGCGATGAACGGTCCGGTGTCCGGGCGGAGGTGGCCGCATGATATTCGAGATGCTGCGCGAAGCCTGGCGCGCAATGGCGGCCAACCGCCTGCGCACCTTCCTCACCATGCTCGGCATGATAATCGGCGTCGGTGCCGTGGTGCTGATGCTGGCCATCGGTCAGGGCGCGCAGTTCGTCGTGCAGCAGACCATCGCGACCATGGGCAGCAACCTGTTCATCGTGCAGGCCGGATGGACCAGGGTTTCCGGCGCCCGCGGTGCCGCAGCGTCGGCGCCGACGCTTACCCTGGGCGACGTGCAGGCGATCGCGCGCCTGTCGACCGTGGCCGCAGCAGCCCCGCTGGCGTCGGCGAACTCGCAACTGGTGTACGGCTCGATGAACTGGAACGCACAGGTTGCCGGAACCACGCCGGAATACTTTGCGGTGCGCAGCTGGCACACCGTCGCCGGCACGGTGTTCACCGATGCCGACGTGCGTTCGGCCGCGCGCGTGGCGGTCATCGGCCAGACCGCCGCAGGCGCGTTGTTCGGCACCGAGAACCCGGTGGGCAAGACGATGCGCATCCGCAACAGTCCGTTCCTGGTCATCGGTGTGCTGGAGTCGAAAGGCCAGAGCCTGGACGGCCGCGACCAGGACGACTCGGTGATCATTCCGGTCACCACCGCGCAGCGGCAGCTGTTTGGCAACCGTTTTCCGGACAGCGTGCGCTTCGCACTTGTGCAGGGTGTGTCGGAAGAGGTGATGTCGCAGGCCGAGCGCGAGATGACCGCGCTGCTGCGCCAGCGTCACCGGCTGCAGGAAGGAATGGAGAACGACTTCTCGATCCGCAACCTGTCGGCGATCGCGGACGTGCAGGCGCAGACCGCACGCGTGATGTCGCTGATGCTCGGCGCCATTGCCTCGATCTCGCTGCTGGTCGGCGGCATCGGCATCATGAACATCATGCTTGTGTCAGTTACCGAGCGTACGCGCGAGATCGGCATCCGCGTGGCGATCGGCGCACGCCGGCGCGATATCCTCATGCAGTTTCTGCTCGAAGCGGTGATCGTCTCGATTCTGGGCTGCCTGATCGGCGCGGCGCTCGGTGTCGGCGCGGCGCTCGGCGTGAACTGGATCGCCGGCACCGCGGTGGTGGTGACCGCGGCGTCCATCGTTCTGGCTTTTTCCGTGGCCGCCCTGATCGGCGTGTTCTTCGGCTGGTACCCGGCGCGCAAGGCCGCCTTTCTCAGGCCGATCGACGCGTTGCGCTACCAGTAATTGAGCCGCCCTGCGGGCGGTCTGAGATCCTCACCGCAGAGGCGCGGAGGGCGCAAAGAACGCGGAGAAACACATACGAAACCAAAGGAGTATGGCGAAGGAAGGGCCAGGCCGTTACAGTCCTCATCCTCAACGCTTGTTCATCTCCATGTAATCCAGCGTCAGGTGCGTTAGCGCGCGCACGCCGAGCAGCAGGCCGGATTCGTCCACGTAGAAGCGCGGGGAATGGTTGAAGGCGGCGGTGCGCGGATCCTGCCCCTCCGGCGTGATGCCCATGAAGAAATACATGCCGGGAATGATCTGCTGGAAAAAAGAGAAGTCTTCTGCGCCGGTAACCTTGTTGGCTAGGAACACATTGCTGTCGCCGGCGACGCGCTTCAAGGTCGGCACCATACGCTCTGTCAGGGCCGGGTCGTTGATGGTGACTGCATAGGCTTCCTCGATGCGCACTTCCGCGGTCGCGCCGGCGGATTCGGCGATCGATCCGGCGATCTGCCTGATGCGGCGATGGATGTCTTTGCGCATGTCCTCGTCGAAGGTGCGGATGGTGCCGCTCATTTCCACCGCATCGGGAATGATGTTGAAGCGGTTGCCGCCGTGGATGGTGCCGATGGAGACGATCGCAGGTTCGCGCGTGATCTCGAGTCCGCGGCTGACGATGGTCTGCAGCCCAAGCACGATCTGCGACGCCACCACGATCGGGTCGATCCCTGCCCACGGCGCCGCACCGTGCGTCTGGCGGCCCTTGACCGTAATGTGCAGCACGTCGCCGCTTGCCATCAGCGGGCCTGGACGGTAGGCGATATGGCCGACGTTCAGCCGCGAGCCGACGTGCAACGCGAAGATTGCGTCCGGCCGGGGATTTTCCAGCACGCCCTGCTTGATCATCAAGGCGGCGCCGCCCTCCTCGCCAGGCGGCGGGCTTTCCTCCGCGGGCTGGAAGATGAACTTCACCGTGCCCGGCAGTTGCGCACGCCTTTTCGCCAGGATCTCTGCCACGCCCATCAGCATCGCCACGTGCGTGTCGTGACCGCAGGCATGCATCACGCCGGTTTCCTGTCCCGCCCACATGGTTCGCGCCTTCGACGCGAATGGCAGATCGGTTTCCTCGGTGACCGGCAGCGCATCCATGTCCGCGCGCAGTGCCACCACCGGGCCGGGCTTGCCGCCTTTCAGCAGGCCGACCACTCCAGTATGCGCGACTCCGGTCTGCACCTCCATGCCGAGCGATTCGAGGTGCGCCGCGACCAGCGCCGCGGTGCGGAACTCGCGGTTGCCGAGTTCCGGGTGCTGATGGATGTCGCGGCGCCACTCGATCACGCGTGGCTCAATCTGTTTCGCCAGCGCGTCGATCTCCGCGCGCAGGTCCGCGTATGCTGGAACGGCCGCGACAAGCGCGGCGGCGAGGATGAAGCGCAGTGAGTTCATGGCGACACGCTCTCAGCGAATGACTACCACGCAAGTGTCGAGTCCCGTCCGTCCGATGTCAATACGCGACCGCATCGGGGAAGGCGGCCGAACGCGAGAACGATGAAGGCACAGCACAGACCAGAACGTAAAAGCAGGAGCCGAACGCAAAGGCCGCAAAGAAGTGCAGAGGCCGCGGAGAGAAAACTTGTGCCACTCTGTGCCTTGGGGCCTTTGTGGTGAACAGTGCTGTCGGGGGGGCGGAAATGCGATCTCAGTACTCCTTGCGGTTGAGCGCTTCGGCGGCGAGATGCGCGCTCAGGAACACGCGGCCCGGTTCCATCGCCTTGAGGAAGCCGGTTCCTTCCAGACGGTCCATCACCGGGCCCTTGACGTCGGAGAGATGCACGGTGACGCCGGCCTCGCGCAGCGCCCCGAACAGGCGCTCGAGCGTTTCGAACGCGGTGCTGTCGATCGCATTTACGCTGCTCATGACCAGAACCACGTGCTCCAGCTCGGGACGGCCCGACACCTCCGCCGAGATCGCCGACTCCAGGTAGGCGGTATTGGCGAAGGTAAGGTTTTCATCGACGCGGATGAACACGATATGGCTCCATGTCTCCACTTCGTGGCGGCGCACATTGCGGAAGTGCTCGCTGCCGCGGATGCGTCCGATCACCGCTACGTGCGGACGCGCCGCACGCCAGGCGAAGCTCGCCAGCGAGGCCGCGATGCCGAGCGCGAGTCCGGCCTCGATGCCGATCGCAAGCACGCCTGCGACCGTCAGCGCGAACACCGCGCCGTCGACGCGGTCGTAACGCCACACCGCCATCGCGCCGCGCACGTCGATCAGCTTCACTACGGCGATGATGATGATCGCCGCCAGTGCAGCCCTTGGCACGTTCTCCAGCAGCGGGGTAAAGAATACCGTGACCGACGCAACCAGTGCCGCGGTGATGATGGAAGCCAGCTGGGTGCGCGCGCCGGCGCCGTAGTTGACCATGGTGCGCGAGAAACCGCCCGCCACTGGCATGCCGCCGGCAATCGCCGCCGCGGCGTTTGCCGCCCCCAGTCCGATCAGTTCCTGATTCGGATCGATGCGCTCGCGCCGCCGGCTCGCCAGCACCTTCGCGATCGAGACGCTTTCGACGTAGCCGACAAGGCTGATGAAGAAGGCCGCGGGCAGCAGGCGGAGCGTGAATTCCAGAGAAGGAAACTGCAATCCCAGCACCGGAAATCCGCCGGGGATGGCGCCGACCACCGCGACCTGATCACCGCCTGCAAACCCGCCGAGCGTCACGACGACGGTGGCGAGCAGCACGACGATCAGCGGGCCGGTGCGCGACACGATTCCGGCGCGCAGCGGATTGAGGCCGATCGCAATCAGTGCACGCTGCAGGGGGTGTCCGGTGGCGAGCAGCAATGCCGCGCTGCCGAGACCGATCAGCAGCGTGACCGGGTGCAGGCTCGCGTGCGGCAGCAGCCGTGGAAGATCGCTCGGACGCCAGCCTTCCGGCAACTGCAGCCCGGCGAGACTGGGCAACTGGCTGAACACGATGATGATTGCGGCGGCGGTGGTGAATCCGGACAGCACCGGGTGGCTGAGAAAATTCGCCACTACGCCGAGCTTCAGCGCGCCCATGCCGAGCAGGATCACACCCGAGAGCAGCGCGAGCACCAACGCAGCGGCGATCGGGTCGGTTCCCGGCGGCAGTCCCTGCAGCGCATACGCGACCATGATTGCCGCAACCGATACGGGCCCGACCGCAAGCGTGCGACTGGTGCCGAACAGCGCATACAAAACCGGCGGAAGAATGCTGGCGTAGAGACCGACCTGCGCGGGAAGTCCCGCGAGCATGGCGAAAGCCATTCCCTGTGGCACCAGCAAGATGGCGGTGATGATGCCGGCGGTCAGGTCGCCGCCGAAATCGTCCCGCGAATAGTTTCGCAGCCAGCCGCATATCGGCAGCAGCCGTTGCAGGCGGCCGCCTGCCTGCGCGGCGGGCCTGTCGTCAGCCGACGTGCGCATATGCAGAATGTGCGTGCTGTATCCGCGCCGGCTGCATGTTCAGGCGTCGGTCGCAGCGAGCGCCTTGAGACTGGCGCGATCGAGAGTCCTGATCTGGCTGCGCGACAGCTCGACCAGGCCCCGGTCCTCGAAGTTTCGCAGCATGCGCCCGACGATTTCGCGCACGGTGCCGAGATCGTCGGCGAGCTTCTGCTGCGTGGTGTGAACCACCGGGCCGGATTCGACCAGGTATGCGGCAAGGCGCCGATCCAGGCGCAGGAACGCGACGGCTTCCACCAGCTCCATCATGCCTGACAGGCGTTCGCTGAACAGCCCGAATACCCAGCGCCGGAAGGCATCGTCGTCGCGCATCAACTCGCCGAACAGTTGCGGCGGCAGCATGATCACCGTTACCGACCTCTCGGCAGTGCCGGTTGCGCCGTACTCCACGTCGCCGAGCAGGCAGCCCGTGCCCATGATGCAGGCTTCTCCGGGGCGGACCTTGTAGAGTTGGACTTCGCGGCCGTTGGCGCCGAGCCTGGCAACGCGCACCGTACCCTCCAGCAGCAGCGGAAATCCCGAGCGGGGATTGCCGGCGCTGAACATCGGTGTGCCGCTTGCCACGCGACGAAGCTGCGCCTCGCGCAGGATGCGCTCCAGTGTCGGTGCCGGCATCTCGGTGAATATCGGGAACAGTTCGGTCAGGCGTTCCCTGTCGACAAACTGATCCATTGTGCTACAGCCAACGGCGCACCGAGCGCTTGTAGCGGAGGTATTTCTCGCCGAAGCGGCGCTCGAGGTAGCGTTCCTCGCGATCGATGACGCCGATTCGCATGACCCAGATCACGCCCGGCAAAAGCACCAGTGGCCACAGGGAATTGATCAGCGCGCAGGCGCCGAGGTAGATCAGGATGTCGAACAGGTAGATCGGGTTGCGCGAGAATCGGTAAGGGCCGGAGGTGGCGATCGCGGAGGTTGGCGCGTAGGGGTTCACCGAGGTCTTCACGCGCGCCATCGAGACGATCGCCCAGACCACGCCGACGAGCCCGATCACGATCAGCAGCCACCCAAGGCCGCGCTGCCATGCCGGCGGCAGGATCGCAGCGGGAACCGCGCGATCGAACTGCCACCCCACCAGCAGTCCGGCAACGTAGATCAGCGGCGGCGGCGCCACGACGCGGGCGGTTTCCTCCTTCTCGCCGGTCATCGCCTCAGGTCTGCGAGCGTTGAATCTCGCGGCGCAGATCGAGCTGCATGCGCAGCGCAGTTTCGCGGCCGCTGTAATAGCCGGGAGCCCAGCCTGCCTCGCGGAATCCGAGGGCACGGTAGAACGCGCTCGCGTCGCGGTTGTTCGCCCGCAGTTCGAGCCGGATCAGGGCAATCCCTGCGGTCACGGCGGAGGTCCTGGTCCATTCGAACATCTGTCGGCCGATTCCCCGGCGCTGCCACGCGCGGTGCACGGCGAACAGCGAAAGGTGCGCGGTCTCCAGGCCGAAGTTCATGATATTGAAGCCGATCAGGATGCCGCGGCTGCGCGCGGTGAGCACCAGCGTTTCCGGATCGTGAATCTGTTGCGAAACGCGAGCCGGTGTCCAGCGCCAGCCGAGCCCGGTCTCGATCAGGTCGCGCGAAAGCTCGGCGATCGCGAGCGCGTCAGGCGGACCTGCGGGCTGGAGAACGATCTTCTTCGAAAGTGCCGGCATGCGAAGGTGATACCAGGCTCTGCAACTGGACGGGGTGGTCAGCGGAAGCGATGCATATACATCACGCGCACCATGGCGCCGTCGTAGGTCTGCCCGCTGCCGTCGGCCTTGGTGTCGAAGATGCTCGCGCTCACGTCGATCGCCTGGTTGCCTTGCAGCGGGAAGTTTGCGCCGAATTCGTAGACGAAAGTCTCCGCGCCCACGCGATAGGCGAACGGCGCGACGCCGCCGAAGGCCTTTGCCAGCGCGGGGTCCAGTTCGACTGCTTGCGCGTAAGTGGAAAGCAGCGCCTGCGCGCCGCTGTAAGCACTGTTGAACACCTGGTCGCCATCGATCAGAGTGAGACTGCCATAGAGCGTCGCGCGCGGTGTGAGCCGATAGTCGACGTTGCCCCAGAAACGCGTGGCGGACAGGTCGTAGACCGTGCTGTCGGAAGCGCGCTTCTCGTATCCGGCGCCGGCACCGAGGCGCACGCGGTCGGTAAGGTGCTTGCCGACGCTTGCAGAAACCGCGCCAAGATAGCCATCGCGCAACTTGCTGTCGTTGTGCCGCCGGGCTTCCGCGCTGCCAGCCAACTCGATCCACGCGCCGGTGTAACCTGGATTCGGCTGATAGCGATAAGCGACACGACCGAGCACGGAGAGATGGCTCAGATTGTTGTACTTGGTATGTGCGGTGAGTCTGGCCCCGCCGCGCAGGATCAGGCCGCTGCGATAGGACAGCAGATAGCTGCGCGCCGCGTAGCCCTCCGCCGCCAGAATGTTGTCCGACTGCGCCTCGCCCGGGCCGGGCGCACGGTTGACGTTGGTGTCATGCATGAACTCGACGTCGGCACCGAAGCGCGTCGAATCCGCGCGCGATGCGGTCGCAAACAAGCAGGCGCACGCCGCTAAGGCCAGAAGAACGCGACTGCGTGTCACGAGAAAGCGGTTTCTTCGGTTCGACATCGGAGCTATCCTTCTCGCGTGTTCTCGCGCGCTAATGTCGCGGGAGCTCGTCTGCGAAAACCACAGTATGCCAAAGGGTGGTGGTGATGCCAAAGCAATTCGAAAAACGTGAAGATCCGCGGCGCGATTTTCTGGTGAAGGCGCTTGCGAGCGGCCTGCTCGCGGCGGGCGCGCTGCTCGGCGCGGGCCAAGCGCGTGCGCAGTTGTTCGGACGCAGGCCGCGTCAGTTGCCCGCCGGGCAATCGGTCTATGAGGTGCGGGGGCGGGTCACCGTGAACGGTCGACCCGCGGCGCGCGACACCCTTGTCGGCGCGGATGCGATCATCGAAACCGGACGCGGCGCGCAGTTTATTTTCATCGTCGGTTCGGATGCGTTCCTGATGCGGGAGAACAGCCGCCTCGAACTCTCCGGCAGCAGCATGCTGGTCAATGGGTTGCGGCTTGCCACCGGCGCGCTGCTGTCGGTGTTCGGGCGCGGCAACAAGCAGGTGTTCGCGCCGACCTCGACCATCGGTATTCGCGGCACCGGCCTTTACGTCGAGTCCGAACCGGACCGGGCATATGTCTGCACCTGTTACGGCGAGACCGACATCGCGACTGCGGACGATCCCTCGATTTCGGAGCGGATCGTCTCCCGGCACCACGACGAGCCGAGATACGTTTTCGGTCCCGGCGCGCTGCAACGCATCGTGCCGGCGCCGTTCATCAACCACGACGACCTCGAGCTGATGCTGATCGAGATCCTGGTCGGCCGCACGCCGCCGTTCTCGCTGTTCGACGAAGGCTACGGTTCGCCGCGGCGCTATTAAGGTCGGCGACTCAACGTGCGGATCACCAGCGCTGCTGCAAACTGGCAGCTGGCGATTTCCGTCTGCTGCCCATACGCGCTACACTTACGCCTAGTCGAGAATCCGGAGGAGTAATTCATGAGAAGCATCATCGTCGCGCTCGCATTAATGCTGCCGCTGTCCGCAAACGCGGGCGTCCTGGAAGGCCGGGAAGCGATTTCGCGCGGAGATTACGTCGAGGCAATGAAGCAGTTCAAGCCGGTAGCAGAACAGGGCGATGCGGAGGCCCAGGAGTTGCTGGGTGTTATCTACCGCTACGGTCGCGGCGTGAAGATCGATCACGTCGAAGCCGGAAAATGGTTCCTGATGGCGGCCAACCAGGGAAACTCCGAGGCGCAGCTGTATCTCGGCCTGATGTACCAGAACGGCGAGGGCGTGCAGCGCGATCTTGCCACCGCGCACATGTGGCTGACGCTGTCCGCGCAGAACCCGAAGACAACTCATCGTGATTCGCTTTACCGGCAGCGCGACGTGCGCAATCTGGAGCGGCGCATGTCCGAAGAACAGATCGCCAGGGCGAAGGAAATGGCGCAGAGCTGGAAACCTTCGAACTGAGTTTGTCGGGAAAGCACCAGAAAGCCGAGCACTGCCCGGCTTTTTTCTTTTGCGGGTATCTGTCGTAGCGATTGCCTGGTTGCGCGCGATGTACCGCTAGACGGGCCGGCGGTCGCGCAACATGCGGTAGAGCTGATAGACCGCGCTTGCGGCCAACAGGTGCTTGAGCGTGTGGCCGCTGAGGATGCCGCCGACAGAGAAGATCGTGCGGTCGAGATATTCTGCCGCCAGCGCCGCGGCATACAACGCGAATCCCAGCACGATCAGCCGGCCGTGGCTGTAGCGCGGCGGGAACATCGCTAGCATCAACAGCGCGGCGAGCAGCGACCAGCCCTGGACGATGAGATACGGCAAAAGATTCTCCGCGCCTCGCGCCATGCTCCACTGCCAGTACCACACGCTGCCCATTCCCAGCAGCACCAGCGGAAGCAGCAAACGGGCGCCTGCCCGCACATCGATTCGCTCGGCGATCATGGCCGCGACAAAAGCGGTGAAGCCGATCGCCATCGGCAGGCGGTCCCAGGCGAGGCGCAGGTTGTCCGGGTGCAGGTGGTAGTAGATCGAACCGAAACAGGTCAGCGTGACGCCTGCGAACAGCAGGATGTAAGGCAGCCGTTCGCGCTTGTCCAGGAAACGCGTTGCGTCCGTGCGGTCCCGGCAGAGGATCAGGCGCAGGCCCAGCAGCCCGACCGCGAGAAAACCGAGGTTGGAGGCAACGTCGAGGAAGCGCGGAACGCCGAGGAACGCGCGCTGATCGGC
>DATKEK010000217.1:0-9798 GCA_035512195.1 Burkholderiales bacterium
GCCTTTTTGGCCTTATCATTCGTGACCCTGTCGCTGCTCAAGGGCGGCTACAAGCTCCGTAACTGACCCAGCCCCTGGTTTGTCCAACAGCATGCTTACCCCAGAGCAAGTCAAGTCCTATATTCAGGAAAACCTCTCTTGCGAACACGTCGAGGTCATTGGCGATGGTCAGCATTTCGAAGCCGTTATCGTCAGCCCGGCGTTCCGCGGTAAAAACCGGGTGCAGCAACATCAGACCGTGTTCCACGCGCTCGGCGATCGCATGCGCGAGGAGATTCACGCGCTGTCCATGCGTACTTTCACCCCGGAGGAGTGGGCCACGCGTTAGCCCTGAGCACGAAGTGGACAAACTCGTCATTCAGGGGGGTGTCCCGCTTTCCGGCGAAATAAGGGTCTCCGGCGCCAAGAACGCGGCACTGCCGATCCTGTGCGCATCGATCCTGACGCCGGAAACCCTGCGGGTACAGAACGTTCCGCACCTGCGGGACGTCACCACCATGCTGACGCTGCTAGGGAAGATGGGTGTCGAGTTCTCGCTGGACGAGAAGCTCGGCGTCGAACTCACCGCGGCACGCGTCGACAATCGCGTGGCGCCCTACGAGATGGTCAAGACCATGCGCGCGTCGATCCTGGTGCTCGGCCCGCTGCTGGCGCGCTTCGGCGATGCAAAGGTGTCATTGCCCGGCGGCTGCGCGATCGGTCAGCGGCCGGTGGATCAGCATATCAAGGGGCTTGAGGCGCTTGGTGCCGACCTGCGCATTGAGCACGGATTCATCCTCGCGCGGGCGGACAGGTTGAAGGGCGCCCGGGTGGTGATGGACCTGGTAACCGTGACCGGCACCGAGAATCTGATGATGGCGGCGGTGCTGGCAGAGGGCAGCACGGTTATCGAAAACGCTGCGCGCGAACCGGAAGTCATCGACTTGGCGCAGTGCCTGAATGCGATGGGGGCTCGGGTGCGCGGCGCAGGCAGTGACGTGATCACGGTTGAAGGCGTGGACGGGCTGCACGGGGCCTCGCATCGCGTCATGCCTGACCGGATCGAGATTGGCACTTTCCTCGCCGCCGCCGCGGCGACCCGCGGACAGGTCAGGATCAAAGGCGCACGCGCGGATATCCTCGATGCAGTGATCGGCAAACTGCGCGAGACCGGCTCCGAGATCGAGCAGGGGGAAGACTGGATCAGCCTCAAGGCCAATGGCGATCTGCGAGCGGTCAGCCTGCGCACGGCGCCGTACCCGGCGTTTCCGACCGACATGCAGGCACAGTTCATGGCGCTGAACAGCGTGGCCAGCGGCACTTCGGTGATTACCGAGACGATTTTCGAGAACCGTTTCATGCATGTCCAGGAGCTCAAACGCCTCGGCGCGGAGATCGAGATCGAGGCAAATACCGCGATCGTGCGAGGCGTTCCGCGCCTGCAGGGCGCGAGGGTGATGGCGACAGACCTGCGCGCCTCCGCCAGCCTGGTGCTTGCCGGACTGGTGGCGGAAGGCGAAACCGTGGTCGACCGCATCTACCATCTCGACCGCGGCTACGAGTGCATCGAGGAGAAACTCAGTCAGCTGGGCGCGCGCATCAGGCGCGCCAATTGAAGCAAACCGGAGTCAATCTTGGTCAGCGATACATCATCGATCACCCTGGCATTGTCGAAGGGCCGAATCTTCGACGAGACCATGCCGCTGCTTGAGTCGGCAGGCATCGTGCCGCTCGAGAGTCCCGAATCCTCCCGCCGTCTGGTGATCGCCACTCGTCGCCCGGATGTGAAGATCATCGTCGTGCGTGCGTCGGATGTGCCAACGTATGTTCAGCATGGAGCGGCCGATCTGGGAATCGCCGGCAAGGATGTGCTGCTCGAGCATGGCGGCGAGGGGCTGTATCAACCGCTGGACCTGCAGATCGCCAAATGCCGGATGATGGTGGCGGTGCCCGCCGGCTTCGACTACAAGAAAGCCGTGCGCCAGGGCTCGCGGCTCCGCGTGGCGACCAAGTACCTGAAGACTGCGCGAGAACACTTTGCAGCGAAGGGCGTGCATGTCGATCTGATCAAGCTCTACGGTTCGATGGAGCTTGCGCCGCTGGCCGGACTGGCGGACGTGATCGTGGATCTGGTCTCCAGCGGAAACACCCTGAGAGCAAACGACCTGAAGGCGGTGGAGGAAATCGTTCCGATCAGTGCGCGGCTGATCGTCAGCCAGGCATCGCTCAAGCTGAAGCGAGCCATCGTGCAACCGCTACTTGACGCTTTCGATACGGGCGTGAAAGGAACGACCGGGTGAGCGCTGTTCGACGTTTCTCGACTGCAGAAGCAGACTTCGACCGGCAACTCGCGCAACTGCTGGCCTTTGACGCGACCCAGGACGAGCACATCGAGACCACGGTGACGTCGATCCTTGCCGATGTACGCAAGCGCGGGGACGACGCGGTGCTGGAGTACACGCGCCGGTTCGACCAGGTCGACGCGGGATCGCTGGGTGCGCTCGAGTTGCCGCGATCCGTTCTTGCGGAGGCGCACGGCCGGCTGCCGGCAGCGCAAGGCGAGGCGCTGAAGGCTGCGGCTGCGCGGATTCGCGCCTACCACGAACGCCAGCTGCTGCAGTCCTGGGAGTATGCGGAGAGCGACGGCACCACCCTCGGACAGAAAGTCACGCCGCTGGATCGGGTCGGCGTGTACGTTCCTGGCGGCAAGGCGGCATACCCGTCCACCGTGCTGATGAATTCCATCCCGGCGAAAGTGGCGGCGGTGTCGGAGATCATCATGGTGGTACCGACGCCGCGCGGCGAACGCAGCGACCTGGTGCTGGCGGCGGCGGATATTGCCGGTGTGGACCGCGTTTTCACCATCGGCGGGGCGCAGGCGGTGGGCGCGCTTGCATACGGCACGCAGACGATCGCCCAGGTCGATAAGATTGTCGGGCCCGGCAATGCGTATGTCGCGGCGGCGAAGCGGCGCGTATTTGGTGTCGTCGGCATCGATATGGTTGCCGGACCGTCGGAGATACTGGTGATCTGCGACGGCAAGACGGACCCCGACTGGGTGGCCATGGATATGTTCTCGCAGGCGGAGCATGACGAGCTGGCGCAGGCGATTCTGTTATGCCCCGACCGTGCGTTCATCGCGCGTGTCGCTGCAAGCATCGAGCGCCTGCTGGCCGAGATGCCGCGAAACGAGGTTATCGCAACTTCGCTCGCCAACCGCGGTGCGCTGATCGAGGTGCGCGACCTGGAAGAGGCCTGCGAAATCGCCAATCGCATTGCGCCGGAACACCTGGAGCTGTCGGTCGACGATCCGCGCCGCTGGGTCGAACGTATCCGTCATGCGGGCGCGCTGTTTCTCGGCCGGTATGCTTCCGAGGCATTGGGCGATTATTGCGCCGGTCCGAATCACGTGTTGCCGACTGCGCGCACCGCGCGCTTCTCGTCGCCGCTGGGCGTTTATGATTTTCAGAAGCGCACCAGCATCATCGAAGTATCGGCGGAAGGCGCCCGCCGGCTCGGCAAAGTCGCCGCGGAACTCGCGCTGGGCGAAGGCCTCCCCGCACACGCACGCTCGGCACAGTATCGGCTGCACCGATGAGCCACTACTGGAGCGTCGTGGTTCACGGACTGACGCCTTACGTGCCGGGCGAGCAGCCGCGGATTCCGGATCTGATCAAACTCAACACCAACGAGAACCCGTACGGGCCAAGTCCGCGGGTGCTGGATGCGTTGCGCGCGGCAGTTTCCGACACCTTGCGCCTGTATCCAGATCCGTTCAGCGAACGCCTGCGGCAGGCGCTGGCGTTGCTTCATGGCGTCGCCATGGAGCAGGTATTCGTCGGCAACGGATCCGACGAGGTGCTGGCGCACACGTTTCAGGCGCTGCTGAAGCACGATACGCCGCTGCTGTTTCCGGACGTCACCTACAGCTTTTACCCGGCGTATTGCCGCCTATATGGCATTGCATTTCGCGAAGTGCCGCTGACCGCATCCTTCGAGGTGGCGGTCGAAGATTATCGGCAGCCCAACGGAGGCATCATCCTGCCTAACCCGAATGCGCCGACCGGGCGTATCGCGGAATTGTCCGGGATCGAGCGATTGCTGCAGGCGAACAAGGAGTCGGTCGTCGTCATCGACGAGGCCTACGTCGACTTCGGCGGAGAGTCCACCGTGCCGCTGGTGTCGCGCTACGCGAATTTGCTGGTTACACGCACGCTTTCGAAGTCGCACGCGCTTGCCGGCCTGCGCGTGGGCTACGCGATTGGTCACCCGCAACTGATCGAGGCGCTGACCCGGGTGAAGGACAGCTTCAATTCGTATCCGTTGGACCGGCTCGCCCAGGCCGGCGCGCTGGCGGCGATCGAGGACGCGGCTCATGTCGAGGCGAACTGCCGCCGGGTGATCGCAAGCCGCGTGGGTCTGGCTGCGGCTCTGGAAGGCATCGGCTTCGAGGTGGTGCCCTCGGCCGCGAACTTCGTGCTTGCGCGCTATCCCGGGCGGGACGGCGCGGAACTCACCGCGCAGTTGCGTGAGCGCGGAATCATCGTGCGCCACTTCCGCGCGCCGCCGCGTATCGCCCCATACATGCGCATCACGGTCGGTACCGATTCGCAGTGCGATGCCCTAATATCGGCGTTGCGAAACATTCTTTCTTGACGCCCCGGATACGCCGCTATCGTCGAGCGGAGCTTATTGAGTTAGGATGAATAAAAATCCCATCGCCTGACCCCATGCGCAAAACCGAAGTTTCACGCAATACGCTTGAGACCCAGATAACCGTCCGTATCGATCTTGACGGCAACGGTCGTGCGCGACTTGCCACGGGCATCGGTTTCCTCGATCACATGCTGGACCAGGTGGCGCGTCACGGCATGATCGACCTCGATATCGAGGCCAAGGGCGATCTGCATATCGACGCGCACCACACGGTAGAAGATGTCGGCATCACGCTCGGGCAGGCGCTGGCCAAGGCCCTTGGGGACAAGAAAGGCGTGCGGCGCTACGGCCATGCCTATGTGCCGCTGGACGAGGCATTGTCCAGGGTGGTGATCGATCTTTCCGGCCGGCCGGGGCTCGAGTACAGCGTGGACTACGTGCGCGGGCTGGTTGGCGAATTCGATGTGGACCTGATTCACGAATTCTTCCAGGGGCTGGTCAATCACGCGCAGGTGACGTTGCATATCGACAATCTGAAGGGCGGGAACGCGCACCACCAGGCCGAGACGATATTCAAGGCGTTCGGCCGCGCTCTGCGTATGGCGGTGGAGCCAGATCCGCGTGCGCAGGGCACGCTGCCGTCCACCAAAGGAGCGCTCTGACACCTGTTGTTCGATGGTCGTCTGCCTCATATGCCGGACATTGCAGTCGTCGATTACGGAATGGGAAACCTTCGCTCGGTGGCAAAGGCGATCGAACATGTCGCGCCCGGGTACAGCGTGGCAGTAACCAGCGATCCTGGCGTTATCCGCAGTGCCCGCCGAGTCGTGTTCCCCGGGCAGGGGGCGATGCCGGATTGCATGCGCGAAATGGACGCGCGGGGTTTGCGCGCCCCATTGCTGCAGGCGGCGGACTCGAAGCCGTTTCTCGGACTTTGCATCGGATTGCAGATGTTGTTCGAATCGAGCGAGGAGGGGGATGTGCGCGGCCTCGGCATTCTGCCGGGCCGGGTGGTGCGATTTCCCGCTTCGCGAATGGTCGATGATCGGGGCGGGAAACTGAAGGTCCCGCACATGGGGTGGAACCGCGTGTTTCAGATGCAGGCGCATCCGGTGTGGGCGGGAATTCCCGACGGAAGCAGGTTCTACTTCGTGCACAGTTACTACGTCGAATGCGGCGAACCGCGCCTGATCATGGGGGAAAGCCACTATCCGTTCAGCTTTACCTGCGCCGTGGCGCGGAATAACATTTTTGCCGTGCAGTTTCATCCGGAGAAGAGTCAGTCGTCCGGACTCCAACTCCTGTCCAACTTTGTCCGCTGGGACGGTTCCGCCAGCGGCAATGGCGAAACCGCAATGCTCGGAGTTGCCAGCGCCTGACTTTTTGACGCAGCAACAGAAATATTCCGTACCGATTCCGCGGAGGCACTGACGGCCGGCGACGGCCGGACTCAGTTACGCGACATTTGCACCCATGCTTATTATTCCAGCGATCGATTTGAAAGACGGCCATTGCGTCCGCCTCAGGCAGGGCTCCATGGACGATGCGACGGTATTCTCCGAGGATCCCGGAGCGATGGCACGCCATTGGATCGACGGGGGCGCACGCCGCCTGCATCTCGTCGATCTGAACGGCGCATTTGCCGGAAAGCCCAAGAACGAGGAAGCGATCAAGGCGGTGGTCGCGGCGGTCGGGGACGACATTCCGATCCAACTCGGAGGCGGAATTCGCGACCTGGATACAATCGAGCGCTATATCGACGACGGCATTGCTTACGTCATCCTCGGAACTGCGGCGGTGAAAACGCCGGGCTTCCTGCAGGATGCCTGTATCGCGTTTCCGGGCCACATCATGGTTGCGCTGGATGCGAGGGACGGACGCGTCGCGGTCGATGGTTGGTCAAAGGTCACCGGTCACGACGTGATCGACCTGGCGCAGAAATTCCAGGACTACGGTGTGGAGGCTGTCATCTATACCGATATCGGGCGCGACGGAATGATGACCGGCGTCAATATTCCGGCGACTGTCGAGTTGGCGAGATCGCTGACCGTTCCGGTGATTGCCAGCGGTGGCATTTCAACTCTCAAGGACGTGAAGGCGCTTTGCGAAGTGGAGTCCGAGGGAATAATGGGTGCAATCACCGGGCGTGCAATCTACGAAGGCACGCTCGATTTCGCCGAGGCACAGAAACTGGCAGATCAGGACGGCGCGGGTTCCGGCATAGCCTGACCCTGAGGCAGTTTTCACACTTTACGGCCTTTTCCGGCTGCGTCTTTTTGACTTCATATCCCACATGGACCTGGCAAAACGGATTATTCCCTGCCTAGACGTGACCGGCGGCCGCGTGGTCAAGGGCGTCAACTTCGTCGAACTGCGCGACGCCGGGGACCCGGTCGAGATTGCACGCCGCTACGATGAGCAGGGCGCAGATGAGCTGTGCTTTCTCGACATCACCGCCAGCAGCGACGATCGCGATCTGATACTCGGAATCATTGAGCAGGTCGCAGCGGAAGTGTTCATACCCTTGACTGTGGGTGGCGGCGTGCGCGAGGTCAACGATGTCCGCCGCCTGCTGAACGCGGGGGCGGACAAGGTGAGCATCAACACCGCGGCGGTGCAGAATCCGAAACTGGTGGAAGACGCTGCCGGGCGGTTCGGCTCGCAATGCATCGTAGTGGCGATGGACGCGAGGCGGATCGCTGGTTCATCGCCGCTGCGCTGGGAGGTGTTCACGCATGGCGGACGCCGCCCCACTGGACTGGATGCGGTTGATTGGGGGCGCCGGATGCAGGCTGCCGGTGCCGGGGAAATACTGCTCACCAGCATGGATCGGGACGGCACCAAACAGGGGTTCGACCTGGAGTTGACGCGGGCTTTCGGCGACGCGCTGGATGTCCCGATTGTGGCCAGCGGGGGCGTCGGCAATCTCGGCCATCTGCTGGACGGGATCCGCATCGGAGGGGCGGATGCGGTGCTCGCCGCGAGTATCTTCCATTATGGAGAGCACACCGTTGGCGAGGCGAAGGCTTTCCTTGCGCGACACGAAATCGAGGTACGACTGTGAGCGTGAACTGGCTGGAGGAAGTTGTCTGGGATGACAAGGGCCTGGTCCCTGCAATCGCGCAGGATGCGCAGACCGGGCAAGTGCTGATGCAGGCGTGGATGAACCGCGAAGCGCTGCTTGAGACCGTGCAGTCGGGGCGGGCGGTATACTGGTCCCGCTCCCGGCGCAGATTGTGGCGCAAGGGCGAGGAGTCCGGGCATGTGCAGCTGGTCAGGGAAGTTCGCTTGGATTGCGACGGCGACGTGGTGCTGTTACAGGTGGAGCAGGTCGGCGGCATCGCCTGTCACACCGGGCGCGCGCGCTGTTTCTTCCGCCGACTCGAAAGAGAAAGCTGGGTGACGACCGAACGCGTGCTCAAGGATCCCGCATCGATTTACGACCAGTCATGATAGACGCCAACATACTTCGCAGGCTCGCCGAAACCATCGCCAGCCGCAAAGGCGCAGATCCCGGCAGTTCGTATGTGGCAGACCTCTTCTCGAGGGGAGAAGATGCCATACTCAAAAAGATCGGCGAGGAGTCGGTCGAGACGCTACTTGCTGCGAAAGAGGGTGATAAACTGCATTTGGTTCGTGAGACCGCGGACCTCTGGTTTCATTGTCTTGTAATGCTCGCCTACCACGGTCTCGGTCCGGATGACGTGCTGGCCGAACTTCGCCGTCGCGAAGGCATTTCCGGAATCGACGAGAAGGCAAGCCGGAAGCAAAAATAGGCCGGAAAGCCGCGCCGGCGCTGGCGGCGACTCCGGGCGAGGACCGCTTTTCGTTCAAGGAATCAGCAGTGAGCGCGCAAGACTGCATCTTCTGCAAGATCGTCCGTGGAGAGATTCCGAGTCGCAAGGTATTTGAAGACGACGAAATTCTCGGGTTCCACGACATTCATCCGGGGGCCCCTGTCCACTTCATGCTGATTCCGAAGGAACATGTGCCTTCTCTGGCGGACGTGAACGAGGAACACCAGGCGGTTCTGGGGCGCATTCTCTGTCTTGCGGGCCGACTGGCCCGGGAACAAGGATCGCCCGACGGGTTTCGAACCATTGTGAACACCGGCCGGGTCGGGAGGCAGGACGTGGCTCATCTGCATGTGCATATAATCGGGGGCAGGGATCCCCTGCCCGGGATGATCCAGAAAACGAAGTAGTCGCAACACTATCGGGAGCATTTGACATGGGTACCTTCAGTATCTGGCATTGGTTGATTGTATTGATCGTGGTCGTGCTGATTTTCGGCACGAAGAAACTCGGCAATCTCGGCAGCGACCTTGGCAAGGCGGTCAAGGGATTCAAGGACGGTGTCAAGACCGACGATGACGAGAAATCGCAGGAGAAACTGGAAACAACGGCTTCCAGGGAAACGATTGAGGGCGAAGTCAAGGAGAAGTCGAAGAGCTAGGTCCCCAGACCTGCTTGCCGGCGCTTCAGTCCGATGTTCGATCTCAGTTTCGTAGAGATTGTCATCATTGCAGTCGTGCTACTGCTGGTGGTGGGGCCGGAACGCCTGCCGAAGGTTGCCCGCACGCTGGGACACCTGTTCGGCCGGATGCAACGTTACGTGACCGAGATCAAGACCGACATCAACCGCGAGATCGAGTTGGATGAGCTGCGCAAGCTTCAGTCGTCGATGCAGGAAGCCGCGCGGGACGTCGAAGAAAGCGTCAGCAAGCAGGTCAGGTACGTTGAGAACGAAGTAAGAGAGGCCGAGGACGAAGCACGCAAGTCGGTCGAATCCGTGGCCCAGCAATCGGGCGGCATCAACCTGATCCCTCAAACTGGATCTGCGGACCGATCGGCAACGGATTCGGACAGCCCTTCCGCTGAAGATACCTCACAGCTCGAACTCGGGCTCGACAAGGAAGACAAGGTCGAGCCCGCCAAGAAGCAGGCGTGACGGTCAGTGTTGGTCCGTCGGCCTGTGAAAGATAACGCGTAAATACCATGTCAGCCGGCAGGATCGAGCCCGATTCCTTCATGTCTCACCTTATCGAGCTGAGGGATCGGTTGCTGCGTTGTGTTGTCGCGCTGCTGCTGGTGTTCATCTGCCTTTTCCCGTGGGCCCGCGACATTTACACCGTGCTGGCCGAGCCCATGCTGGCAGCGTTGC
>DATKEK010000218.1:0-4466 GCA_035512195.1 Burkholderiales bacterium
TCTCGCGCTGGGCGGAGCTGCTCGATCGCTGGCATGGCTGGTGCGAGGCGAACGCGGTGACGCCGCCGGTGGCGGCGCTGGCTTTCGTTGCCGCGCAGGAACACGTTGAACGCTTCGTCATGGGAATCGACTCCTTGCAACAGCTCGAACAACTCCTTCAGCAGCCGGCCGACGTGCCGCTGCCGCCCGCGGATATGGTCAGCGACGACCGCGAGCTCATTGAGCCGTCGCGCTGGAAGTTGTCATGAAGACCGTCGCGATCGTGCAGGCCCGCATGGGTTCGACGCGCCTGCCCAACAAGACCATGAAGCCCGTTCTCGGCACGCCCATGATCGAGCTGCTGCTAGCGCGCCTGAAACGTGCGACTTCGCTCGACGAAATCGTGCTGGCCACATCCAGCGACACGCGCAACGACCTACTCGAAGCGCACGTGGCGAAGCTCGGCTTCCGCGTGTACCGCGGCAGCGAGCAGGACGTGCTGGATCGTTACTACCAAGCGGCGCTGATCAGCGGCGCGGACGTGGTGGTGCGCATCACCGGTGACTGCCCGCTCATGGACCCCGCGCTCGTGGATCACTTAGTGGCCACTTTTCGGGAAGGAACGCTCGACTATACCTCAAACGTCGATCCGCCGACTTTCCCGGACGGATTGGACATCGAAGTGTTCTCGTTCAAGGCATTACGGCGTGCGTGGGAGAATGCGCGTCAGCCGCGCGAACGCGAACACGTGACACCATACCTGCGGGAATCCGGCCTGTTCCGCACGCTGAATGTCCCGAACGGCGAGAATTTATCCGGCGAGCGCTGGACCGTCGACGAGGCGGAAGATTTCGAGGTGATCACCGGCGTCTTTTCGGCGTTTGGCGGCCGCCTGGATTTCACCTGGCAGGAAGTGCAGGAGCTGCGCCGCGCGCGGCCGGACGTATTCTCCGCCAATCGACGCCATGTCAGGAACGAAGGAGCATTGATGGGTACCGGTCAGAAACTCTGGAAGCGCGCCAAGCGTACGATTCCCGGCGGCAGCATGCTGCTCTCGAAGCGGGCGGAGATGTTCCTTCCGGAGCAATGGCCCGCGTACTTCAGTCGCGCGAAGGGCTGCACGGTCTGGGATCTCGACGGCAAGCCGTACATCGACATGTCGCTGATGGGAATCGGGACCAACACCCTGGGCTATGGTCATCCCGAAGTGGATGCGGCAGTGCAGTCGGTCGTGGCCGCCGGGAACATGAGCACGCTCAACGCGCCCGAGGAGGTGCTGCTCGCCGAGCGGCTCATCGCAATGCATCCGTGGGCCGAGATGGTCCGGTTCGCTCGCTCGGGCGGTGAAGCCAATGCCATCGCTATCCGCATCGCGCGCGCCGCGGGCGGTCGTCACAAAGTTGCGTTCTGCGGCTATCACGGCTGGCACGACTGGTATCTTGCCGCGAATCTCGGCGACGACACTCATCTGGCCGGTCACCTTTTGCCTGGGTTGCAGCCGAATGGCGTTCCGCCAACACTGCAAGGGACCGTTCTTGCTTTCAACTACAATCGGCTGGACGAACTCAAGACCTTGGTTGCTGAGCACGAGATCGGTGTCATCAAGATGGAGGTTTCGCGTAACGCAGGGCCGGAATCCGGGTTCCTGCAAGAAGTTCGGCGCATCGCCACGGAGCGCAGAATCGTCCTGATATTCGACGAGTGCACGTCGGGGTTCCGGCAGACCTTCGGTGGCTTGCACAAGCTGTACGGCGTCGAACCGGACATGGCGGTCTTCGGCAAGGCGCTCGGCAACGGTTATGCGGTTACCGCGATCATCGGTCGGCGCGAAATCATGGAAGCCGCGCAATCGAGCTTCATCAGCAGTACCTTCTGGACCGAACGCATTGGATCGGCGGCGGCGCTTAAGACGCTCGAAGTGATGGAGCGCATCCATTCCTGGGAGACCATCACCGCGATCGGCAAGGGTATTGGCGAACGCTGGCAAGCGCTGGCCACGCAACACGGGCTGCGCATCAACGTGACGGGTCTGCCGGCGCTTGTTGGATTCTCCTTTTCCGGTCCTAACAACCTGGCGTACAAGACGCTCATTACGCAGGAGATGCTGGCGCGCGGATACCTGGCGAGCACGAGTGTCTATACGTGCATCGAGCACACACCCGAGGTTGTCAACGCGTATTTCGAGGCGCTCGATCCAGTGTTCGCGCTCATCTCCGAATGCGAAAACGGGCGCGACGTCAATGCGTTGCTGCCGACTGGGGTTTGTCACGCGGGGTTTCGGCGCCTCAATTGAGCGGTCGGACGTGAGCGATCATGCTAGTCAATGTGTCGTTCGACCTCGAAACCGGCCATGTCAGGCGTTGCCTGACGTTCGCACAAACCTGGCGTCAGCGCGGCGGGGAAGTGCTGTTGTTGCCGCTTCCCGGGAATACGGATGAATACATTTGTCGAGGCGGTTTCGATGTGGCTTTGCGGATGCCGAGCTGCGGCGACTGGCGCACTGGCTCGTCGTGTGGCTGGCCGTCGGGCGAGGGCATCGCGGCGACCGGATTTGCCGGGCAGCGCTTGCCGAAGGTAGGCTATGGCTCATCATAAGGCCTCTTCACGCGAACAGGCCGGGCAGGGAAGGTGGTTTGAACGTATTATCCGCGTCGATTGCGCAGTCAGACCCCCGCTTTCACGAGGCGCTGTGCGCCAATGCTCCGTTGGGTCATATCGGCGCCGCATACGAGTTTGCCGCGCCCGTGGTGTTCCTGCTTTCCGATGCGCCTTCCTACGTCGCCGGTACGGGTCTCGCCATCAATGGCGGGTGGATGAAGTGGTGATGCGCGTGGCTTTTCGCGTTGATGCCTCCACCCGGATCGGCACGGGTCATCAGCGGCGCAGCGCGTCGCTGGCGGCTGGGCTGCGCGAGACAGGGTCGGACATCGCTTGGGTTTCGCGGGATCTGGGCATCAAGCCGACGCGTCCCGTTGATGGAGGCGCCGATGCGCTGTTCGCCCTGCCTGCGCCGTCGGAACTCTTTCAGCCGCAGGCGGGAGATCCGGTGCATGCTCCCATGGCGCTGACGTCCTGGCAGCCAGACGCCGACGACACCATTGCCGCGCTACGCGATTTCGCGCCGACGTGGATCGTGCTTGACCACTACGCTTTCGACGCACGCTGGATGGAGCGGGTCCGCGCCGCGCTGGGCGCGAAGATCTGCGTCATCGACGATTTGGCTGATCGTCCGCTCGCCGCCGACGTGTTGGTGGACCATAACCTCGACGTGGATCATCGCGCCAAGTACTCGCGCGTGGCAGGCGCCGTCGAACGGCTGCTGGGCGGCCCGCGATTTGCGTTGCTGTCTGAAGCTTTTCGCGATGCGCGTCCCTGCGAACCACATGATCCGCCGCGCAGTATCGGTATATTCTTGGGTGGCACCGATCCTTGGGGGCTGTCATCGGTGGCGTTGCGCGCCTGCCGCGAAGTGGCCAAGTTCGACGGGGAAATCGAGGTGGTGACCACATCCGCCAATCCAAATCTCGCCGCACTTTCCCGCGACTGCGCACAGGCCGGCGCGCAGCTGCTCTTGGATCTGCCGGATCTTGCGGAATTCTTCGCTCGCCACGACCTGCAGATCGGTGCCGGTGGCGGTGCCGCGCTCGAACGCTGCCGCGTTGGCGCGCCTTCGGTTGGACTGGTCTGCGCGCAGAACCAGGCTCGGGTTATCAAGCACCTCGCGGCCGCGGGCGCGATGCGCAAGGTTCCTGCGAACGAGGCGGCGGACATCGGGCGCGTCGTGGCTGAGCTACTGGCGTCCCCGGAAGCCTGCGGGAGCATGAGCAAAGCCGCGCGCCGGCTCGTCGACGGCCGAGGCGCGCAGCGTGTGGCCGTGGCATTGGCCGCCGACGGTGTGACGCTACGACGTGCGCAGCCCGAAGACGCCGAACTGGTGTACGGTTGGCGCAAAGATCCGCGTACCTGGCGACATTTCCGTCATCCCGGCAGTGTGAATCATGCAGAGCATCTGGCTTGGTGGGGGCGGACATTGCAGGATGACCATCGCCGGCTGCTGATCGCCTGCTGCGGCGAAGTCGCGGTCGGCACGTTGCGCTTCGATATCGACGACGGTGCCGCGGAAGTGTCCATTTACCTGGATCCGGGCCTCACGGGGCTGGGTCTAGGCGCCAGCCTGTTGCGCGCGGGCCAACGCTGGATCGCCGCGGACTCGCCGCGCCTTACCCGTTTGCTCGCCGAGATCCAGGAAGCCAACAAGGCTTCCGCCGCGGTGTTTGGTTCCGCGGGTTTTGTACAGGTAGCGCCTACGCAGTGGTGCTTGGAGATACGGCATTGAGTGCAGCCATGCGCATCGCGCTGGCCACGCCACACGCACGTTTCGATGCGTTGGAGCGGGCCTTGCGGTCACGCGGCGTCGAGGTGCTGCGTATTCGAGAACGCAGTGCGCTCACCGTCGAGGCTCTGTCGCGGCTGGCGCCGCGCTACGT
>DATKEK010000219.1:0-2247 GCA_035512195.1 Burkholderiales bacterium
CAGCCGCGCACGCTTCACATCGGCCGCCTGCGCTGTGCGCAACCGCAAAAGCGACATCAGTGCGTGGCGCTCTTCCGTAGTCAGATTGAGGGTCGACATGCCTCATATGATACTACGGATATGGTTGTTACATACCACTAGTTGGAACGTGGATTCTCTCCGCGCGCCTTTTCGGTCGCGGTTCTTCGCATCGTCGTCAGCGCGGCGTCCAGCGCTCGGGGCAGCGCCATAGCGTGGCGAGCAGCAGTTCGCGCTTGAGTACGAATTCCTTCGGCAGTTTGTCGTAGAGCCTGATGAACAGCTCTTCGTGCAGCAGCAATTCCTGCATCCACAGCTCCCGGTCGAGCGTCATCAGTTCGGCAAAGCGTTCCTCGGTGAAGTCCTGCAAGCCGCCCCACTCGATGTCCTGGTAACGGGGCATCCAGCCGAGCGGACTCTCCGCTGCGCCGGCGCGCCCGGCGCAGCGGTCGATGATCCATTGCAGAACCCGCATGTTCTCGCCGTATCCCGGCCACAGGAATTTGCGCTGCGCATCGCGTCGGAACCAGTTGACACCGAAGATCCTCGGCGGATGACTTACCTTTCGGCCAATTTCCAGCCAGTGATCGAAGTAATCGCCGATGTGATAGCCGCAGAAGGGCAGCATGGCGAAAGGATCGCGCCGGACTTCTCCCACCTTGTGCGCGGCGGCGGCGGTGGTTTCCGACCCCATGGTCGCCGCCAGATAGACGCCGTCGGCCCAGTTGAAACTGTCCATCACCAGCGGCACCGTGGTGCTGCGGCGCCCGCCGAAGATGAAAGCGGAAATAGGCACGCCTTGCGGACTCTCCCATTCCGGTGCGATCGACGGGCACTGCGCGGCCGGAACGGTGAATCGTGCGTTCGGGTGGGCGGCCTTGCGCCCGCAGTCCGGCGTCCACGGCTGGCCCCGCCAGTCGGTGAGATTGGGGGGCGCTTCCGCGGTCATGTCTTCCCACCACACATCGCCGTCCGGGGTCATTGCGACATTGGTGAAGATGCAGTTTGCGCGCAGCGTCGCCATCGCGTTCGGGTTCGACTGCACCGAGGTGCCCGGGGCGACACCGAAGAAACCATACTCGGGATTGATCGCATACAGCCGGCCGTCCGCCCCCGGTTTGATCCAGGCGATATCGTCGCCGATGGTGGTCACCTTCCAGCCGTCGAACGCTGCCGGCGGAATCAGCATCGCAAAATTGGTTTTGCCGCAGGCGCTGGGAAAGGCGGCCGCGACGTAGGTCTTTTCCCCCTGCGGAGACTCGACCCCGAGTATGAGCATGTGCTCGGCCAGCCAGCCCTGTTCGCGGCCCATGGCCGAAGCTATGCGCAGCGCAAAACACTTCTTGCCGAGCAGGGCATTGCCGCCGTAGCCGGAGCCGAACGACCAGATGGCTTTTTCCTCGGGGAAGTGGACGATGTACTTGTGATCCTTGTTGCAGGGCCAGGGCACGTCCTTCTGGCCGGGCGCGAGCGGCATGCCGACGGAGTGCAGGCAGGGCACGAACGGACCGTCTTCGCCAAGCGCTTCGATCGCCTTGCGGCCCATGCGCGCCATGATGCGCATGCTTGCCGCGACATAGGGCGAGTCCGTCAGCTGCACGCCGATGTGCGAGATCGGCGAACCGATCGGCCCCATCGAGAACGGTACCACGTACATTGTGCGGCCGCGCATCGCTCCGTCGAACAGCCCGCGAAGCCTCTGCTTCATTTCATCGGGCTCGACCCAGTTGTTGGTCGGGCCCGCATCGTGCCGGTGGATGCTGCAGACGAACGTACGGTCCTCGACGCGTGCGACGTCGGATGCGTCGGAGCGGGCGAGATAACTGTTGGGACGTTTCTCGGGGTTCAGCGGGATCAGCGTACCAGCCGCCACCAGCTCGGCGCACAGACGATCGTATTCGTCCTGCGAGCCGTCGCACCAGTAAACCCGGTCGGGTCGGGTGAGCCGCGATACCGCGTCCACCCAGTCGCGCAGTTGCGGGCTGCGCACATAATCCGGACAATTCAGCCCTTCGCGGGCTACGGCCTGCATGGTTCCGCGCGGCGCCACCTGTGTCCCCCTGCATATTCTTTTCAGGCGGTGCCAGTCTAGCACCGCGAGGCCGGGATGCGCACCCCGAAATTCTGCGGGCTCCGCCGCCCGCGCAAGATGCTCACGACAGCCGATTCAAACCGCGATGACGCCTGTGCTTGCCTTCGATATCGAAACCGTCCCGGACGTGGAGGGGC
>DATKEK010000220.1:0-2951 GCA_035512195.1 Burkholderiales bacterium
ACGCGCTCATGCACATAGGGCACGACTACGTCCATGCAGGCGCGCATGATGCCGAGCGGTCCGCCAGCGAGCACCGCGCGCTCGTAATCCAGCCCGCTCATCAGCACCTGCACGCCGCGGTTCACTTCGCCGAGCATGTTCTCAGCCGGCACCTCGCAGTCCTGGAACACCAGTTCGCAGGTGTTCGAGCCGCGCATGCCGAGCTTGTCGAGCTTCTGTGCGGTGGAGAATCCCTTGAAGCCCTTTTCGATGATGAACGCGGTAATGCCTTTCGGGCCGGCGCTGGTGTCGGTCTTCGCATAGACCACCAGCGTGTCCGCATCGGGGCCGTTGGTGATCCACATCTTGTTGCCGTTCAGGATGTAGCGATCGCCTTTCCGGTCCGCGCGCAGCTTCATGCTCACCACGTCCGAGCCTGCGTTCGGCTCACTCATCGCCAGCGCCCCGACATGCTCGCCGGAGATCAGTTTCGGCAGGTACTTGCGCCGCTGTTCCTCGCTGCCGTTGCGACGGATCTGGTTTACACACAGGTTGGCGTGTGCCCCGTAGGACAGTCCGACCGAAGCCGATGCGCGAGAGATCTCCTCCATCGCGACGATGTGCGCGAGGTAGCCCATGCTGGCACCGCCGTACTCTTCTTCCACGGTGATGCCGAGCACGCCGAGGTCGCCGAACTTGCGCCAGAGATCGGCGGGGAATTCGTTGCCGCTGT
The DNA here is from genome assembly GCA_035512195.1 of Burkholderiales bacterium. Classification (GTDB taxonomy): domain Bacteria; phylum Pseudomonadota; class Gammaproteobacteria; order Burkholderiales; family Eutrophovitaceae; genus DATKEK01. The sequence goes on from DATKEK010000220.1 coordinate 713, forward strand.
CGATGTCTGCCGCGCGCGGCGCGATCTCCTTTTCGGCGAAGGCACCGACGCTTTCGCGCAGCATGTCGATGTCCTCGCCGAGCGCGAAGTCCAGCGAGGGCAGATCTTTCATGAACGATTCACCAGGTTTCATTGGTCGGGACTCCCTTGCTCGGAAGCAGTCTCATGATCGTTTGCGCAATGCGTTGTGTCCAGAACGGGCGGCCGCGATCCACGAGGTGGCAGACCGGGGACCGGGGCGGCATGCGGACGATCCGTGGCAGCGACTCTAAGTAACGTTTACGTAAACGTCAATACGGAGCCGAAAAACACAACGAATCAATTCTTTGCAAGGTCTCTCAGGACCTCAATTGGCTTCTTTGCGGCTCTCGCTCGGCGCCCTTCGAGCATGTCCTGGCACTGCTTCTCGAAGTCGCGGATCTCCGCCAGCGCGCCCTCGATGTCCTCACGCTGCTGCTCGAGGATCGTCCGCCGCACCTTCAGGACTTCGAGGAAGCGCTCGAGCTGCGCCTTCTCGTCCCCGGCGGCGTCGTACATGTCCAGCAACTCCTTGATCTCGGACAGGGAAAATCCCAGGCGCTTGCCGCGAAGCGTAAGCTTGAGTCTGACCCGGTCGCGATTGCCGTACACGCGGTTGCGGCCCGCGCGCGCCGGCGAGAGCAGTCCCTGGTCTTCATAGAAGCGGATGGCACGCGTGGTCAGCCCGAACTCCCTGGCCAGATCGCTGATGGTGTAGGTCGCTTCCGTCATATCCGGGCCAGTTTACGTAAACGTAAAGTAGAATCCAACCGCATCCAGCGCCCTCCTTTCCAGACCCCGTTTTTCCCGCATGCATAATCCTGCCCGCGCACCAGAGCCAGACACCACCGCCGCACTGACCTACGCCTTTGCCGCGCCACCCGCGCCCGGCACCGTGCAGGAGGTTGCGCCCGGCGTGTTGTGGCTGCGCATGCCGCTGCCGTTCGCGTTGGACCACATCAACCTCTGGCTGCTCAGGGACGGCGACGCCTGGACCGCCGTGGACACCGGCATCGGGCTGGACGAGACGCGCGCACACTGGGACCGGATTTTCGCCGAGACGCTCGGCGGCGCGGGTCCCGGCCGCATCATCGTCACGCATTTCCATCCGGACCACATGGGCAATGCCGGCTGGCTCACCCAGCGCTTCGGCATTCCGATGTGGATGAGCGAGTCGGAATACCTTGCCGCACATGCACAGTACGACGGCCGCGCCGGCAACGGCTCGCGAGCTACCGCGCGCCTGTTCGCGGAACACGGGCTGGATGCGGAGCGCGTGGCCGGCGTCGAGGGACGCGGAAATTCCTATCGCAAGATCGTTTCGGAGCCGCCGACGCAGTTCGTGCGCATGCTGGATGGTGACGAGATCGCGGTCGACGGCAAGACGTGGCGCGTAATCGCCGGCTACGGCCACGCGCCGGAACACTCTGCGCTGTACTGCGCATCGCTCGGCGTACTGATTTCGGGGGACATGCTGCTGCCGAAGATCAGCACCAATGTCAGCGTGTGGCCGGTGGAACCGGAGAGCGACCCGCTGAAGCTGTTCCTGCGCTCGATCGACCGTTTCGCCGAACTACCGGCGGACACCCTGGTACTGCCGTCGCACGGGCTGCCATTCCGCGGCGCGCATGCGCGCGTGGAGATGCTGCACCAGCATCACCGCGACCGGCTGGCGGAAGTGATGGAACGCTGTGCCAGGCCGACTACCGCCGCGGACCTGATCCCGGTGCTGTTCCGCCGCACGCTGGACCTGCATCAAACCTTTTTTGCCATGGGCGAAGCCATCGCGCATCTGCACTACCTGTGGTATCGCGGCCGGCTTGCGCGTACGCGCGGGCCCGACGGCGTCTACCGCTTCCAGGTGGCCGGCACGTGAAAGTCGAAGGCGTCGATTACCGCAGCGTCTGGCGCGATGGCAACCGCGTCGCGATCATCGACCAGACCCGGCTGCCCTACGAGTTCAATACCCTGCGCCTGTCCACCGCGGCCGAAGCCGCGCATGCCATCAGCACCATGCAGGTTCGCGGCGCGCCACTGATCGGCGCCACTGCCGCCTATGGCGTCGCGCTTGCGATGCGCGAGGATGCCTCAGACGTTGCGCTCGAACGCGCGGTTGCAATGCTCGCCGGGACGCGCCCGACCGCAGTCAATCTGCGCTGGGCGCTGGATCGCATGGTGCAGAGGCTGCAGCCGGTCAGCGTGAGCGCAAGAGAGAGCGCCG
>DATKEK010000221.1:0-19382 GCA_035512195.1 Burkholderiales bacterium
CTGCGAGTGTTTGCGGGCCAGTTCGCCGAATCGCGCCGGCGCCTGCTGGAGCTGCCGGTGCAGGTCCTCCACCCTTGCCTTGGCCTGGGCCCTTTCTTCCTCGCTCGCGGTGTCTCCCGCGGCAATCAGGATATGGCTGGCCCGACGCTGTTCCGGGGTCTGGTATTGGGAAATGCGCTCGTCGTAGATCTTGCGCAATTCATCGTCGTCGATACGCAGTTCATGCGCCGCCACCTCGGGGGTCAACACGACGAACTCGAGCCGCGCGCGCTCGGGGAGCAGGAACTCCGATTTGTGCTCTTCATAGTAATCGGCCGCCTCTTTCTCGGTGACCGTTATGTCGGCGGCCATCTGCAACGGATTGAACACGTACTGGCTGACCTTGCGCTCCTGCTCGCGGATTCGCACCAGGCGTTCCACGACCGTATTCGGCATGAAAGTGGTGCCGCCGTAGATGGACTGCAGCTGTGCCAGCATGATGTCCTGCCGAACCTGCATCTCGAACCCGTGCGGGGTCATCCCCTGGGCGCGCAGCAGCTGCTCGTAGCGTTGTGGAGAAAACCGCCCGGTCTCGTCGCGGAATGCCTCCACGCCGGCAATGATGCCCTGCAGTTCCCGATCCGTCACCGTCATCCCCGCGCGTCCCGCGTGAGACAGCATCAAGCGACGCTGGATCAAGTCGTCGAGTACGGCTTGCCTGAATTCCGGGCTGTTCATCCGGTCCAGCAGCTGCGGGTTTTCCCGCGCCTCCTCACGCATCTGGTCCTGCGCCTGACGCAGGGCAAGATTGAATTCCTGCTGCGAAATCTCCAATTTTCCAAGTCGCGCCACGCTGACGCCACCACCGTCTCGGAAGTAAAAGTCGATGCCAAAGAAAGCAAACGGCAGGATCATGATCACCAGGATGACCTGGACCACTCGCTTGTTGCCGGTGATGAAATCGAACATGACTTAGACGATCCTCTACGTGGCGAAAAGCCGCCCTTGAAATGATAAAGGCGAACTCGCGTTCGCCTTTATGGGTCTGGCGGAGTGGACGGGACTCGAACCCGCGACCCCCGGCGTGACAGGCCGGTATTCTAACCGACTGAACTACCACTCCTGGTTCAACATTTGATTTGGTGGGTGCTGAGAGGCTCGAACTCCCGACATTCGCCTTGTAAGGGCGACGCTCTACCAACTGAGCTAAGCACCCCTCGGGATCCGGCAAACTCCGGGCCGGAAAACCGACCTCACAGGAATCCGGCCGGAACCTTCACCCCCCCGGCCGGAACCTTCACCCCCGCTGCAAAGCGCGCTAGTTTACTGCATCCTTCAGAGCTTTTCCAGCGCGGAACTTCGGGACTCTGGCGGCCTTGATCTTGATCGTGGCCCCGGTTCGCGGATTGCGGCCGCTGCGTGCGGCGCGCTTGCCGACGTAGAAACTTCCGAAACCAACGAGCGTCACCATCCCGTCCTTCTTCAATGAATTCGTAATCGCAGCGACGGTACCGTCCAGTGCCCGCTCCGCAGCGGCCTTGGAGATGTCGGCCGACTTCGCAATAGCCTCAATCAGTTCAGATTTGTTCACGAACGTCCCCTTTCGTTTTTCGTTAATGGGCAATGCGGGAGTGTGCGAATGCGGGCAGAGTGATGTTGTTATGGCAATGTGCTCCCGCACAGGCTTTATAACAAGTCGAAAATCTGCGTGTCAAGGGAAGTCGCTCCGGAATCACCCGGACGCAAAAAAAGGCAAAGTAATCACTCTGCCTTTCGTGGGAAAAAAATATCAGTGCTTGATGGCGCTGGACGGTTGCGAGGCCTCGATCGGCGGGATCGCCACCGCCTCGGTTTTCTTCTCCGGCAGCGGCTCCGGCGCACGCTCGAGCGCCATCTCGAACACCTGGTCGATCCACTTGACCGGGTGAATATCCAGGCGGTTCTTGATGTTTTCCGCGATCTCCGCAAGGTCCTTTACGTTTTCCTCCGGGATCAGCACCGTCTTGATGCCTCCACGGTGCGCGGCGAGCAATTTTTCCTTCAGTCCGCCGATCGGCAACACCTCGCCGCGCAGCGTGATCTCACCCGTCATCGCCACATCCGCACGAACCGGAACGCCTGTCAGCGCGGAAACGATCGCGGTACAGATCCCGATTCCGGCGCTCGGCCCATCCTTGGGTGTCGCGCCCTCCGGAAGGTGCACGTGAAGGTCGTTCTTCTGGTAGAAATCCTCCGGGATTCCCAGCCTCTGCGAGCGGTTGCGCACCACCGACAGCGCAGCCTGAATGGACTCCTGCATCACTTCGCCGAGCTTTCCGGTAGTGATGGTCTTGCCCTTGCCCGAGAGCACTGCAGCCTCGATGGTCAGCAGCTCGCCGCCGACCTCGGTCCACGCAAGCCCGGTGACCTGCCCAACCTGGTTATTTTTCTCGGCCAGTCCGAAGGTGTAACGACGTACGCCCAAGTACTTGTCCAGATTCCGGGCGGAGATGCTGAGCTTGCTTTCGCGCTTCTTCAGCAGCAGGGACTTCACTACCTTGCGGCAAATTTTCGATATCTCGCGCTCGAGATTCCGCACGCCGGCCTCGCGCGTGTAGTAGCGGACAATGTCGCGGATCGCACTCTCGGAGACCACCAGTTCGCTTTCTTTCAGGCCGTTGTTCTTCATCTGCTTCGGCAGCAGATAGCGCATCGCGATATTGACCTTCTCGTCCTCCGTGTAACCGGAAAGACGGATTACTTCCATCCGATCCAGCAGCGGCGCCGGAATGTTCATGGTGTTCGCGGTCGCCACGAACATCACGTCGGAGAGGTCGTACTCCACTTCCACGTAGTGATCCACAAACTTGTCGTTCTGCTCCGGATCGAGTACCTCGAGCAGAGCCGAGGCCGGATCGCCGCGGAAGTCCATGCCCATCTTGTCGACTTCGTCGAGCAGGAACAATGGATTCCGCACGCCGATTTTGGTCATGTTCTGCAGGATCTTGCCCGGCATCGAACCGATGTAAGTCCGGCGATGCCCGCGAATTTCTGCTTCGTCCCGCACGCCGCCGAGCGACATCCGCGCAAACTTGCGGTTGGTTGCACGCGCGACCGACTGCCCGAGTGAGGTTTTGCCCACTCCGGGCGGTCCCACCAGGCAGAGTATGGGCGCCTTGAGCTTGTCGACGCGCTGCTGCACGGCGAGATACTCGACGATCCGCTCCTTGACCTTCTCCAGCCCGTAATGGTCGGCGTCCAGAATTTCCTGGGCGCGGACAAGATCCGCACTGACCTTGCTTTTCTTCTTCCATGGCAGGCCAACCAAGGTCTCGATGAAGTTGCGCACCACGGTCGCTTCCGCGGACATCGGCGACATCATGCGCAACTTGCGCAGTTCGCCCTCGGCCTTGAGCCGCGCTTCCTTCGGCATGTGCGCCGCCTTGAGGCGTTTTTCCATTTCGTCCAGGTCGGCGCCTTCTTCCATGTCGCCGAGTTCCTTCTGGATCGCCTTGACCTGCTCGTTCAGGTAGTACTCTCGCTGGCTCTTCTCCATCTGGCGCTTGACGCGCCCGCGGATGCGGCGCTCGACCTGCAGGATATCCAGCTCGGCCTCGAGCAGCGAGAGCAGATGTTCGAGGCGGCGCTTGACTTCGAACATTTCCAGAACCGCCTGTTTCTGGTCGAGCTTCAGCGGCAAATGCGCGGCAACCGTATCGGCAAGCCGGCCCGGTTCGTCAATCCCCGACAGCGACGTAAGGATCTCGGGAGGAATTTTCTTGTTCAGCTTCACGTACTGGTCGAACTGCGAAAGCATCGCGCGCCGCATCGCCTCGATCTCGGTCGACTCGACGGCATCGGGAGGCACCGGCATCGCATCGGCGCAGTAGTGGGTTTTCTCGTCGGTCACATTGCCGACCTCGGCGCGCTGCACGCCTTCCACCAGCACCTTCACCGTGCCATCAGGCAGTTTGAGCATCTGCAGGATGCTCGCAATGCTGCCGATGTGGTAAAGGTCTTCGGGTGACGGCTCATCCTTGGCGGCAGACTTCTGCGCCACCAGCAAGATGTGCTTGCCCGATTCCATCGCGGTTTCCAGCGCCTTGATCGATTTCGGACGGCCCACAAACAGAGGGATGACCATATGCGGGAACACGACAACATCCCGCAACGGCAGCAGCGGGTAATTCACAACGCCAGAAGAGTTTTCCATTGGTTCGATCATTCGGTACTCGAAAAAGCAGGACCCGGACCTGAATCAGGCACCGGCCCGCAAAAAAGGCGGCAGCAGATGGCCTGCGCCCGCTCAGCCAGAACCAGCCACTTTCGGCTGATCCGAGTAAATCAGAATCGGTTTCGCGTCGCCGGTAATCATCGCTTCGTCGACCACCACTTTCTCGACGTTGCTCATCGACGGCAAGTCGTACATGATGTCCAGCAGCACGCCCTCGAGAATCGATCTGAGGCCGCGAGCGCCCGTGCGGCGCGCAAGCGCCTTGAACGACACTGCGCGCAAAGCATCCGGCCGCATCTCGAGCTCGACGCCTTCCATCGCGAACATCTTGTAGTACTGCTTGAGCAGCGCGTTCTTCGGTTCGGTGAGGATCTTGATCAGGGCGGCCTCATCCAGTTCGTCCAGCGTTGCCACCACCGGCAGCCGGCCGACGAACTCGGGGATCAAGCCGTACTTGATCAGGTCTTCGGGCTCTACGCCCTTGAGAACCTCGCCGATCTCCTTGCGGTTGTCGCGGCTGCGGACCTCCGCACCGAAGCCGATGCCGCTCTTGTCCGACCGCTCGCGGATCACCTTGTCGAGGCCGTCGAAGGCACCGCCACAGACGAACAGGATGTTCGTGGTATCGACCTGCACGAACTCCTGGTTCGGGTGCTTGCGCCCGCCCTGCGGCGGCACCGAGGCGATCGTGCCCTCGATCAGCTTGAGCAGCGCCTGCTGCACGCCCTCGCCCGACACGTCCCGGGTGATCGACGGGTTGTCCGACTTGCGCGAAATTTTGTCGATCTCGTCGATGTAGACAATGCCGCGCTGCGCCTTCTCGACGTCGTAGTCGCATTTCTGCAGCAGCTTCTGGATGATGTTTTCCACATCCTCGCCAACATAACCTGCCTCGGTCAGCGTGGTCGCATCCGCCATCACGAACGGCACGTTCAACAGCCGCGCGAGCGTCTGTGCCAGCAGCGTCTTGCCCGATCCGGTCGGCCCGATCAGCAGGATGTTGCTCTTGGCCAGTTCGACGTCGTCTTTCTTCTGCGCAGTCTTCAACCGTTTGTAATGGTTATACACCGCAACCGACAGGATCTTCTTTGCGGTGTTCTGTCCGATCACATACTGGTCGAGAATCTCCCGGATTTCGTGCGGCACCGGCAGGTCGGACTTCGCACCCTTGCCCGGCGCTTCGGCGTGGCTCTCCTCGCGGATGATGTCATTACACAACTCGATGCATTCGTCGCAGATGAACACCGACGGGCCCGCAATCAGCTTGCGCACCTCGTGTTGGCTCTTTCCGCAGAAAGAACAGTAAAGGAGTTTTTCCCCGCCAGGTTTATCTGACATAGAAGCCTTTCGCTTCGTAACTCACACTTTCAGACATCGCGGCAGCCATAAGTTCCGGCGCCGGCAGTCTTGCGCCGCGCGCGGCCTCAAGCCGGCGCGCCGCTGGTGGCGCGGGTCGCCAGAACCTTGTCGACCAGCCCGTACTTTACTGCCTCCTCGCCGCTGAGGAAATTGTCGCGGTCGGTGTCGCGCGCGATGACGTCGACGTCCTTTCCAGTGTGCTTGGCCATCAGTTCGTTCAGGCGCTGGCGCAGGTAGAGGATTTCCCGGGCATGGATCTCGATATCCGACGCCTGCCCCTGGAACCCGCCCATCGGCTGGTGAATCATCGCACGCGAGTTCGGCAACATGAAACGCTTGCCCTTCGCGCCAGCTGCGAGCAGGAACGCGCCCATGCTGGCCGCCTGCCCGACGCAGAGCGTGCTGACGTCAGGCTTGATGAACTGCATGGTGTCATAGATTGCCAGTCCGGCCGATACCGAGCCGCCTGGAGAGTTGATATAAAAGGAAATATCCTTTTCCGGGTTCTCCGATTCGAGAAACAGCAGCTGCGCCACGATCAGGTTGGCAGTGACCTCGTTCACCGGCCCCACCAGGAACACCACCCGCTCCTTGAGCAGCCGGGAGTAAATATCGTAGGCGCGCTCGCCGCGTCCGCTCTGCTCGATCACCATCGGGACCAGACCGAGTCCTCGCGGCTCCAGACCTCCATGCTGCATCCAGTTCATTTGGCGTCACCCATCAGTTCGTCGAACGGCGTGTGCTTTTCCTCGACCTTGGCCTTCCCCAGCACCCATTGCACCACATTATCCTCAAGAACAATGGATTCCACCTCGCGCAGCCGTTCCGGGTTCTGGTAGTACCAGCGGACGACCTCCTCCGGCTTCTCGTAGCTGCGCGCGAACTCCTCCACCACGCCCTTGACCTGTTCGGGCCGGGCCTGCAGGTTCTCGACCCGTACCAGCTCCGCCACCACCAGCCCGAGCTTGACCCGCCGCCTGGCGTCCTCTTCAAACGCCTCCTTCGGCAGGGGTATCTGGTCGGACTTCAACCCGCGCGCGGTCAGATCGTCGCGCATGCCCTGCATCAGCCGCCCGACTTCCATTTCGACCAGCGAGCCGGGCAATTCGACCGCAACGTTGTCGTACAAGGCCTTCATCACCTGGTCTTTTACGCGCGTGGATGTCCGGCGCTGCACCTCCCGCTCCAGATTGGCCCTGATCTCGGAGCGCATCTTGCCGATATCCCCGTCTCCGACACCCAGGTTCTTCGCGAACTCGGCATCGACTTCGGGAAGGCGCGGCGCCTGCACTTCCGAAACCGTGACTTCGAAAGTCGCGATCTTTCCGGCCACTTCCTTGCCGTGATAGTCGTCGGGAAAGGTGATGTCGAACGTCCTCGAATCGCCCGCCTTCATGCCGATCACCTGCTTCTCGAATTCCGGCAGGAGGCGCGCTTCGCCCAACCGGACGTGGACGCCTTCCCCACTGCCGCCTTCAAACGGCTCGCCGTCGATCTTTCCGGCGTAATCCAGCTGGATCTGGTCACCCGTTTCGACCGCGCGGTCTGCCGGCTCAAAGACCGTGCGTTGTTTGCGCAGGACTTCCAGTGTCTTGTCGATTTCGGTTTCCCCGATGTCGACCGTCGGGCGCTCGATGGTCACGCCCGAGATTTCGGTCACCCTGACCTCCGGGTAGACCTCGAACGTGGCTTCGTACTCGAGCTTGTCCGACGCATCGCCTGCGGATTTAAGCTCAATTCGCGGGAATCCCGCGACGCGCAGATTGTTTTCGCGCACGGCTTCGCCGAAGCTCTTTTGCACCGCGTCGCCGAGTACTTCCTGTCGCACCTGGCCACCGTACTGTTGCTCCACGATTCGCATCGGAACCTTCCCGGGCCGGAAACCGTGCACCTTCGCGGTACGCGCGAGGCGCTTGAGTCGGTTCTCGATTTCGGAGTTCACTTCCTCGAGCGGAAGCGTGACGGATAGTTTTCGCTCGAGTGAGCTGATGGTTTCAAGACTGGCTTGCATCTAGTCCTTGCTCTTGTCAGATCGGTCAGCAGGGTTTTGTTCCCACCCTGAAGCGGGGGTCGCGGCCTGGTGCGAAAGGAGAGACTCGAACTCTCACGCCCTGCGGCGCCAGAACCTAAATCTGGTGCGTCTACCAATTCCGCCACTTTCGCGACCGTCGCATTTTAATATAATCAGTCTGTTACCGCCACCCGGGCGACCTTGGCCAAAGCCTCGCCCTTGCTGCTTAAGTCGCTGTTCCATAACCGCAATCAACCCCGCGTCGCGATGGGTATCGAACATTACGAGAACTTTCCCGTCGCCTCGATCCTGCTCCCAAGGAAGTTTCGCAGGCCGGTAGAACTGATCTACACCTTCGCCCGCAACGCGGATGATTTCGCGGACGAAGGCGACTTGCTGCCCGCCGAACGGTTGCAGCGGCTCGACGAGTACCGGGCCGAGATCGATCGCATCGAGTCCGGCGCGGAACCGGCTCTGCCGCTGTTCCGGGAACTGGCCCCGGTGATCCGCGAGCACCGGCTTCCGGCCGGGCTGTTTCGCGATCTGCTGTCCGCCTTCTCGCAGGACGTCACCAAGCAACGCTACGCGGATTTCGGAGAGGTGATGGACTATTGCCGGCGTTCGGCGAATCCGGTTGGAAGGCTGCTGCTGCACCTGTACAAGGCCGCCGAACCGCGCAACCTTGCGTATTCGGACGGTATCTGCTCCAGCCTGCAGCTGATCAACTTCCTGCAGGATGTCGAAATCGATTTCGCCAAGGACCGCATATATTTTCCGCAGGACGAGATGCGCCGGTTCGGCGTCACGGAAGAACAGATCGCCGGGCGCAGTTCCGCCGGCGGATGGAAGGCGCTGATGGCCTGCCAGATCGAACGTGCGCGAAAGATGCTGCAGTCCGGCGCTCCGCTTGCAAGGGTTCTGCCCGGACGTCTGGGACTCGAGTTGCGGATGATCGTGATGGGCGGAGAAACCATACTGCGCAAGCTGCACCGAAACGGTGGCGATGTATTCAGGCAGCGGCCGGTGCTGAAGACCGCCGATTGGATCTACATGTTTTACCGGTCGGTGTTCGTCTACTGATGGCGCCCGACCAGTACTGCCAAGACAAGGCCGCGAAGAGCGGCTCCAGTTTCTACTACAGCTTCCTGTTCCTGCCGCCGGACCGGCGCCGCGCGATCACTGCGCTCTACGCGTTTTGCCGCGAAGTGGACGACGTCGTGGACGAGGCCCACGACGTCGAAGTGGCGCGCATGAAGCTGGCGTGGTGGCGCACCGAGATCGCCAGCGTGTTCTCCGGCGGTGCGCAGCATCCGGTCGCCCGCGCGCTGGTGCCGGTCACGCAGCAGTTTCATTTGCCGGAAGCCAGGTTCAACGAGATCATCGACGGCATGGAAATGGATCTCACGCAGAACCGCTATGCCGATTTCTCCGAGCTCGAAACCTACTGTTACCGGGTCGCCGGCGCGGTGGGGTTGATGGCAGCGGAGATCTTCGGCTACCGCGACAGGCACACACTGGACTACGCCAGGGACCTCGGCACCGCTTTCCAGCTGACCAACATCATTCGCGACGTACGCGAGGACGCTCTTCGCAACCGCATCTACCTGCCGCTGGATGAACTTGCGCGCTTCAGCGTTTCGCCGGAAGCGATTCTGCGTGCGGATCGGAACTTCGACCTGCGTGATCTGATCGCCTTTCAGATCGATCGCGCGCGGAAATACTACCGGCGTGCTTTCGATGTGCTGCCCGCCGGCGACCGGCGCGCGCAACGCCCGGGCCTGGTAATGGCCGCCATCTACCTGAAGCTGCTGGACAAGATCGAAGCCGACGGTTGCCGCGTGCTGGACCGGAGGGCATCGATCACGCCGATCCGAAAGCTGTGGATCGCCTGGACCACCTGGTTGCGGGGATGAGCCCTGGCAGCGGTATGAAGAACGCGACGACGACGCCTGCTTCACCTGCGCGCGCAATGCACGCGGCACGACGTATCGCAGTCGTTGGCGGTGGCTGGGCCGGCATGGCAGCCGCCGTGGAGCTGGCCGCCCGCGGCATGCAGGTCGCCGTGTTCGAAGCCGGAAAGCTGCTTGGCGGGCGCGCCCGCCGGGTCGAGGTGGATGGCGCCATATTCGATAACGGCCTGCATATTCTGGTTGGCGCGTACCGCGAAACCCTGCGGCTGATCGCGATGGTGCGCCAGCCCGGCGGCACGGACGGTCTGCTGCGGTTGCCGATCCAGTTACGCGTCGAGCCGGGTTTCGCTTTGTCGGCACCGCGCCTGCCCGCGCCATTGCACCTGGCCGTCGCGCTCGCCACCGCATCCGGTCTATCGCTGTCCGGGCGCATTGCCGCGATACGTTTCATGCTGGCGCAGCGCCTGCGGCGATTTCGCTGCGACCCGTCACTGACCGTAAGCGAACTGCTCGCCCGCCACGCACAGCCGCAGCCGCTGATCGATTTCCTTTGGGGGCCGCTTTGCATCGCCGCGCTGAATACGCTGCCGCGCGAAGCATCGGCCCAGGTATTTCTTGCGGTCCTGCGCGATTCGCTCGCCTCCACCCGCGCGGCAAGCGACCTGCTGCTGCCGACCGTCGACTTTTCCGCGCTGTTTCCAGAACCCGCGCGCAGGTTTGTCGAAGAGCGCGGCGGCAGCGTGCAAACTGCGGCGCCGGTCAAAGCGGTGCACCTGCGGGGCAACGATTTCGAAATCGAATCGCCGCAGGGCGGCACGTTCAGCGACGTGGTGCTGGCAACCGATCCGCATCGCGCCTGCGAACTGCTCGAACCCCTTCCCGCAACCGCGGCGCTGATCGCTCGGCTGCGCAAGTTCGCCTACCGGCCGATCTACTCTATTTACCTGCAGTATCCGGACGGCGTGCGGCTGCCGGGACCCATGGTCGGGTTCAGGGACGGGATCGCGCAGTGGGCCTTCGACCGCGGGCAGCTGTGCAACCAGCCGGGCCTGATTGCGGTGGTGATCAGCGCGTCCGGCGCGCACCAGCAGTTGCCGCACCAGGAACTGGCGCACGCGGTGCACACCGAACTTGCGCAATGGCTGCCCGGCCTGCCCGTGCCGCTGCGACACCAGGTGATCGCGGAAAAGCGCGCAACATTCGCCTGTGTCCCCCAGCTCGACCGTCCCGGCAACCGCACGCCGCTTCCGCGGCTGTATCTTGCCGGCGATTACACGGACTCCGAGTACCCGGCGACGCTGGAAGCCGCGGTGCGTAGCGGCGTCGCCTGCGCCAGACTGATTGCCCGAAATGGATGACCTGAAAAACTACGCTCCGCCGCCCGACCTGCTTTCCGGACGGGTGATCCTGGTCACCGGCGCGACCCGCGGAATCGGGCGCGCCACGGCGCTCGCGTTTGCCGCGCACGGCGCGACCGTGGTGCTGCACGGACGTTATCCCGGCCCGCTCGAACGGGTCTACGACGAAATCACTTCGCGCGGCCACGCCGAACCCGCGGCGATTCCGCTCGATCTGGAGAAAGCCGGCACCCGCGAACTCGATCACCTTGCCTATGCGATCGAATCCCAGCTCGGGCGGCTCGACGGCATCGTGCACAATGCCTCGCACCTGGAGAAACTCTCTGCGCTGGAACACCAGACCGTCGATGAATGGATGCGCACCTTGCGCGTGAATCTGGTGGCGCCGTTTGCACTCACCCAGGCCTGCGCGCGGATGCTGCGCGCCGCACCGGACGCCTCGGTGATCTACACCTCGGAAACCCATGCCGCGAAACCGGCGGCGTACTGGGGCGCCTATGCCGTATCGAAGGCGGCGCTCGAAACGCTGATGCGCATCCAGGCGGACGAATGGTCCCGCCTGTCGCACCTGCGGGCGAATGCCGTCGTGCCCGGCGCGGTCGCCTCGCCCCTTCGGCAGAAAACACACCCCGGAGAAGCGGAATCCGAATTGCCGCAGCCCGATATGCTGGCGCCCGTATATCTGTACCTGATGGGACCCGACAGCCGTGGTGTCAGCGGCAAGGTGTTCGACGCTCAGGGCTGAAGCAGATTGCGCATCCAGTCCGGCAGCGGACGCGAGCGGCCGTCGGCGATGTCGATCCAGACCATCACCGCCTCGACTTCGGCAAAGCGTTCCTGCGGGTTCGCCGCGTCGTACAGTTCGTGCCACATGCGGAAACTGCTGCGCCCGGGACGCCCGGCGTAGGTGGTCAACTCGAATTCCACCGGATACACCGCTGGCTTCAGATACTTGCAGGTCATGGTGCCGAGGATCGGCCCTTCTGCGCCGGGCCGATAATCGATCTCCAGGCTGTCGAACCAGGAGATGCGGGCCTGCTCGAAATAGCGGAAATACGAGACGTTGTTCATGTGACCGAGCGCATCCATTTCGCCCCAGCGCATCGGCATGCGGTCGGTTCTGAGCAACTTGCCTTCTGGTTTCATTTTCAGTTGTGGCGTCTGCAGACGCAGGAAAGTTTTATCATCGCGATGTGAGCGGGCGATTCTAACGCACGTCCGCACCAGTCACGAGGAGGAGAAGTTGACGGAACGTGAATCGATGCAGTACGACGTGGTGATCGTCGGCGCCGGACCAGCCGGGCTGGCAGGCGCGATCCGGCTGAAACAGCTGTGTGCGGAGCGCGACAAGGAAGTCTCGGTATGCGTGATCGAGAAAGGCTCTGAAGTCGGCGCGCATATTCTGTCCGGCGCGGTGATGGACCCGCGCGCGCTGACGGAACTGCTGCCGGACTGGCAGGCGCTGGACGCGCCGCTGAACACGCCGGTCACCGAGGATCGCTTCCTGTTTCTCGGCGAACGCTCGTCCTTCAGGACCCCGAACTGGATGCTGCCCGCGTGTTTCAAGAACCATGGCAACTACGTGATCAGCCTCGGCAACGTCTGCCGCTGGCTCGCGCAGCAGGCGGAAGGCCTTGGCGTGGAGATTTTCCCCGGCTTCGCCGCCTCGGAAGTGATTTACGACGACAGCGGTGCGGTGAAAGGCGTCGCCACCGGCGACTTGGGCGTGAACCGCAAGGGTGAGAAAACAGACGCCTATCAGCCGGGAATCGAACTGCACGCAAAGTACACTTTCTTTGCCGAAGGCTGTCGCGGCAATCTCGGCAAGCAGCTCGAATCCCGGTTCGCGCTGCGGGACGGCAAGGACCCGCAGGTTTACGGAATCGGCCTGAAAGAACTGTGGGAAGTCGCACCCGAAGAACACCAGCCTGGACTGGTCGTGCATACCGCCGGATGGCCGCTTGACCGTGAGTCCTACGGCGGCTCATTCCTCTATCATCTGGAGAATGACCAGGTCGCCGTCGGCTTCGTGGTCGGCCTCGGTTACACCAATCCGCATCTCTCCCCTTATGAGGAATTCCAGCGCTACAAAACACACCCTGCAATCCGCACGACGTTCGAGGGCGGGAAGCGGATTGCCTATGGCGCACGCGCCATCACTGCCGGCGGGCTGCAATCGCTGCCGAAACTCGTTTTCCCCGGAGGCACGCTGCTCGGCGACAACGCCGGATTCCTGAACGCGTCACGCATCAAGGGCAGTCACTGCGCGATCAAGTCCGGCATGCTCGCCGCCGAGGCTGCATTCGACGCGATTTCTGCGGGGCGCGAGCGGGACGAGCTCTCCGCCTACCCGGAAAGCTTCGAGCGCTCGTGGCTGCATTCGGAGCTGTACCGCGCGCGCAATTTCAAACCCTGGATGTCGAAGGGTTTGTACCTGGGCACGCTGATGGTCGGCATCGACCAGATCGTGTTCGGCGGCAAGGCGCCGTGGACGCTGCACCACGCCCACGCGGACCACGAGACGCTGAAGCCGAAGTCAGAATCCGCGCCGATCGTGTATCCCAGGCCAGACGGGAAACTCACTTTCGACCGGCTGTCGTCGGTATTCATCTCGAATACCAACCACGGCGAAGATCAACCGGTGCACCTGCAACTCAAGGACCCGGATGTAGCGATAAGCGTGAATCTCGAGCGCTACGACGCACCGGAGCAGCGCTACTGCCCGGCCGGCGTTTACGAGATCGTGCGCGAGAGTTCAGGTCCGCGTCTGCAGATCAATGCGCAGAACTGCGTGCACTGCAAGACCTGCGACATCAAGGACCCGACCCAGAACATCGACTGGGTCGTTCCCGAAGGCGGCGGAGGACCGAACTACCCGAACATGTGAAAAGGGCCGGCATTGCGCCGGCCCTTGACACTACGTGCTGCGATTCCGTAAGGGATCAGCCACCTGACCTGGATTGAAGCGCTTTGAGGATCGGGCCGATCACGTCGGTCGGCACCGGGAAGACGATGGTCGAGCTCTTGTCCCCGGCGATATGGGTCAGCGTCTGTAGATAGCGCAGCTGCATCGCCTCCGGCTGCCCGGCCAAAACACGCGCTGCTTCCAGCAATTTTTCCGATGCCTGCATCTCACCTTCCGCGTGGATAACCTTGGCTCGCCGTTCGCGCTCGGCCTCAGCCTGGCGGGCGATGGCGCGAATCATCGTCTCGTTGATGTCGACATGCTTGATCTCCACGTTGGAAACCTTGATGCCCCAGGCGTCGGTCTGCTGGTCCAGCGCCTGCTGGATGTCCAGATTGAGTTTTTCGCGCTCCGACAGCATTTCGTCCAGGTCGTGCTTGCCGAGGACCGCGCGCAGCGTGGTCTGCGCAAGCTGACTGGTTGCAATCATGTAATTCTCGACCTGGATGATCGCGCGTTCCGGATCGACCACACGGAAGTAAACCACCGCATTGACTTTGACCGAAACGTTGTCCTTCGAGATCACGTCCTGGCTCGGCACGTCCATGGTCAGTGTGCGCAGGTCCACCCGCACCATCTGCTGAATGCCGGGAATGATGATGATCAGACCGGGACCCTTGACTGCCCAGAACCGACCCAGCTGGAAAACCACGCCGCGCTCGTACTCGCGCAGGACGCGGAACGTATACACCGCCAGCAGGACGATTCCTGCCAGCACGGTGATCCAGAAATATCCTCCACCCATTACGCACCTCCTTTTGTTTTCTCGGGTAACGCCGAGACCTTCAGTATCAAACCTTCCACGCCTTCCACCCGGATCTTCTGGCCTTTCCTGACCGGCCCTTCACTCACCACTTTCCAGAGCTCGCTGTGCACGCGCGCCCAGCCTTCGCCGTCGAAATCGTCCAGCGCTTCACCCGTGGCACCGATCATTTCCTCGGCCCCGGACACGACGGGCCGACGTCGCGCCTTCAGCGCCATGCCGACGATCAGCACCAGGAACAGCACCGTCAGCGCGGTGACGCCCGCGATCACTTCCCATGGAATCTCGAACTCGGGCACATCCGTATCAATCAGCATCACCGATCCAATGATGAACGCAACTGCACCCCCAGCCCCGAGTATCCCGAAGGTGGGCACAAATATTTCCGCCACGATGAAGGCAATGCCGAGCAGTATCAGCGCGACGCCCACGTAATTGACCGGCAAAAGCTGGAACGCATACAGAGCCACCAGCAGGCTGATCGCACCCATCACGCCCGGCAGGAAGAACCCGGGATTGTAGAACTCCAGCAGCAATCCGTAGATCCCGATCAGCATCAGGATATACGCAATGCTCGGATTGGTGATAGTGGCAAGAAAGCGATTGCGCCAGTCGGGTTCGATTTCAATGATCTCGGCATCGGCGGTGGCCACTGTCCGGCTGCCTTCCTGCACCTTGACGGTCCTGCCGTCGGCCTGCTTCAGCAGGTCGGCGAGATCCTCGGCGACAAAGTCGACCACGTTGATTTTCGCTGCCTCTTCGGCGGGCAGGCTGACGGCTTCGCGCACCGCCTTTTCCGCCCACTCCACGTTTCGCTCGCGCAATTGCGCCAAGCCACGGATGTATGCGGCCGCGTCCGATACCTGTTTGCGCGTGGCGGCATCCCCCGCCGGAGGCTCCGATTCCTTCTCCGCCTTGTCCTTGTCCCCATCGCCTCCCCGGTCCTGCGGACGCTCTCCGCCGCCCGGGCTCGGACCGCCGATCGCGATCGGCGTCGCCGCTCCGAGGTTGGTCGCCGGCGCCATCGCGGCAATATGGCTTGCATACAGGATGTAGGTCCCAGCGCTCGCGGCCCGCGCACCGCTCGGGTAAACGAAGGTCGCAACCGGCACCGGCGAAGCGAGTATTCCCTTGATGATGTCCCGCATTGCGGTGTCCAGCCCGCCGGGCGTATCCATGCGGATGACGATCAGCGCCGCCTTCTTCTCTTCCGCCCGCTTGAAACCCCTGATCAGGTAATCCGAAGTGGCCGGGCCGATCGCGCCTTCGACATCGAGTACCACCACCGGCGCAGGCTCGGCGGCCAGCGCCATCGGCGCGCACAACAGCAGGAAAAGGAGACGCAGTATCTTCATCTGGATAAAACCGGTTGCGCCCGCATGGATTACTCCACGCGGTACCAGGTCTGTGTCCGGCCGATCAGGGAAACGCCGATATACCCACGGACATCGAGCGAGCGGCCGTCTTCCGAGAGGGTCATCTTGCAGCGATAAATCTTGCCGTTCTTCGGATCGAGTATCTGTCCGCCGGACCAGACTCCGTCATTGTTCTTCAAACCCCAGAGTATGGTCATGCCGATGATCGGCTGGTCCTTGCGCTCGCCGCTGCACTTGTCGCACAGGTGCTTCGGGTCTTCATCCGGACGCGTGAAAAGCTCTTCCACCGTGCCACGCAACTCTCCACCCGTTTCGACGATGCGCACAATCGACCTTTCCGTTCCCGTTTTGTCGTCGATCGTCCGCCATACGCCGGCCGGACTTTCGGCGAATACCGCGCTGCCGACAAATGCACACATGACCGCGAAAACCAGGCTTAAGTTCCTTGCCGACATGTTGACCTCCAGGGCGTTCAGGATTTTTTCGTGCTTCGGACCGTTGTCTTCGCTGCCACCACCGCCGGCGGCGCAAGGCGCAGCTTGTCTATCGCTTTCCAGTCCCATTCTATGCCGAGTCCGGGCTGCTCGAACGGGTACGCGTAACCTTTCTCGATCCTGAGCCCGTTCCTCATGACGATGTCGAGCTGGGGAATGTACTCTGCCCACGGCGCGTTCGGCACCGCGGCGCACAGGCCGACATGCAGCTCCATCAGGTAGTGCGGGCAGACCGGCATGTTGAAGGACTCCGCGACATGCGCGCATTTCAGCCATGGCGTGATGCCGCCGATGCGTGCCACGTCCGCCTGCACCACGGTGCAGGCCCCGCGTTGCATGTATTCGCGAAAGTGGCTGATCGAGTAGAGCGACTCGCCGACTGCGATCGGCAGGCAGGTGGATTCGCGCAACAGCACATGCCCGTTCAGGTCTTCCGCGGGCAGAGGCTCTTCGAACCATGCCAGGTCGAATTCCTCGAAATGCCGGGCACGGCGGATCGCCTCGGCCACGGTGAAACCCTGATTGGCATCGACCATCAGCTCGGTCCCGTCGCCGATCGCGCGCCTGACCGCGGCAAGCCGCTTGACGTCTTCGGACACGTGCGGCTTGCCGACCTTGATCTTGACTCCACGGAAACCGCGCGACCTGGTTTCGAGCGCATTTTCGATCACTTCCTCGATCGGGAAATGCAGCCAACCGCCCTCGGTATCGTAAATCGGGATTCTCTTCTGCGCCCCGCCCGCCATCACGTGCAGCGGCAGGCCGGCACGGCGGCAGCGCATGTCCCACAGCGCCGAGTCGATCGCGCACAGCGCCAGACTGGTGATCGCGCCGACCGCGGTCGCGTGCGTGTGAAAGAACAGGTCCTTCCAGATCTGCTCCACCATCTCCGGATCGCGGCCCAGCAGTTGCGGCGCGAGGTGATCGCGAATCAGCGCGACAACTGACGAGCCGCCCGTTCCGATCGTGTAGGTATAGCCCGTTCCTTCCGCGCCGTCGTCCGCAAAGATCCACACCATCGGCGTTTCCTGCACCGGGAACGACTGGATCGCGTCCCCGCGTTTGACCTTCGGCTTGAGGTCGACCTGAAACACCTCGACCCTGACGATCTTCGCCATGCTGGTTCCCTGTTGTTCTCCGGCCGCAGGAATTCTAGCGCCTGCTGGTCTCTTCCAGCCTGCGCAGATACGCGTCTTTCTTTGACACGAACACGGTTTTCTCGATCACCGAGTGGACCACGCCCTGCGCATCCACCAGCGCAATCTCGCGGGTCACGTCCACGGAAGGCTCGTTCTCGAGCCGCTGGCGCAGCTCGTCCAGTTCCGCGTCGGTCACGCGACACTCGGCATAGAGCGTCGTCTTGCCGGGCTTCCTGTAGCGGATGCTGGCTTGCTTGTCCCATACGATGTAGCCACGGCCGAGCCCTGCCTTGATCAGCAACGCGTACAGTGGATCGGTCGCCGCGTACATCGCGCCGCCGAAGATCGTGCCGTGGATGTTGCGGGTCCTGAAGGTCAGTGGCAGGCGGATGCGGATCGCCCGCAGGTCTTCCGCGATGTAATCCACCTTGGCGCCGGTGCCCCAGAACGCTGGATAGAAGTTGAAGATCTGCCGCCGCACCCAGGTGCGCAGCGATTCGCGCTGTCGCGGCCGTTCGCCCACGGCGGCATCGCTCACCGGATCGCCTCGAATATGCCGGCCGCGCCCATCCCGGTGCCGATGCACATGGTCACCATGCCGTATTTGTGGCCGCGTCGGCGAAGTCCGTGCACCAGAGTCGCGGTGCGGATCGCGCCGGTTGCGCCAAGCGGATGGCCGAGCGCGATCGCGCCGCCAAGAGGATTGACCTTGCTGCGATCCAGCCCGAGGTCGCCGATCACGGCCAGCGCCTGCGCGGCGAACGCCTCGTTCAGCTCAATCCAGTCGAGTTCGTCCTGCGCGACGCCGGTTTGCTTCAACACCTTGGGGATCGCGAACTTCGGACCGATGCCCATGATCTCCGGCGGCACGCCCGCCACCGCGAACCCCAGGAAGCGCGCGAGCGGCTTCAGGTTGTAGCGCTTGATCGCCGTCTCGGACGCCAGCACCACCGCGCCGGCGCCGTCCGAGGTCTGCGAAGAGTTGCCGGCAGTCACCGAACCGCGCGCGGCGAACGCCGGCCTCAGCTTCGCGAGCACCTCGGGCGTTGTGCCCGCGCGCGGACCCTCGTCCACGTTCACCGTGTTCGACCGCACGCCGATCTCGCGCTTCTCGAGATCGGGCACCCGTTCCTCCACGGTGTACGGTGCGATCTCGTCCGTGAACTCGCCGCTCTCGATGCCGGCCAGCGCGCGGCGGTGGCTTTCGGTGGCGAACTCATCCTGCGCGTCGCGCGTTACCTTCCACTGCTCGGCCACTTTCTCTGCGGTGATGCCCATGCCGTAGCCGATGCCGACGTTCTCGTCCTTGAGAAAAATCTTCTCGTTGGCGGCAATCTTGTTTCCGCCCATCGGGATCATGCTCATGCTCTCGGTGCCCGCGCCGATCATGACGTCCGCCTCACCGAGCCGGATGCGGTCGGCGGCAATCGCTACCGCGTTCAACCCGGACGAGCAAAAGCGGTTCACCGTCAGACCCGAAACGGTATTCGGGAACCCCGCCAGCAGCAGCCCGATGCGCGCGACGTTCATGCCCTGCTCGGCCTCCGGAATCGCGCAGCCGACGATCACGTCGTCCACTGCTCCATATTCCAGATCCGGTACCTGCGCCATCGCGTGTCTCAGCGCATGCGCCAGCAGATCGTCCGGCCGGACGTTCCTGAACACCCCGCGTGGCGCCTTCCCAACCGGCGTCCGCGCCGCCGCCACGATGTATGCATCCTGAACTTGCTTTGCCATGTTAACTCTCCGTATTACAGCAACCGGGGCGGAAACGGAGGAAGAACGAAAACCCGGGTAACCACCAAGGCACCAAGA
>DATKEK010000222.1:0-5760 GCA_035512195.1 Burkholderiales bacterium
GATCCGGAACAGGATTTACAGACCTGAAAGCGAATACACGATGAATAAAGTTTTTCTCCTGACCGCCCTGCTTGCGCTGCTGCCTGTCACCGCCGCGGCCCAGGATGCGGCTGCCGGCAAAGAGAAGGCGCAGGTCTGCGCGGCCTGTCATGGCGCGGACGGCAATTCGCCCGATCCGCAATACCCGAACCTGGCCGGGCAGACGACGCAATATCTGTACGTGCAGATCCGCGACTTCAAGGACGGGCGCCGGGAAGATCCGCAGATGAGCCCGTTCGCGAAAGATCTGAGCCGCAAGGACATGTTCGACATCGCGGCTTACTACACTTCGCAGAAGCCCAACGGCCAGCACGAGCGCGGCAAGGCCGAACTGGTGGAGAAAGGCAAGGAAGTGGCGGTCGCCGGGATGTGCACCCAATGCCACATGGGAGACTACTCGGGGCAGAACGCGATGTCGCGGCTGGCCGGACAGCACTACTCGTATCTGAAGAAATCCCTGCTCGACTACAAGGCGCGCAACCGCACCAACGACGGCGGCGTCATGACCTCGATCATGCGCACGATGGCGGACGAGGACATCGAGGCGATGGCTTCGCATATCGCGACGTTCAATTAGGTTCTGCTCCGGGAAAGCAGGTCCCGGGCGCCGAAGGACCGCGGCAATCTCGCTTCCCGCGTTCCGCCTTTTCGCTGGGAACCCGGATCTGCTTTTAGGGGCATCATCCCGCTCTGCTCCAGAAACTCACCTGCTGCAAATGAAAGAAAACACGATTCAGTGCCTCGGCCCCCATGGCTTTCACCGGATGCATTACACCGAATGGGGCGACGCGGACAATCCGCACGTGCTGCTGTGCGTGCACGGGCTCACGCGCACCGGGCGCGATTTCGACGAGTTCGCCGCTGCGATGGCGAAGGATTACCGCGTGCTGTGCCCGGATGTCGCCGGCCGCGGCAAGAGCGAGTGGCTGACGCACAAGAAAGACTACGGCTACCCGCTGTACTGCTCGGACATGGCGGCGCTGATCGCGCGCAGCGGCGCGCAGACGGTGGACTGGGTGGGCACTTCGATGGGCGGCATCATCGGCATGGTGATGGCGGCGCAGCCGAACAATCCGATCCGCCGCTTCGTGATCAACGACGTCGGCCCGCAGATCCCGAAAACCGCGCTCGGCCGGCTGAAAAACTACGTCGGCAAGGATCCACGCTTTGCATCGCTGGACGAGGCGGAGATGTATGTGCGCATGGTGTCCGAGCCGTTCGGCGCGCTGACCGACCCGCAATGGCGGCATCTGACCGAGACCAGCGTGCGCACGCACGACGACGGCAGCATCGGGCTGATGTACGATCCGGCGATCGCGCTGGCCTTCGCGGGGCCGGGCGTGGACCTCGACATGTGGATGTACTGGGACCCGATCCGCTGCCCGACGCTGGCCCTGCGCGGCGCCGACTCCGACCTGTTGCTGCACGAGACCGCGCTGGAAATGACCCGCCGCGGCCCCAGGGCGAAACTGGTCGAATTCCCGAACGTCGGCCACGCGCCGATGCTGATGTGTTCAGATCAGGTCGAAGTCGTGCGAGAATTCCTGCTGTGCGAGTGAAAAACAACTCTGAACCACGGAGGACACGGAGAAGAGCAACAGACAATCTCACCACCAAGACACCAAGGCACCAAGAAAAACAGCTTCTGGTTCTGACGTTCTTGGTGCCTTGGTGGTTAAGTAGTGTTTGTAGCTCTTGATGCGCGTTCTCCCATCCATCCAGGAGAAACGATGAATCTGCGTGACTATGAAAGGCCCGATGCGAAGCTGGTGGAGCGGTATCGGGAGGTGGCGAGGTGTTACAGCGCGTCGTGCGTGTTTGCGGATGTGCAGAAGCGCGGCGGGGTGATGCACTCGGGGATGAAGCCGATCTTCAAGGGCAAGGCGGTGGGGCCGGCGCTGACGGTGAAGCTGTCGCCGGGCGACCTGCAGGATCCGCTGGCCGCGCTGCGCGTGGCGCAACCGGGCGACGTGGTGGTGGTCGACGCCGGCGGCGAGACCGAGACTTCGGTGTTCGGCGGGCTGATGGGCAGCCTGTTCAAGAACCGCGGCGTGCAGGGTGCGATCATCGAGGGCGCCTGCCGCGATACCGACGAGCTCACCGACATGGGTTTCATCCTGTTCTCGCGCGCGGTCACCGCGCGCGGCACCCACACCATGTTCTCCGGGCGCAAGGAGGACGTCGAACTGAACGTGCCGGTCGTCTGCGGCGGCGTGGTGGTGAACCCGGGCGACATGATCGTCGCCGACGAGATTGGCATCACCGTCGTCCCGCGCGCCAACCTCGAGTCCGTGCTCAAGGCCGCGAAGGAACAGGCCGACCGCGAAGAAGCCACCCGCAAGCGCATCGCCGAAGGCAAGACGTTCGAGGAGCTGCTCGAGGAGTTTGGGCGCATCTAAGAACCGGTGACCGGTGACAAAAATAGTGCTCAGTAAAAGAACCGTGCGCGGTGAGAACGACAGTGCTCAGTGCTGAGTGCTCGGTGCTCAGTAAACGAACGTTGAGGCTTTCGGTTTTGACTTCAGCGAGCACCGGGTATCGGGTATTGGACACTCAAAATCCATGATCGCCGTCGACTGGGGCACTTCTTCGTTTCGCGCTTACCGCCTGAACAAGGCGGGGGAGTTGCTGGACCAGCATTCTTCCGCCAAGGGAATTCTGGCGGTGGACGGCGGAGAGTTCGCTGAGGCGCTGCAGCGGGAGGTCGGCGACTGGATTTCCGCGGGCGATGCGCCGATCGTGATGAGCGGAATGATCGGCAGCCGCCAGGGCTGGGCCGAGGCGCCGTACGCGGAATGTCCGGCCGGCTTCGAGGAGATCGCCGGCAAGCTGCGCGAGGTGCGCTGGGGCGAGCGGCGGGCGTGGATCGCGCCGGGGCTCACCTGCCGCGACGCCAGCGGCGTGCGCGACGTCATGCGCGGCGAGGAAATGCAGATCATGGGCATCGTCGACAGCCTGCCGGAAGGCGAGCAGCGCATCTGCATGCCGGGCACGCACAGCAAGTGGGTCACGGTGAAGGCACGCCGGATCGAACGCTTCTCGACCTATATGACCGGCGAGGTGTTTGCAGTGATGCGCAATCACAGCATCCTCGGGCGCATGATGATGGAAAGGGACGACGACACCCACGGCGAGACCTTCGACGCGGGCGTCGCGCGCGCCGGCGAGCCGGGAGGGCTGCTGCATCACCTGTTCGGCGTGCGGGCGCGCGGCCTTTTCGGCGAACTCGACGAGAAGCAGTCGGTGTCGTATCTTTCCGGCATCCTGATCGGCCACGAGATAAGTTCGGCGCGGGGCGACGCCAGGCATATCTTCCTGCTGTGCAACCCGCAGCTCGCAGCGCTCTATCGCCGGGCTGCCGTGGTGACCGGCATCACGGCCTCGGTCCTCGATCCGAACGCGGTGGCAAGCGCGCTGCACCGGCTCTCGTCGTTCGTTCCAGAACATTCATGACGAAGAAGGCGACATTCACCGACTGGCTGGCGAAGTTTCCACTGGTTGCCATTTTGCGCGGCGTGAAACCGGGCGAAGTGACCGCAATCGGCGACGCGCTGGTCGAGGCCGGCTTCTGCATCATCGAGGTCCCGCTCAATTCTCCGGAGCCTTTCGCCAGCGTCATGAAGCTGGCGAAACATTTCGGCGACGAGGTGCTGATCGGCGCCGGCACCGTGACCGACTGGACACAGGTTGCGAAAGTCGCCGACGCCGGCGGCAATATCGTGGTAATGCCGCACTCGGACGAGCGCATCGTGGAAGCGGCGAAGCGCCGCGGAATCTTCGTGCTGCCGGGATTCGCCACGCCGACCGAGGCGTTTCGCATGATCGACGCCGGCGCAGACGGCCTGAAACTGTTCCCGGCGGAGGCGTTTCCGCCGCACGTGCTGAAAGCGCTGCGCGCGGTGCTACCGGCGAACGTTCCCGTGCTGCCGGTGGGTGGCATCACGCCGAAAAGCATCAAGGACTACCTGGCAGCCGGCGCCAGCGGCTTCGGCCTCGGCGGTGCGCTGTACAAACCCGGCGCCACCGCGAAGCAGGTTGCACAGGCCGCGGCGGATTTCCGGTTCGCGGTGGATGCGCTTCCGCGAAAAGCTGGTTTAAAAACCGATTGAACCACGGAGGACACGGAGGACACGGAGGAAGACCTGATAAGAAATCCTGCTGCAAAGGTCGCAAGGAAATGCCCAGGCAGGATTTGTCTTTCTTGGTGCCTTGGTTCCTTGGTGGTGAGATCGCTCTTGGTTTTGCCCACGTCCTGACTTGATGCGTGCCATGCGCGGCTAAAGGTCAGCCTTCGCCCACCAGGCTATCGCGTGTTGCCTCCGTGTCCTCCGTGGTTCAAGTTATCCGGGCGACCGGCACCAGACCGGAATCGGCCTACTTCTCGTCGACGACGATCCTGAGTTTGGTCATGTTCGCCGGATCGAGGTCCGGTTCGTCCATGGGGGAAGCGGCGCTGATGGGGCGCGGGGGACGGGCGAGGATTTCGCGCACGAAGTTGGGCATGGCCATCACCGCGCGGTGGGTGGCGCCGTTGTAGAACTTGAGATCCGTCAGGCCGCGCTCGGCGATGCGGCGGTCGATCTCCTGCTCGGAGAACGCCAGTGGATCGACTTCGTCCGAAGCCGCAGCCATTCCCCACCAGGTGCCGTAGAGCGGGACGTACACGAGGTACGGGCGCACCACCTTGAACACTTCGCGCAGCGAACTCACCAGCCGGTGGAACACGTTCGGGCGGGTAACCGGCGAGCCGAGGTGCATCGACATCACACCGCCGGGGCCGAGCACGCGGCGAATTTCGCGCAGGAACTCGACACGGTAGAGCATCTCGGCCGGGCCGAACGGATCGGTCAGGTCGAGCATGATCTGGTCGAACTGCTCCCTGCAGTTCTCGACGTAGGCCTTGCCGTCGGTGATCAGCACCTTGAGGCGCGGATCGTCAAATGCGCCGCGGTGTACGTCAGGAAGATGTTCCTTGCAGAAGTCGACAACCACTTCGTCGATCTCCGCCATGACCACTTCCTGCATGGTCCTGTACTTGAGGAACTCTTCCGCCGCGCCGCCGTCGCCGCCGCCGATGATCAGCGCGCGCCTGGGCCCGGGATGCGCGCAGGCGCCGACGTGAATCATGTTCTCGTGATAGAAGAACTCGTCTCCATCCGAGGTCATGAAGTAGTCGTCGATGCGCAGCGTGCGCCCGAACTTTTCCGTCTCGAGCACTTCGATGTCCTGGAACGGCGACTTGACGTGCGCAATACGCCGCGTCGCCTTCGCCCAGAAACCGAAGCCGTCGTTCAGGTGCTCGAGCAGATAAAGGTCGCTCTTGTTCTCCGCCATGCCCGCCCTTCCCTACGGCCGCTCAACGAAGTGCGCGTTGTGCTTTTCCGGCTGGAAGGTGTCGAGCAGCGAGTCGTAGAGCTTGCGCGCCTTGGGACGGTTATCCGTCGTATAGCTGCAGACGTAGACGTCGATGGTGACGAAGCGCTTCTCCGGCCAGGTGTGGACGGACATGTGCGATTCCGCGAGCACGATCATGCCCGTGACGCCGCCGCCGCCGTCGAACTGGTGGAAATAATGGCCGACCACCGACAGCCCTGCGTCTTCGACGAGCTTGAGACAGTGTTCCGTCAAAAGCTTGCAATCGACGAGATAGCGGTCGTCGCACTGAACCTGATAGAGATCCCCCATTGCGTGCAGACCAGGGGCCTCTTTGACCTTCTGAAG
>DATKEK010000223.1:0-9676 GCA_035512195.1 Burkholderiales bacterium
TGACGGGCGAGGGAGTCGATCAGCTTCCTGCCCTGCATGCCATCGTGGACGAGGATGCAGGCGTGTTCGCCGCCCGCCTCGCGGTACGAGGTCAGCATGGCGCGCAGCCGGTCGCCCTGGTAGGTGGCGGCAGGATAGGCATAGGACATGGCGCCGGAAGGGCATACGCTCGCGCACGCGCCGCAGCCCATGCACAGGTGCGGCTCGACCAACACCCGGTCGCCGGACGGCGAAATCGCCTTCGTGGAACAGATATCGATGCAGGCGCTGCAGCCGGGCAGGCGCGATCGGCTGTGCGCGCAGATCGACGCGTCGTAGGAAAAAAAGCGCGGTTTGTCGAATTCGCCCACCGCGTCCAGCAGTTCGCGCATGGTGCGCAGCGGTGCGCCGGGGTCGGTGCCCGGTACGAAATAGCCCTGCGGAGGCTGGTGCATGGCGAACAGCCGCGACTCGCCCAGGTCCAGCACCAGGTCGAACTGCGCTTCGCGCGCCCGCGCGGTGCGTTCGAAATCGATCGCGCGGGTCTCGCCGCAGGCCTTCACGCAGTCGCGATGCGCGCGGCATTTGTCGGCATCGACCTGCAGCAGCGGTGAGATCGCCTGCTCCGGACAGGCGCGCACGCAGGCATTGCAACGCACGCAGACTTCCAGGTCGATCGGGTTGGTCTGTTCCCAGCGAGCCTGGAACTTGCCGAAATAACCGGTGAGTTCAGTCAGCCTGCCGCTATGCAAGGAAAAGCCGGGCTCGGCAGGCAGTTCGGCACCGGCGGATTCCGCCGTGATCAGCACCGTCACCGCGAGTTCACCGCAAAGCTGCTCGGCCCACATCAGCGCGGCGTCCGCCGGGCCGGCGATCAGCAGCCTGCCATCCGATCGGTAATGCACTGCCGGTACCGGATCGGGATCCGGCAGCCGCGCCGCCGCCCGCAGCGCTGCGTCGCGGGCAGACGCGGAGTCTTTCCCGCGGGCGCGATCGCTTTCAGCCACTGCTCTTCTCTCCGGAATTGTTTTCACCCTCGCCTTCCACCCCTTCCGCCGGCGGCAGCGGATCGGTCACCGCTGCCTGCAGATCTTCACCCGCCGGGCGCGGTTCACGTTCAGCGGACTCGTTCTGCGCATGCGCGTCGTTGCGGCCGAGCAGGGATTGCGCATGTGCAAGTCCCGCGAGCAGCGCCGGCGGCAACGGATCCGGCGTCGAGTAATCGCCGATATAGACATCCAGACCGTCCATCGCTTGGTAACGCGCACTCGAGAACAGTTTTTTGAGCGCCGCCTGGCGCAGGTCGGGATCGACTTTCGGGTGCATGAACGCGCTGAAATCCGATTCGGGCGTCAGTTCATCGAGGGACGGCAAGGGCGGCGCTTCTTCCTCCTGCGCTGCGGGCTGCCCGGGCTCAGGGCCTTCGCGCTTGAGTCGCGACCAGCGATGCACGAATGATTCATTGTCGTCGTTCATTTGCGCTTGTCCGGGCTGGCAGGTTCGCGCCTGCGCACTTTCTTCGGTTCGGGTTTGTAGTGCTCGGCCACATACGCGGCCAGCCAGGCGCCGATCTCCGCCGGCAAGGGGATTGCGTCCACCGTTTCGCCCGCATCCAGCAGGCGCGCGGCTTCGTCGTAGCTCAGGGTCACCATCACCGGAACCGCCTCGGCCTCACGCATCCGCCACATTACAAACACGCCCGGATTCGGGGAACTCAGATTCAGGTAGTAGCCTTGCGCCTCGTCGCGATGCAGTTCGATGCACAATCCGGTATGCAGCGTCTGCGCGCGCTCGACGGTATCGAACAACGGCCGGGTAACCTGACCCGATTGTGCGTCCGGAATCACCGCGCGTGCTTCCCAGCGCTCTGTCACCCACCGATTCGCGGTGGCCATTCGCTCCATGACTACTGCGACCCCAAGTTGCTCAGGCTTCACCCGATTCCACCGCGCAATGCGAAAAAACCCTTGATTCGCTATGGGAATGTTTTTTCCGGCAACGTGTCTGCATTATAGTTGACCCCGCTCCGCGCCCGCCGTTGCGAGCGGAACCTGTCGAATCGAACCAGGAGCATGCTTTCATGAAGAAAATTCTGCTTTCCGCGATCGCGGCCCTCGCCTTTGCAGCAACCGCGTACGCCCATCACGGCTGGAGCAACTATGACAGCAGCGACACCCTGAGCGTGTCCGGCACCATCGTCGAGGTGGCGTTCAGCTATCCGCATACGACGATACGCCTGCAGGCCGACGACAAGACCTGGCTCGCGGTGCTGGCCCCACCCGCGCGCATGTCGGCACGCGGCATGCCCAGCGAAAATCTCAAGGTCGGCGATACCGCCACCGTCGAAGGCTATGCGCATCGCAGCGATCCGATTGAAATGCGCGCCGAGCGCATCTCCGTATCCGGCAAGACCGTCGAGTTGCGTTGACGCCGGAATCCCCGATCGAGAGACTGCAGGAGATCGGCATCGCGGCCGCGATGCGCGACTCGCTATGGCTGTATCCCTTTGTCGAGATCCTGCATATCCTCGGCTTCGTGGTGCTGGTGGGCTCGGTGGTGATGTTCGACCTGCGCCTGCTCGGAGTCTCCAGCCGGATTCCGGTGCGCATGCTGGCCGGGCACCTGCTGCCGTGGTCGTTGGGGTCGCTGATTGTGGTACTGCCCGCCGGACTGCTGCTGTTTCTCACCGACGCGGCCGCGATCATCTCCAATCCGGCGTTCACGCTGAAGATCCTGCTGCTGTTCGTGGTCGCCGGCAACGCGCTGGCGTTTCACCTCGGGCCGTTCAGGACGGTGGTCACGTGGGACGTGCACACTCCCGCGCCGCACGCCGCGCGCTTCCATGCCACGCTTTCGCTCCTGCTGTGGATTTCGATCATCGCCTGCGGGCGCAGCATCGCCTACGTCTGACCCGCCCGGCAAGGCTGCGCAATTGCGGTTCAGGCAGTCACCGCATCGCCTTCCAGGCGGCCGTTTGCAAGGTGCAGGCGCACCACGCCGGGCAGGCTGATCATTTCCTGGTCGTGACAAGCTAGCACCACCACGCGGTTTTCGTCCGCCAGTTGCGCGATTAGTTCGATCACGCGCCGGCGCCCGTCCACGTCCAGGTTCGCGGTCGGCTCGTCCAGCAGGTAAACGTGCGGCGAAAACGCCCGCACCCGCGCCAGCGCCACGCGCTGTTTTTCACCGCCGGACAGTCTCTGCGCGGTCGCATTCGCCAGATCCGCCATTCCGGCCCACTCCAGCGCATGCTGCGCCAAACGCGCGCGATCCGCGCGTGACATGCCGCGGATTCTGAGGGCGTACTCGACATTGGCGCGCACGCTGCCGCTCAGCATGTACGGATGCTGGTGCACGAGACCGGTCTGCAACCGCACGCTCGCCGGCAACCGCTGTTGCCGCAGAACTTGCCCTTCGAAACAGAAACGCTCGATCCGCGCCGGCTCCATGCCGGCCAGGACGCGCAACAACGTGCTCTTCCCGGCGCCATTGTCGCCGGACAGCACGTAGCTGGTGCCGGCTTCGAGGCGCAGCCGCGGAATCCGCAGCACTGCTTTGCCGCCCCAGGATTTCGACACTCCGTCGACTTCGATCACGGCTGCCATGATCGCTTCATTCCGCCTTCTCCCTGTAGTGCCGCCAGCGCGATGTTCACGCCGAGCGCGAGCACGATCAGCACGATACCGAGCGCAACGCCCTGCGCGAACTCGCCCTTGCCGGTTTCCAGTGCGATCGCAGTCGGGATGTTGCGGGTGAGGCCGGCGATGTTGCCGCCGACCATCAGCGCGCAGCCGATCTCCGAGATCACCCTGCCGAATCCCATGAACACGCCGGCCATCGCGCCGAAACGGACTTCCCACAGCAGGGTCAGCGCGGCGCGCATGCGCCCCGCCCCAAGGCTGCGTGCGGTCTCGTGGGCGCGCGGGTCCGCGCCCTGCACCGCGCTCAGGGTGTAGGCCGCCAGCACCGGAAAGGCGATCGCCATCTGGCCCAGGATCATCGCCGTCTGCGTAAACAGCAGTTGCAGCGAGCCGAGCGGTCCCTGGCGCGACAGCAGCATGTACAGCAGGAGCCCCACCACCACCGTCGGAAAGGATTGCAGCGCCTGCACCAGGATCACCAGCAGCCGGCGGCCCGGAAATGCGACATGTGCCAGCACGAAACCGGCCGCCACTGCCAGCGGTCCGACCAGAATCAGCGCCAGCAGCGAAACCTTGACCGATACCCAGACGATGCCCCACAGCACCGGATCCGCGGAAAACAGCAGGCGGAACGCCTCGCGCGTGGTGTCGAGCAATTCCATTCAGCGCGCGGCCGGAAAGAACAGCCGCTCACCGCCGAGGCGAAATTCCCCGATTGCGCGCTGTCCCGATTCACCAGTCAGCCACTCGATGAATCGCATCGCGTTGGCGGAATTGACGCCGGAATGGCGCTCGGGGTTGACCGCGATCACACCATACGGATTGAACATTCTCGGATCGCCGGAAACCAGGATCGCAAGTCCGGTTCTGGCACGAAAGGTGGCGTGCGTCGCTCGATCCGTCAGCGTGTAGGCGCGCAGCTCCGCCGCCATCATCAAGACCTGCCCCATGCCCAGTCCGGCCGATACATACCAGCTCTCCCCGACCGGCGGGACGCCGATTGCGCCCCAGTAATTCTTCTCCATCTTGTCGGTGCCCGAGTCGTCCCCGCGCGATACGAACCGGTGTTTCCCGGCCGCAATTCTCGCGAATGCAACGAGCACATCGCCGCCCCGGGTGCCCGCCGGGTCGGCCTCGGGGCCGACCAGAATGAAATCGTTGTACATGACATCGCGCCGGTTCACGCCATGGCCGGCAGCGACGAACCTGTCCACGTCCGCGCGGCTGTGTACCAGAACCACGTCCACGTCGCCGTTCTCTCCGAGCTTCAGCGCCTTGCCCGATCCCGTCGCGAGTACATGCACGCGGATGCCATGTTCCGCCTCGAACACAGGGAGGATTGCGTTCAATAGCCCCGAGTTCTCGGTGCTTGTGGTGGTGGCAAGGCGCAATTCCCCGGCTGCGTGAATGCTCCCGGACATGAGCACACAACAAAGCGCCAGGGCAGAAAGTGGATGGCGTAGCATGGAGCGCCTCCTGACTGGGAAAAGGCGCGGAGCAGAACCCGCTCTCGCGTTATATCTTTTGCAATATAATGCCCGAAAAACGCGGCCCGCCGGTTAAGCCTTTTTTCCATCGTGGGCATTCCCCGAACACCAGGTACGTATCGAGCCATGAACCAGACCGCCACGGTTGCCGCCGACCCCGGCCTGCTTGCAGACAAGCGCGGGCGCCCGTTGCGCGATCTGCGCATTTCGGTCACCGACCGCTGCAACTTCCGCTGCACCTACTGCATGCCCAAGGAGGTGTACGGGCGCGACTTCCAGTTTCTCGAACGCTCGCAATTGCTGAGCTTTGACGAGATTCACCGGCTGGTGCGCATCTTCCGCGGACACGGGATCGAGAAGATCCGCATCACCGGCGGCGAGCCGCTGGTGCGCCGCCAGCTCGAAAAGCTGATCGAACTGCTGGCGCGCGAACCCGGCCTGGACCTCACGCTCACCACCAACGCGTCGCTGCTGAAACAGAAAGCCCGCCTGCTGAAGGATGCCGGACTGAAACGCGTCACCGTCAGCCTGGACTCGCTCGACGATGCGGTGTTCCGTGCCATGAACGACGTGGATTTTCCGGTGGCGAAGGTGCTGGAAGGCATCGAGGAAGCCGATCGCGTCGGCCTGCGCCCGGTCAAGATCAACATGGTGGTAAAGCGCGGCGCGAACGACCATACGGTTGTGGACATGGCGCGCTACTTCAAGGGCAGCGGCCACATCTTGCGTTTCATCGAGTTCATGGACGTCGGCCACACCAACGGCTGGAAGATGCACCACGTGGTGCCTTCGCGCGAGCTTGCGGCGCGGCTGGACGCGGAGTTCGGCATCGAACCGCTGGAACCGAATTACCGCGGCGAAGTCGCGGAGCGCTGGCGGTACAGGGACGGCAGCGGAGAAGTCGGATTCATCTCCTCGGTGACGCAGGCGTTCTGCCGCGACTGCACCCGCGCCAGGCTGTCCGCGGAAGGCCAGGTCTTCACCTGCCTGTTCGCCACCAGCGGCACCGATCTGCGCGGCCTGCTGCGAAGCGGGGCGAGCGATGACGACATTTCAGCCGTGATCGCCGGAGTGTGGCGCGCGCGCACCGACCGCTACTCGGAGATTCGCACCGAGGAAACCGCGAAAATGCGCAAGGTCGAGATGAGCTATATCGGCGGTTAGCAGTTTGTTGAAAAAAGCGTTGCGAGCGGCCCGAGTGCAAGGAGCCGCGCAGCGAGCGACGAGACATATCAAATAGATAGGCGAGGAGTGAGCGAGCACGCGACGCCGCAATCGGGTCGCGCAGTAGCTTTTTCAACAAACTGTTAGCGATCGGCTCTTCGATCCACTACTGCGCACTTGAACAGGCCCAGACAATGAAACGTACCCTGATGGAAAAGATCAAAGGCCGGCAAATCGAAAGCGGCATGAACCGGCCGGCCGCTCCGGGACGCCTCGGGCCCAATGCAGTTGGCGCGGTATCGCGCAAGCAGCAGCGCCAGATTGACCAGGCCGCCGGCCTGGTCGCCTTTGCCGTCAAGCTGCCGGCTGAGCTGGTTGCACAACTGCGTTCGCTGGCGCAGGAACGCGAAACCGGCATGAACGAACTGGTGGCGGATCTGCTGCGCAAGGGCCTGCGCTAGGCACGCAGGCGTTGCCTCTGCACCGACTGCTCCCCCACGATCACACATGAACGAACCGAAGACACTGCGCGAACTTTCCTGCGCCGACGACTACGATCCGAATTCGATGCCGGTGGAGAAAGCGCGCGAACACATCCGCGCTTTTCTCACGCCGGTGAACACGGTCGAACGCCTGCATATCCGCGCCGCGCTCGGCAGGGTGCTGGCGGAAGACATGATTTCGCCGGTCGACGTGCCGCAGCACGACAACTCGGCGATGGACGGCTATGCGGTGCGCTTCGCCGACCTGCAGCAGGACGGCGAGACCGCTCTTGAAATAATTGGCAGCGCCTTCGCCGGCCAGCCGTTCGACGGCACGTTGCGTGCTGGCCAGGCGGTACGCATCATGACCGGCGCGGTGATTCCGGCGGGCGCGGACACCGTAATCCAGCAGGAACGCACCAGGGTTTCCGGCAGCAAGGTCAGCGTCGACGCGGTACCCAAAGCCGGGACCAATACGCGCAAGGCAGGCGAGGACCTGCGCAAAGGCGCGCCGGCGCTGCAGCGCGGTCAACCGGTGCGCGCGGCAGAGATCGGCATTATGGCATCGCTCGGCATCGGCGAAGTCGCAGTCTATCGCAGGCTGCGGGTGACATTCTTCTCCACCGGCGATGAGTTGGTGTCGATCGGCCAGCCGCTCGGTCCCGGGCAGATCTACGACAGCAATCGCTATACGCTGTATGGCATGCTCAGCCACTTCGGCTGCGAGCTGCTGGACATGGGGGTGATCCGCGACGATCCGCAGCGGATTGATCAGGCGTTCAGGGAGGCGGCCGCCAGTGCCGACGTGGTGATCACCAGCGGCGGCGTATCGGTCGGCGAGGCGGACTACGTAAAACAGATTCTCGAACAGCTGGGCGAAGTACTGTTCTGGAAGATCGCGATGAAACCCGGCCGTCCGCTTGCCTACGGCAAGATCGGCAACGCGCACTTCTTCGGTCTGCCGGGTAACCCGGTGGCGGTGATGGTGACGTTCTACCAGTTCGTGCGCGACGCCCTGTTGCACCTGCAGGGCCAGACCCGGATCGCGCCGCTGCCTCTGCTCAAGGTGGTCTGCACTTCAGCGATCAAAAAGGCCCCCGGGCGCACCGAGTTCCAGCGCGGCGTCCTGTCGCGTAACGACGAGGGGGAATGGACCGTCAGCACGACCGGCGACCAGGGTTCCGGAATACTGTCTTCGATGAGCCAGGCGAACTGTTTCATCGTGCTGCCAACCGAAGCGGGCAACATCAGTCCCGGCACAATGGTGGACGTGCAGTTGCTGGAGGGCGTGATCTAGACGCTGCGCCCTGTCGCGTCACCGGATTTCGATCTCGACTCGGCGATTGCGAGGCTCCGCCACCTGATCTTCGGTCGGCACCAGCAGTTCGCGCTTTCCCCTGCCGGAAACCGAGATGAGTTCACGCGCAATACCACGGCGCACCAGTTCGTCGCGTATTGTCCGCGCCCGCTGCAATGACAGCTGGTCATTGAACTCCGTGGAGCCACTGGTATCGGTGTGGCCGGTCACCGTTATTTCCGGTACCGGCCGCGCAGACAATTCGGCAAACAACAGCTCGATCTGCCGCTGCGACTCGGCACTCAGTTCGTCGCTGGCGAGGTCGAAATAGATCAGGAAGCTTTTCGGCCGCGGCGGCAACGCGGCGAGCGCAGCCGAGAAAACCCGGCTTGCCTGCTCGGGCTCATAGACGAAACTCCGCGCCAGTCCGGGCCCCGTGATCAGCGCAGCGGCATACGCCCGGTCGAGCACGATTTCGCCGTCCTCGTGTCTCACTACTACCGTGCCGGCAGAACCATCCATATGCGGCAGAAGCACCACGACGTCGTTGCGCAGGGGCTGCGGCGCCTCCCTGCGCTCCAGCGGGTCGGCCTGTACTTCGATTCGCTCGACCGGCGCCGGCTGCGAAGAATCCACGTCGATGTCGGGTAACCGCACGTCGACCGTCACGCCCGGTTCCGCTGGCGGCGCAGGCGACTGGGCCCTGGGGGGCTGCGGCTGCGGCGGAAGCTCGGGCTGGACCGGCTGCGGCGCGCACGCGGTCAGCCCGTACGCCAGTCCAGCCAGCAGCACGAACCGGTCGGCCGGATTCGACAGCCACTCGCCCGCAGCGCGCCAGAGCCCCGACAATGCCATCGCTCCTCCCTTTTATCGATCAACCATTACCACGGCGCCGCTCGTATCCTGCATTGCCGGTATGCACAATTACCATGAGCCTGCGCCTGCGCGCAAACCGCTCACCGGGGTCCGGCCGGACGCAGGTTGAGGTATCGTTCGGGTATCGAAGCCTCAATCCGCCAGATTCAAAGATGGACAAAGTGGAAAAATCACGCGAGCAATGGCAGTCGGAACTGACGCCGGAACAATTCGCGGTGCTGCGCGAAGAGTCGACCGAGCGCCGTTTCACCAGCCCGCTGAATGCCGAGTATCGAAAAGGCCGCTTCGTGTGCGCCGGCTGCGGTCAGCCCTTGTTCACCGCGGACATGAAGTTCGACAGCAGGACCGGTTGGCCGAGTTTCTTCGACACCATTCCCGGCGCACTGGCTACCAGGATCGACCGCAAGCTGTTCATGGAGCGCACCGAATACCACTGCGCGCGCTGCGGCGGCCATCAGGGCCATGTGTTCGAGGACGGCCCGGAGCCCACAGGCCTGCGTTACTGCAACAACGGCGTGGCGCTGAAATTCGTTCCTGACGAGGATGCCTGAATGTATGCGCGCCTGTGCGGTTTTTTTGCGGACGCGCCGCGCAGCCGTCCGGCGTATCGGCCTGCGCCGCGGACCCGGCACGGTCAGATATTCAGGGCAGAGCCGCCGCGTAGGGCGTCCGTAACTGCGTCGCCGCGTCCGCGCTTGAGCGCCACCTCGTAGCGCGACTCGAGGTCGGCGGCGGCGGCCATGCTCATGC
>DATKEK010000224.1:0-28282 GCA_035512195.1 Burkholderiales bacterium
GCCGGAAGAAGCAATCCGCTACGCCGCGCGCATCCTGATGGACCAGTTGTCCAGCTTCGCCGATCTGAAGGGTACGCCCGCGCCGGTCGAGCAGCCGAAGATGCCGCAGGTTGATCCGATTCTGCTGCGCCCCGTCGACGACTTGGAGCTGACCGTTCGATCGGCCAACTGCCTGAAGGCAGAGAATATTTACTACATCGGCGACCTGATCCAGCGTACGGAAACTGAGCTGCTCAAGACGCCGAACCTCGGCCGCAAGTCGCTGAACGAGATCAAGGAAGTGCTCGCCGGGCGCGGGCTGACGCTCGGCATGAAGCTCGAGAACTGGCCGCCCACGGGCTTGGAAAAGCTTTAAGAACAAGTACGAAGGCGAAAGTCGAAAGGACGAAGGCCGTGACGAAGCAGCGCGGTTTCACCTTTCAGCCTTTACCCTTCATCCTTATGATGAGGAATGAAACATGCGTCACCGACTGGGACTGCGCAAACTGAATCGCACCAGCAGCCATCGCTCCGCGATGCTGCGCAACATGACCAACTCGCTGCTGCGCCACGAGGTGATCCAGACCACGCTGCCGAAGGCCAAGGAATTGCGCCGCGTCGCCGAGCCGATCATCACGCTTGGCAAGAAACCTTCACTGAGCAATCGCCGCTTGGCCTTTTCTCGCCTGCGCGACCGCGAAATGGTGGTCAAGCTGTTCGATGAACTCGGGCCGCGCTACGCGAGCCGCAACGGCGGCTATCTCCGTATCCTGAAAGCCGGCTTCCGGCAGGGGGATAACGCACCCATGGCGCTCGTTGAATTGCTCGACAGACCGGAACAGAGTGGTCAGGAGACCAAGGCCACTACCGAGAAGTAATTCATCCATCAGTAATAAAAAAGGCCGGCAAAGCCGGCCTTTTTTATTTGCCCGGACGACCGCTCAGCCGGCGGCGCGGCGATTGCCGGTACTTTCCAGCCCCAGCGCAGCGCGCAAGTACCGGCCGGTGTAGCTCGATTCACTCAGGGCCACATCCTCCGGCGTGCCTTCGGCGACGATGCGGCCGCCGCCGTCCCCGCCCTCAGGTCCCAGGTCCACGATCCAGTCCGCGGTCTTGATCACATCCAGATTGTGTTCGATTACCACCACGGTGTTGCCGTGATCGCGCAGCCGATGCAGCACCTTCAGCAGCAGTTCGATGTCGTGGAAGTGCAGGCCGGTCGTCGGCTCGTCAAGGATGTAGAGCGTGCTGCCCGTATCGCGCTTGGAGAGCTCGAGAGCCAGCTTGACCCGTTGTGCCTCGCCGCCGGAGAGCGTGGTGGCCGACTGGCCCAGGCGCACGTAGCCGAGGCCGACCTCGAGCAGCGTGCCGAGCTTGCGCGCGATCGATGGCACCGGGGAGAAAAACTCACGGGCGTGCTCCACCGTCATCTCCAGGATTTCGTGGACGTTCTTGCCCTTGTACTTCACCTCCAGCGTTTCGCGGTTGTACCGCCGTCCGTGACAGACGTCGCAGGGCACGTAGATGTCTGGCAGGAAATGCATCTCCACCTTGAGTACGCCGTCGCCCTGGCAGGCTTCGCAGCGCCCGCCCTTGACGTTGAAGGAGAATCGTCCGGGACCGTAGCCGCGCTCGCGCGCCAGCGGCACGCCTGCGTACAGGTCGCGGATCGGTGTGAACAGCCCGGTGTAGGTTGCCGGATTGGAGCGCGGCGTCCTGCCGATCGGGCTCTGGTCGACGTTGACCACCTTGTCGAAGCGTTCCAGCCCCTCGACTTCGTCGAATGCCGCGGGCTCGTCGCTGCTGCCGTACAGATGCTGTGCCACCGCGCGATAGAGCGTATCGTTTATCAGCGTCGATTTGCCCGAGCCGGATACGCCGGTGATGCACACCAGCAGTCCCGCCGGGAGCTGCAGCGACACGTTCTTGAGGTTGTTGCCGCGCGCTCCCTTGAGGATCAGCCGGTTCTTCGCGTGCGGCTTGTGCCGCAGACCCGGCATGTCGATCTGTTTGCGTCCCGAAAGATACTGGCCGGTCAGCGAATCCGGGTTGGCGGCGATCTCCTCCGGCGGCCCCTCCGCCACCACGCGGCCGCCGTTCTCGCCGGCGCCCGGCCCCATGTCCACCACATGATCGGCGCTCATGATCGCGTCGTGGTCGTGCTCGACCACGATTACGGTGTTGCCCAGATCGCGCAACTGCTTGAGCGTTGCCAGCAGCCTGTCGTTGTCGCGCTGGTGCAGACCGATCGACGGCTCGTCCAGCACGTACATCACGCCGGTCAGCCCGGACCCGATCTGTGAGGCGAGCCGGATGCGCTGCGCTTCGCCGCCGGACAAGGTATCTGCCGAGCGATCGAGGCTGAGATATTCGAGCCCGACGTTGTTCAGGAAGTTCAGCCGGTTGACGATCTCGCGCACGATCTTGTCGGCTATGGTCAGGCGCGACCCCTGCAGTTTCAGCCCCGAGAAGAACGCCTGCGCCTCGCGCAGCGTCATCGCGCTGATGTCGTAAATCGGCCTGTCGGCAACGTAGACATGGCGCGCTTCCCGGCGCAGTCTCGAGCCGCCACACTCGGGACAGGAGCGCGTAGCGAGAAACTTGGCCAGCTCCTCGCGCACCACAGTCGAATCGGTTTCGCGATAGCGGCGTTCCAGGTTCGGCACGATGCCCTCGAACACGTGCTCGCGATGGTATTTGTTGCCGCGCGCACCGACGTAGAGGAAACGCAGCTTCTCCTCGCCCGAGCCGTGCAGGATGATGCTGCGCACCGGCCCCGGCAACGAATCGAAGGGCGCATCGACATCGAATTCGTAGTGCGCCGCGAGGCTGGTGAGCATCTGGAAATAGAACTGGTTGCGCCGGTCCCAGCCCCTGATTGCGCCGGCCGCAAGCGACAGGTTCGGGAAAGCCACCACGCGCTCTGGGTCGAAGAAGGTAATGGTGCCGAGCCCGTCGCAGCGTGGGCATGCACCCATCGGGTTATTGAACGAAAACAGCCGGGGTTCGAGTTCCGGCAGTGAGTAGCTGCACACCGGGCAGGCGAACCGCGCCGAGAAACCGTGTTCCTTGCCGCTGTCCATTTCCACTGCGATGGCGCGGCCCTCGGCGTGGCGCAGTGCGGTCTCGAAGGACTCCGCAAGCCGCTGCTTCATCTCGGCGCGAACCTTGATGCGGTCGATCACGATCTCGATTGTGTGCTTCCTGTTGCGCGCGAGTTTCGGCGGCGTGTCCAGTTCGTAAACCGAACCGTCCACGCGAACTCGCACGAAGCCCTGTGCCTTGAGGTCCTCGAACAGATCGACGTTCTCGCCCTTGCGTCCTACCAGCAGCGGTGCCAGCACCATCAGCCGCGTGTCCTCCGGCAGCTCCAGCACATGGTCGACCATCTGCGAAACGCTCTGCGCAGCGAGGCGGGTGCCATGTTCAGGGCACTGGGGTTCGCCGACCCTGGCGAACAGCAGCCGCAGGTAATCGTGAATCTCGGTGACCGTGCCGACGGTGGAGCGCGGGTTGTGACTGCCAGCCTTCTGCTCGATCGAGATCGCCGGCGACAGGCCCTCGATCAGGTCGACGTCCGGCTTCTCCATGATCTGCAGGAACTGCCTGGCGTAGGCCGACAGCGATTCGACATAGCGGCGCTGCCCCTCTGCGTAAAGCGTGTCGAAGGCGAGCGAAGACTTTCCGGATCCGGACAGGCCGGTAATGACTACCAGCTTCTCGCGCGGAAGGTCGAGATTGATGTTCTTCAGGTTATGCGTGCGTGCGCCGCGAATGCGGATTTTGTTCATTATCCAGGATGCGGACTGACGCCTGCAGGGCCCTCGATGTGAGTGAACCTGATACTATACTGGACTTCAATTTTCGTTCCCAATCCGCGGCTTAATCTTTTCCCTGATGTTTCCGAAAGACCGGATGTCGGTCCGGGAGTTACGCGCAAGTCTCTGCCTGGCAGGCATATTCGGACTGAGGATGCTGGGGATGTTCATCATCCTCCCGGTATTCGCGCTGTACGCCCACAGCCTGCCCGGCGGAAATAGCTACACGCTGGTGGGAATTGCGCTCGGCGCCTATGGCCTGACCCAGGCCCTGCTGCAAGTGGCGTTCGGCAGGTTGTCGGACCGCTGGGGTCGCAAACCGGTCATCTATCTCGGCCTGCTCATTTTTGCGATTGGCAGTTTCGTCGCGGCGGCGGCCGACAACGTGTATTGGGTGATTGCAGGCCGCGCGACCCAGGGCGCCGGCGCAATCTCGGCGGCGGTGATCGCGCTGACTGCGGACCTGACCAGCGAGCGCAATCGCACCAAGGCGATGGCGATCATTGGTATGACCATCGGCGCCACCTTTGCGCTGTCGATGATCGTCGGCCCGGCGCTCGGTCACGTCATCGGCGTGCCGGGGATATTTGCAATGACCGGATTTCTTGCGCTGCTCGCAATCCTGGTGGTGCGCTTTCTGGTACCGGATCCGGATCCGGCAGGCGAGGACACCGCCGGTCCGCCGAATGTGCCTCTGGCCCGGGTGCTGCGGGATGCGCAGTTGATGCGATTAAATGCCGGCATCTTCGTGTTGCATGGCGTCCTGATGGCGCTGTTCGTGGTGTTGCCGGCTGCACTCGTGCAGCATCTTGCGCCTGGCGCGCATTGGCGCGCTTATCTTCCGGCGATGCTCGGCAGCGTCGCAATCATGCTGCCGGTGATGCTTGCCTCGGAAAGAGACGGGTGGCAGAAATCGGCGTTCGTCGGCGCGGTCGCCCTGCTTGCGGCCGCCACCGCTGCGCTCGGCGTGTTCTCGCATAACCTGGTTGCGCTGGTGCTGGCGATGCTGCTGTTCTTCGCCGCATTCAACCTGCTGGAGGCATCGCTGCCGTCGCTGATATCGAAGCTCGCGCCCGCGGGCGCCAAGGGGACCGCGATCGGTGTCTACAGCACCACGCAGTTCATGGGCGCCTTCGTCGGCGCGGCAGCCGGCGGCTGGATTGCGCAACAACTCGGCACCGGCGCGGTTTACTGGTTCTGCGCCGCGGCAGCGCTGGTGTGGTTGGCGATCGCCGGCGGAATGAACGTCTCCACAGGGCTGTCCACCAGGCGCTACCGGCTGCCACGGCTGGATTCCCAGCGCGCGCTCGGGCTGGAGCGCGAGCTGGCGACTGTGCCGGGCGTATGTGAAGTGACGCTCTCCAGGGAGGGTTTTGCCTACCTGAAAGTGGACAGCACGGGGTTCGACGAAGAGAATGTGATTCGGCTGATAGCGAGCAAGGGCTGACGAGATAACTGGGAGGAAACAAAATGGCTTCTGTAAACAAGGTGATTCTGATTGGCAACCTCGGGCGCGATCCCGAAGTGCGTTATCTGCCCAGCGGCGACGCGGTGACCAACATCAGCATTGCGACTACCGAGCAGTGGCGGGACAAGAGCGGAGAGAAACAGGAGCAGACCGAGTGGCACCGGGTTGCGCTGTTCGGCAAGACCGCGGAGATTGCCGGCGAATACCTGAAAAAAGGCTCGGCTGTTTATATTGAAGGCCGGTTGCAAACCCGCAAGTGGACCGACAAGGACGGCCAGGAGCGCACCACTACCGAGATCCGCGCGGATCGCATGCAGATGCTCGGTTCACGCTCGGGCGGGTCGGAACGAATGGCTTCGGATGACGCCTCATCCGCCCCGCCGAAGAAAGCCGCTGCCGGCGCTGGCAAGGGCGCGGGCTTCGACGACATGGAAGACGATATTCCGTTCTGATTGCCAGCTGCGCTGTGGCACGCGTCACTGCCGCGATTCGCGCCGTTTGCGCCGCGTTCCGCGAACAGGCAGGCCAGGGGGACGGGTCCAACCGGTTGTGACCCCTGGATCAGCGAGGGTGTCAGTTGGAGAATTGGCTGATTCTCCGCGAAAATACCGGATATTTCGATAAGCAGGCCAGGCCGCGGCAGGTCGCCGCGCGAATGGCGCTGAAAGGTTGCCCAGATGACTCTACAAAACGTAAGCCTCGAGGACAAATACAAGCTGGAAAGCGGCCGGATCTTCATCACCGGCACGCAGGCGCTGGTGCGGCTGCCGATCATGCAGCACCTGCGCGACGGCGCCGAGGGTTTCAGCACCGGCTGTTACATCTCCGGCTATCGGGGTAGCCCGCTGGGTGGCTACGACCAGCAGCTGTGGGCTGCGAAAAAACACCTGACAGACCATCACGTGGTGTTCCAGCCGGGCGTGAACGAAGACCTGGCGGCGACCGCGATCTGGGGCACGCAGCAGCTCGGCTTTCACGGCGAGCCGAAGTACGACGGCGTATTCGCGATCTGGTATGGCAAGGGGCCGGGCGTGGACCGCACCGGCGATGTCTTCCGTCACGGCAATCTCGCCGGCACGCATCCGCGCGGCGGGGTGCTGGTACTGATGGGCGACGACCATACCTGCGAGTCTTCCACCACCGCGCACCAGAGCGAATACGCACTGGTCGACGCAATGATCCCGATCCTGAATCCTGCCGGTGTGCAGGAACTGCTCGATTACGGCCTGTTCGGGTGGGCGCTGTCGCGCTACTCCGGCTGCTGGGTTGGTCTGAAGTGCGTGAAAGACACGATCGATGCGAGTGCCTCGGTGAACGTCAGCCCGGAGCGCGTGCGTATCGTCACGCCGGCGGATCACAAACTTCCGCAGGGCGGGCTGAACATCCGCTGGCCGGATGCGGCGCTCGACCAGGAGGCGCGCCTGCACAAGCACAAGCTCGATGCGGTCCGGGCGTTCGCGCGTGCCAACAGGCTGGACCGCGTGATCATGGATTCGCCCGGGGCGAAGCTCGGCATCGTTACCTGCGGCAAATCGTATATGGACGTGCGCCAGGCGCTGCAGTACCTCGGCATCGACGAGGCCGAGGCGCAGCGGCTGGGCTTGCGCATTTACAAAGTCGGCATGACGTATCCGCTCGAGCCGCAGGGCCTCACCGAGTTCGCCGAAGGCCTCGACAGGATCGTGGTGGTCGAGGAGAAGCGCGGCCTGGTGGAAACCCAGGTCAAGGAAGTCCTGTACGGTCGCGCGGACGCGCCGCAGGTGGTCGGCAAACGCGACGAACTCGGAGCGGAACTGTTCCAGTCGAACGGCGCACTCGATCCGAACGAA
The DNA here is from genome assembly GCA_035512195.1 of Burkholderiales bacterium. Classification (GTDB taxonomy): domain Bacteria; phylum Pseudomonadota; class Gammaproteobacteria; order Burkholderiales; family Eutrophovitaceae; genus DATKEK01. The sequence continues at coordinate 7,095 of DATKEK010000224.1, forward strand.
ATCGCGATTGCGATCGGCCGTCGCATCCTGGAACGCAACGGCGATTCGCAGCTCGCTGAGCGCGTTGCGGAACAGGAGAAACTGCACGTGCGTGTTCCTGAGAAGCCCGCGATGGACCGCACGCCGTATTTCTGCAGCGGCTGCCCGCACAACACCGGCACCCGCGTGCCTGACGGCTCGATTGCGCTCGCCGGCATCGGCTGCCATTTCATGGCGCAGTGGATGGATCGCAACACCGCGGGCTTCACGCAGATGGGCGGCGAGGGCGCGAGCTGGATCGGCGAGGCGCCGTTCGTGAAGACCCGGCATGTGTTCCAGAATATCGGCGACGGGACCTATTACCACTCAGGCCTGCTAGCAGTGCGCGCCGCGGTCGCCTCCGGCGTGAATGTGACCTACAAGATCCTGTTCAATGATGCAGTGGCGATGACCGGTGGCCAGCAGGTGGACGGTCCGCTCAGCGTGCCGCAGATCACCCACCAGGTGGCATCGGAAGGCGCGAAGAAGGTGGTGGTGGTTACCGACGAGCCGCACAAGTATGGCGCGAACGCGGGCTTCGCAGAGGGCGTCGAGGTCTATCACCGCGACGATTACGACGCGGTGCAGAAGCGCATGCGCGAGATTCCGGGCGTCTCGGTGATCGTCTACGACCAGACCTGCGCCGCAGAGAAGCGCCGCCGCCGCAAGCGCGGCCAGTTTCCGGACCCGGCCAAACGCGTGGTCATCAACGATCTGGTCTGCGAGGGTTGCGGCGATTGCGGCGTGAAGTCGAACTGCGTTTCGGTGGTGCCGCTGGAGACCGAATTCGGCCGCAAGCGTACGATCGACCAGTCTTCGTGCAACAAGGACTATTCCTGTGTGAAGGGTTTCTGTCCGAGCTTTGTCACCGTGCATGGCGGCAGTCTCAGGAAGGGCCGGAGTCTGCCGGTGCAGGAAGAAGCCTCCGCCGGCGTAAAGGTAGAAACGCTTTTTCCGGCGGTGCCGGAGCCGAAGCCGCCGGATCTGGAAGAGCCCTACGGCATGATGGTCACCGGTGTCGGCGGCACCGGTGTGGTAACCATCGGCGCCATCGTCGGCATGGCGGCGCATCTGGAAGGCAAAGGCTTCGGTGGACTGGATATGGCCGGGCTGGCGCAGAAAGGCGGCGCGGTGTGGAGTCATCTGCAGATCGCGCAAAACCCGGACGACATCAGGACGGTGCGTCTCGGAGCGGGCGGCGCGAGGCTCGTGCTCGGCTGCGACCTGGTGGTGTCGGCCAGCCAGAAAACCATGGATACCACGCGAGAGCGCGCAACCCGCGCGGTAGTCAACACCCACCAGCAGATGACCGGTGATTTCACCCGCAACGCGGACATGCGCTTTCCGGCTTCCTCGCTGCGGCGCACGATCGTGAACGGCGTCGGCGAGGACAGCGCGCATTTCGTCGACGCGACCCGCATTGCCACCGCGCTGCTCGGGGATTCGATCGCAACCAATATGTTCATGCTCGGGTTTGCCTATCAGAAAGGTCTGATCCCGGTGTCGGCGGAGGCGATCAACAAGGCGATCGAACTGAACGGCGCCGCGGTGAAGATGAACCAGGCGGCGTTCCTTTGGGGCCGTCGCACCGTGGTGGACGTCGCCGCGGTCGAGCGCCTGATCTCGCCGAAGGCGGAGACGGCGGCGAGCATGCGGTTGTCCGCATCGCTGGACGAACTGATCGCGCGCCGCGTCGAGTTTCTGACCGGGTACCAGAATGCCGCGTATGCAGCCCGCTACAAGGCGCTGGTCGATCGCGTGCGCGAAACCGAGGCGGCAGGCGCGAAAGGACTGTCCGGTCTGGCGGAAGCAGTCGCGCGCTACTACTTCAAGCTGCTTGCCTACAAGGACGAATACGAGGTCGCGAGGCTCTACACCGGGGGACAGTTCGAGGCCAGGATCAAGAGCCTGTTCGAGGGCGACTACAAGCTGCATTTTCATCTTGCGCCGCCGCTGCTGGCGAAGCGCGATCCGCAGAACAGGCAGCTGCGCAAGTCGGAGTACGGCGGCTGGATGTTCACCGCCTTCGGTCTGCTGGCGAAACTGCGGTTCCTGCGCGGCAGCGCGTTCGATATTTTCGGCTACACGCGCGAGCGCCGCACCGAACGGCAGCTGATTGCCGACTACGAGTCGGTGATCTCAGAGATCCTGGGGCGCCTGAATCCGGAGAATCACGCGCTGGCCGTGCGCATCGCCAGCCTTCCGGAGGATATACGCGGCTATGGTCACGTCAAGGAAGCGCACCTGGAGAAAGCAAAATTGAAGGAAACCGAACTGCTGGCAGCATTACGCGCGCCGCAGCAGGTACGCAGCGCCGCCTGAGCGCTATCGAGGTGTGCCAGAGAGGCAGCGGTTTACCGCTGCCTCTTTCGGTTCCGGTCGGCGGGCGCGATCAATCGTCCAGCACCGCGTATGCCTCGATCTCGATCAGCGCCTCGTCGTACACCAGCGAAGTGATGCCGACCATGGTGCTCGCCGGCGGGCGTTCGGTGGAGAGGTAACGGCTGCGCACCTCGGAGACCTCGCGCCATTTGCGGGTGTCCAGGTTCTTCACGTAGATGGTGAGCTTGGCCACGTCGTCGAAGGTCGCGCCCGTGGCGGCCAGTGCGATCTTCAGGTTCTCGAAGGTCGCCTCGGTCTGTGCGCGCAGGTCTCCGGCAAGCATGCGGCCGTTCTCGTCCCACGAGATCTGCCCGCTTACGAACACCAGCGTGCCGGGGCGGGCGACGGTGACCTGCGAGAAACTCGGCACGTTGAACAGGCCTTCGGGTTTCAGGTACTGGATGCGTGGTTCGTCTGCGGCAACGAAGCTGCTCGCGGCAAGCAGCGCTGCCGCAAGCCAGGTATGGCGCAATGACATGCGATTCTCCTCGGATTTGTGGCCGGATGTGGGGCCGCGGCGCGGACCCTGAAACCATTATAGGTATGGACCGGCTGCGGTTTGCACGCGCCGCCGATCGGCAGTCTCGAAGAACATCGGGACGCGTGCGGTTGCGTCAGCCTTGCGACAGATTGCCCAGGGCGTGGCGGGCGATCATCGCCTCTTCATCGGTCGACAGTACCAGCACGGCGACGCGGCTGTCGTGCGCGCTGATCACGGTTTCATGCATGTCGTTGGCGCGCCTGTCCAGGCGGACGCCGAGCCACGCGCTCGCCTCGCATACCGCGGCCCGCACCGGTGCTGCTTGCTCGCCGATGCCTGCGGTGAACACCAGCGCGTCCAGCCCGCCCAGCGCCGCGGCCAGCGACCCCAGTTCGCGCACGATGCGATAGACGAACAGATCGATCGCGAATCCCGCACGCTGGTCCGAAGACGCAAGCAGTGTGCGCATGTCGTGGCTCAGTCCGGAAACGCCGAGCAGTCCCGATTCGTGATACAGCAGCCGGGACAGTTCGGCCGGCGTCATGTCGCGCTGCTCCAGCAGATGCAACAGCACACCGGGGTCGATCGCGCCGCTGCGGGTTCCCATCATTAGTCCGTCCAGCGCGGTGAATCCCATGGTGGAGGCGACGCTTTTTCCTGCGAGCATCGCGCACATGCTGGCGCCGTTGCCCAGATGGGCAACGACCACACGCCCGCCGGCGAGGTCGCCAAGCATCTCCGGCAGTTTAAGCGCGATGTACTCGTAAGACAGACCGTGAAAGCCGTAGCGCTTCAGGCCGCTTGCGGTAAGCGCCGCGGGCAGGGGCAGCGCGCGCGCGATTGCAGGCTGCGACTGATGAAACTCGGTGTCGAAGCAGGCGACCTGCGCGAGACGCGGCCGGTGCCGCGCCACCGCCCTGATGCCCTCGATGTTGTGCGGCTGGTGCAGCGGCGCAAGGCAGCTGAGGGTCTGCAGCTTGTTCAGCACCGCGTCGTCTACGCGCACCGGCTGTGAGAAAAAGTCGCCGCCGTGCACCACGCGGTGACCTGCCGCGACCACCGTATACGAGGTGTCGTGATCTTCCAGCCAGTCGAGCGCTTCGCCCACCGCCAGCGCATGATCGGTCGGCGGCGGCAGCGGGCGAGCGGACAGCGCGTTGCCGTCGGCGTCCCACGCGCTGAAACGCGGATTCGCACCGAGTCCGTCGATCTGGCCGCGGAAGATGCAGCCTGCCTGCTGGTCCAACGCGGCGGAGTAGAGCGCGAACTTGATGCTGGACGAGCCGGCGTTGATGACGACGATCGCGTCGCTCATGCCGCGGCTTTCCGCACCATCAGCAACGCGATCGCGCAGGAGGCTACGCGGCTCTGCACGTCGTCGGCGCGGCTGGTCAGCACGATCGGCACGCGCGCGCCGAGCACCACGCCCGCTGTCTGTCCGTCCGCCAGATACTCGAGCTGTTTGGCGACCATGTTTCCCGACTCGATGTCCGGAACCACCAGGATGTCCGCCTGGCCCGCCACCGCGGAAACAATTTCCTTGGTTTTTGCCGCCACCGGCGAGATCGCGTTGTCGAAAGCGAGCGGACCGTCGAGCGCGCCGCCGGTGATCTGGCCGCGCTCGGCCATCTTGCACAGCGCCGCCGCGTCCACCGTCGAGCGCAGCTTCGGTGTCACAGTCTCCACCGCGGAAAGGATGGCGACCTTGGGTTCTGCAATACCGAGAGTCCGCGCGAGGTCGACCGCGTTCTGCACGATATCGCGTTTGGTTTCCAGATCGGGTTCGATGTTTATCGCCGCGTCGGTGATGAACAGCGGTTTGGGATACGACGGCACGTCCATCACGAACACATGGCTGATGCGCCGGCCCGTGCGCAGACCGGACTGCGGGGCCACCACCTCGCTCATTAGTTCGTCGGTATGCAGGCTGCCCTTCATCAGGGCATCGACCTTCTCGTCCCGCACCAGGCGCACCGCGGCCTCCACCGCAGCATGGCTGTGTTCCGTGGAAATCAGTTCGACGCCGGAAAGATCGGCGCCGGTCTCCGCCGCCACCGCCCGGATCTTGTGTTCGGGACCGACCAGCACCGGCACGATCAGTCCCGCCTGCGCGGCGGCCAGTGCGCCGCCGAGCGAAGCGGGGTCGCAGGGATGCACCACCGCGACCCGGATCGGCTGCAGTCCCACGGCCATTGCCAGCAGTTCGCGGTGGCGTGCATTGTGGTCATGCAGTCGGATTTCCGGCAGCATGACGCGCGGGCGGCGCACCTTGGTTTCCGGCGCGAGCACTTCCGCAGTCCCGGTGATCACCACCACGCGATCTTGGTTAACGCACCTGCAGTCGAGCACCACATGGCGGGTGCGTTCGAATTTCTCGCGCACGGTGACGGTGACGGTGATGGTGTCGCCGATCGTCACAGGGCGCGCGAAATGCAGACTCTGGTCGATATAAATGGTGCCGGGGCCGGGATACTGGGTGCCGAGCACGGTCGAGATCAGTGCGCCGCCCCACATGCCGTGCGCGACCACTTCGTGGAACCGCGTGCCCTCGTACTCGGCATCGACATGCGCAGGGTTGACGTCGCCGGAAATCACCGCGAACAGCTGAATGTCCTGTGGCGTCAGGGTGCGCGTCAGGCTGGCGCTGTCGCCGGGCGCGATTTCGTCGAAGGTGCGGTTCTCGATGTAGTCCATGTTCCGATCAGGTTAACGCAATGACGGCCGGAGGTTCATACAGGCACCCGGCGGAGCGCGGTGGATCCAGGTCAACCGCGGGGGCGACGGCTGCACAGTGCCCGATCATGCGAACGCAGGACCGATGCGCTCCAGCTGGTCGGTGACCAGTGCGTCGACGTTCCATTCCAGCAGGTCGATCGCGTTCGCCGACTCGTTCACCGTGTAGGCCAGTACGCCGAAACCCGCTGAGTGAATTTCTCGCACCTGCTCGTGCCCGAGATGGTTCCACGCCGCGTGCAGTGAGGCGCATTCGAGTTCGTCCATGACGGACTTCCAGTCAAGCGGGATCTCGCCGCACAAGAACCCGCGCGGCAGATCCGGCGATTCTCGCATGGCGGCCTGCAATGCCTCGGTCGAGAACGACGACAGCAGCGGTGGCAGAGGTGCGCCAGCCCATAGCAGCTTAGCCATCTTTGCCACCGCGCGGCCGGTCTGCGCTTCCCGCCCCGGTTCGGATTTGATCTCGATGTTTGCCCACAGCCCGGACTCGCGGCACAGCGCGCAGGCCGCCGCAAACGCCGGCAGGGGTTCGCCCAGGTACTCATTGCCGAACCATCCGCCGGCATCCAGACGGCTGAGTCCGGCGAAGGGAAGGTCGGCGACCCGGCCGGTGCCGTTGGTGGTGCGGTCGACGGTATCGTCATGCATCAGCACCGGGGCGTCATCCGCACTCAGACGCACGTCGAATTCGACGCCGCGAAAACCAAGGTTACGGGCCAGCCTGAGGGCCGCGAGCGTATTCTCCGGCGCAAGCACGCCGCCGCCGCGGTGAGCGATGACGCGGGGGTAGGGCCAGAGGGGGCGGGGCAGCGACATGAGGTTGCCCGATTATAGCCGTCGCTCTGTGCGGGGCCATTGGATGCCCTTGCAATACATCGGTTTGTCCATATTTGCAGGCCGGGTGGCAAGGCCATTCGGGTATACTTTCGCTGATTTTTCGGGGAATACGATGCCGATCTACGAATACCGATGCGCCGCGTGCGGACACGAGCAGGAAGTCCTGCAGAAGATGTCCGACGCGCCGCTGAGCGACTGCCCGGCGTGCGGCAAGCCCGCCATGAGCAAGTTGATCAGCGCCGCGGGCTTCCAGCTCAAGGGCACCGGCTGGTACGCGACCGACTTCAAGGCCGGCACTAGGCCGGGGCCGAAAGACAAGGACGCCAATCCGAAAGAAGAGACGAAGAAGGAAGAACCGAAGAAAGCAGCCGATGCATCCGCCGGCGCAACGACCACGGCGGCCGATCAGTAAAAGCACCTGTGATGCGTCGTTCCGTCGCCGGGCTGTCGACCCGGATCCCGCTTGCGACAGATTTCCGGACGCCGGGCCCGCTGCTGGCCGGCGCTTTCCGCGCTCATACCTGTTCCCGCCGGGCATGCCCGCAGCCGCGGATGCAGGCTTGAAATTCGCCGTCCCGATGAGCGATCGCCTGCTTGGTCGGGTGTGAAGCGCCGGACTGAGTGCGCAGTTCCCCGCGCACTGGCGTGCGGCCCATATTTCTGAACCACCGTTTAGCCCATAACCATAATGCGTACCGTTTACTGCGGACTGATCTCCGCCAAACATCTCGACCAGACCGTCACCCTCTCAGGCTGGGTACACCGCCGCCGTGATCATGGCGGCGTCATTTTCATCGACCTGCGCGACCGCGAGGGCCTGGTGCAGGTGGTATGCGATCCGGACAATGCGGAGACATTCGCCACCGCAGAGAAGATCCGCAACGAATACGTGGTCAAGATCACCGGCCTGGTGCGCCCGCGGCCGGAAGGCACGGTCAATCCCAACCTCACCAGCGGCCAGGTGGAAGTGCTCGCGCGCAGCCTGGAAATCCTCAATCCGTCGCTCACGCCGCCGTTCCAGATGGATGACGAGAATCTCACCGAGACTGTTCGGCTCGAGTACCGGTATATGGATCTGCGCCGCCCGGCGATGCAGAAGAATCTGCGGCTGCGCTACCGGGTGGCGATGGCCGTGCGCAGGTTTCTCGACGTGCATGGTTTCATCGACATCGAGACGCCGATGCTGACCAGGTCTACGCCCGAGGGCGCGCGCGATTATCTTGTGCCATCGCGTGTGCATGCCGGCGAATTTTTCGCGCTGCCGCAGTCGCCGCAGCTGTTCAAGCAGCTGCTGATGATTTCCGGGTTCGACCGCTATTACCAGATTACCAAGTGCTTTCGCGACGAGGATCTGCGCGCCGACCGGCAGCCCGAATTCACCCAGATCGACATCGAAACTTCCTTCCTGGGCGTGCCCGAGATCATCCTGCTGATGGAGGAATTGGTACGGACGCTGTTCGAGGAGGTGCTGGACGTCAAGCTGCCGAATCCGTTCCCGCGGCTGACGTACAACGAAGCGATGCTGAAGTACGGTTCCGACAAGCCGGATCTGCGCGTGCCGCTCACGCTGACCGAGCTGACCGACATGATGAAGGAAGTCGAGTTCAAGGTCTTCCGCGAAGCCGCGCAGGTGGGAGGCGGGCGCGTCGCGGCGCTGAAGGTGCCTGCCGGCGGCGTGCTGAGCCGCAAGGAAATCGACGACTACACCCAGTTCGTGGCGATCTACGGTGCCAAGGGGCTGGCCTACATCAAGGTCAACGAGATCGACAAGGGCATGGACGGACTGCAGTCGCCCATCCTCAAGTTCCTCGGCGAAACCGTGGTGAAAATCATCCTCGAGCGCACCGGCGCGAAGGACGGCGATCTGATTTTCTTCGGCGCCGACAAGGCGAAGATCGTCAACGAAGCGCTCGGCCAGTTGCGCGCGAAGGTCGGCCATGACCGGGGGCTGGCGGAGAATGGCTGGCGGCCGGCATGGGTGGTCGAGTTTCCGATGTTCGACTGGAACGAGGACGAGAAGCGCTGGGATGCGCTGCACCACCCGTTTACCAGCCCGATGGACGGGCACGAGGAATTTCTCGAGAGAGAGCCGGGCAAGGCGCTGTCCAAGGCCTACGACATGGTGCTGAATGGCTCGGAGATCGGCGGCGGCTCGGTGCGTATTCATCGCCAGGACGTGCAGTCCAAGGTGTTTCGCGCGCTCGGCATCGACGCCGAAGAGGCCGCGCGCAAGTTCGGTTTTTTGCTGGACGCGCTGCAGTACGGCGCACCGCCGCATGGCGGCATTGCGTTCGGCCTGGACCGGATCGTCGCACTGATGGCCGGCGCAGAATCGATCCGCGACGTGATTGCGTTTCCGAAAACCCAGCGCGCGCAGGACCTGATGGTCAGGGCGCCGAGCCCGGTCGACGAGCGGCAGCTGCGCGAGCTTCACATCCGGCTGCGTACGACCGAGCAAAAAAACGGCTGAACGATGCTGGAATCGAAGTGTGCGGGGGAATTCGCGAGTAAGCGGTAGTCATGGAGTACCTGCACGACAGCGCGGGTCGTCCGAATGTAGATGCCGCAACGGCATCGCGAATTGGCCTCGCTGCGCGACCGTAGGTGTGGTTCGGTGAAGTACAAGGTACCGAGATCGGTTCTGGTAGTGGTGTATGCGACCGACCTGCAGGTGCTTCTGCTGGAGCGCGCGGATCATCCTGGATTTTGGCAGTCGGTGACCGGCAGCCAGGACGAGGGCGAGACGCTGGAACAGACCGCAGTGCGCGAGATCGCAGAGGAAACAGGCCTCAATGCGCGGCGTTACCGGCTGCGGGACTGGGGTTTCAGCAACGAGTTCGAGATCTTCGAGGAATGGCGCTGGCGGTACGCTCCCGGAGTGACTCGCAATACCGAGCACGTGTTCGGCCTGCTGGTGCCGCAGCCGGTTCCGGTCAGGGTCTCGCCACGCGAGCACCTGCGCTACGAGTGGCTGCCCTATGACCGCGCAATCGACAAGGTTTTCTCCTGGAGCAATGCCGCCGCGTTGAAAGCCCTGCCGGGACACCAGTAGACTGCAGTGCAACAAACGGGGCTCGCGCCTGTCTGAATATGGTAAGGTTTTTGCCCCCGCGCACCGGGGGATTCAGGAGCACCGGGGGATTCAGGAGCGATGGTGATGCAAGCAACTGTTACCGCGTTTGACGCATATAGCCGTTTGCAGGACGAGGACTGCGAGGCGCGCATACTTGCCGCCCGACGCAAACTCGGCAGCAAAACGGTAATCCTTGGCCATCACTACCAGCGCGCCGATGTTTACAAGCATGCGGACCTGACCGGGGATTCGCTCAAGCTGTCCAAGCTCGCGGCGCAGACCGAGGCGCAGTACATCGTGTTCTGCGGCGTGCACTTCATGGCCGAAGTGGCGGACATCCTGTCCAACCCGGAGCAGGTGTCGATCCTTCCCGACCTTGCCGCCGGCTGCTCGATGGCCGACATGGCGAACCTCGCCAAGGTCGAGCGCGCATGGAAAGAACTGTCCGAAGTGCTCGAGCCTGAAAAGGAGGTGACGCCGGTTACCTACATCAACTCGGCAGCGGACCTGAAGGCTTTCTGCGGCGAGCACGGCGGCATCGTCTGCACCTCGTCTAACGCCAGGGCCATTCTCGAGTGGGCCTTCGCGCGACGCGGCAAGGTGCTGTTCTTCCCCGATCAGCATCTCGGACGCTGGACCGGTTACAAAATGGACGTTCCGCTCGACGACATGCTGGTCTGGGATCCGGACGAGTGGCTGGGCGGTTTAACACCGGAGCAGATACGTCGTGCGAAGGTGCTGCTGTGGAAAGGGCACTGTTCGGTGCACCAGATGTTCCAGCCGCAGCACGTTCTGAAGTTTCGCAACCAGCATCCGGACGGCCTGGTGATTTCGCATCCGGAGTGCCGTTTCGAGGTCTGCAAGCTCTCGGACTACGTCGGCTCGACGGAGTACATCATCAATACTATCCGCGAGGCGCCGCCGGACACGCGCTGGCTGGTGGGCACCGAACTGAACCTGGTGAGTCGCATCGCAGAGGAGTTCAAGCCCCAGGGCAAGATTGTCCAGTTCATGGCGCCGATGGTTTGCATGTGTTCGACCATGGCCAGGATCGACCCGCCGCATCTCGCCTGGTGCCTGGAAAATCTGGTGGAAGGCAATGTCGTCAACCGAATCCAGGTGCCTGCACGCGAGAAGGCACTCGCGAAGCTGGCGCTGGATCGCATGCTGCAGGTCTCCTGAAGTTTCCGCCGGCCGAGGCCACGCATGCGGCTGCGCATCGTCCCGGCCCTCGCCATCGTCGCGTCTCTGCTGGCGCCCGCCAGCGCGACTGCGGAGACGGTGGTTACGGTCGCGAAAAGCGGCAGTGCGTTCTCGATCGAGGCGGCCAGCGCGGTGACCGCGCCGCCCGCAATCGCATGGAAGGTGCTGGCCGACTATGAATCCTATCCGGAGTTCGTTCCGAACCTGAGTTACAGCAGGCGCATCGGCGACAGGCCTGTCCGTGTCGAACAGCGGGGGGAGTTTCGCGTGCTTTTCTTCCGCAAGGAAGTTCACGTGCTGCTGGAGATTGAAGAAAGCCCTCCGCTGCGCATCGTGTTCCGCGCGCTCGGCGGCAACCTCAAGACACTGATTACCGAGATTTCGCTCGAACCGAATGACAGCGGTACGCTGGTCAGGTACAAATCGACCATAGAGCCGGATTTCTGGGTGCCACCACTGATTACCTCCGCCATCCTGCGGGCCAGTTTCCGCAACAAGCTCGAAGCCGTGGCCGACGAGATCGCGAGGCGCGCCGCCGCAGACAATGCCATACCATGAACAAGCTGCAGATCGTCACTTACAACATCCATAAGGGCTTCTCGCATTTCCAGCGAAAAATGTCGGTGCACGATTTGCGCGACCGGCTGCAGGGCCTTGGGGCGGACGTGGTGTTTCTGCAGGAGGTGCTGGGCACCCACTCGCGCCACCAGGAGCGGCACGGCGACTGGCCGCTGGCACCGCAGTATGAATTTCTCGCCGATACGTTGTGGAGTGCATTCGCCTATGGCAAGAACGCGGTCTACGATGCCGGCCATCACGGCAACGCGATCCTGTCCAAATTTCCGATCGTCCGCTGGGACAATGAAGACATCTCGATGCACCGGATGGAACGACGCGGGTTGCTCCACTGCGAAATAGCGGTGCCCGGCTGGGACCGCCCCCTGCACTGCGTGAATGTCCACCTCGGCCTGTTCGCGCCCTGGCGCAGGAAGCAGGTCGAGTTGCTGCGCCAGCGCATCGAGCGTCTGGTTCCGCACGAGGATCCACTGGTAATCGCCGGCGATTTCAACGACTGGCGGCAGAAAGTGAGCCGGCAGCTGGCCGAGTCGATGGGCATCGTGGAAGTTTTCGAGCATGCGTACGGGCGGCCGGCGCGCAGTTTTCCGGCGATGCTGCCGCTGCTACAGCTGGACCGGATCTATATACGGGGATTTCGCGTGAGAATCGCGCATGCCCATCGCGACCGGCGCTGGTCAGGTTTGTCCGATCACGTGGCGCTGTCCGCGCTGCTGGAGCGCAACTGATCCACAGGGAGATCGCGTGGTCCCGCGCTCGGGCCGATATGCAATAGCCTGTTTGCGGTCGAAGGGCTTCGGCCTGTTCCGGCTCCGTCGGTAGCCGCGACCCGCAGTGTAGAATGCGCCTCCCTGTCGGCGGTGCGCAGCCGCCTTCTCCGGACCGATAGATTTCCCTTGACCGCTGCCGCCGCTAACAATCTTGCCGCTGCTCCGCGCGGCGACTGGCGCGTAATCCGCTCGCTGTTCCCATACCTGTGGGAGTACCGCTGGCGCGTGCTGATTGCGCTTGCCTGCCTGATCACCGCCAAGCTGGCAAACGTCGGCGTACCGCTGGTGATGAAGGAGATCGTGGACGGGCTGGAGGGCACGCAGGCGGTGCTGGTGCTGCCAGTTGCGCTGCTGGTCATGTACGGCCTGCTGCGGCTTTCCACCACGTTGTTCGCCGAGTTGCGCGACGTGGTCTTCGTCAGGGTGACCAAGCGGGCGATCCGCAGGGTTGCACTGGAGGTGTTCCGTCATCTGCATTCGCTCAGCCTGCGCTTCCATCTGGAGCGCCAGACCGGCGGCGTGTCGCGCGATATCGAGCGCGGCACGCGCGGCATCTCCACGCTGCTCAATTACATGCTGTTCTCGATCATCCCGGTGATCCTGGAGTTCGCGCTCGTTGCAGCGGTGCTGCTGGCGAAGTTCGACTGGCGGTTCGCTGCGATCACCTTTGGCGCAGTGGTGATCTACCTTGCCTACACTTTCGCCATTACGGAATGGCGTATCGGCATCCAGCGCCGCGCGAACGAACTCGATTCGCGCGCGAACACGCGCGCGATCGACAGCCTGCTGAACTACGAGACGGTCAAATACTTCAATAACGAGGACTACGAGGCGCGGCGTTACGACCACAACCTGCAGCAGCACGAGTCGGCCGAAGTGCAGCGCGAGGTCTCGCTGGGGCTGCTGAATATAGGCCAGAGTTTCATCATCGCCATTGCGGTGACCCTGCTCATGGTGCTTGCCGCGCAGGGTGTGGTGGCGCGGGATCTCACGCTCGGCGACCTGGTGCTGGTGAATGGGCTGCTGATCCAGCTGTACATTCCGCTCAATTTCCTCGGCATGGTGTATCGGGAGATCAAGCAATCGCTGGTCGACATGGACAAGATGTTCCGCCTGCTCAGCGAGAACCGGGAAGTGGAAGACCGGCCGGGCGCGGTCGAACTGGATGTGCGGGTACCCGAGGTCCGTTTCGAGCATGTCGAATTCGATTATGAGCCGCGCCGCAGGATCCTGCAGAGCGTGAGCTTCGTCATACCGCGCGGAAAAACCGTGGCGGTGGTCGGTCCGAGCGGATCGGGCAAGTCCACCCTGGCGCGGCTGATGTTCCGTTTCTACGACGTGAGCGGCGGGCGCGTCACGATCGAAGGGCGCGACATCCGCGACGTGAAACAGAAGAGCCTGCGCGCGGCGATCGGCATCGTTCCCCAGGACACCGTGCTGTTCAACGATACGATCTATTACAACATCGCCTACGGGCGCCCGGACGCGTCGCGCGAAGAAGTGATCGCGGCGGCCAGGTCGGCGCACATTCATGAGTTCATCGCCAGCCTGCCGGATGGCTACGACGCCACGGTCGGCGAACGCGGGCTCAAACTCTCCGGCGGCGAGAAGCAGCGGGTTGCGATCGCGCGCGCGATCCTCAAGAATCCGCAGATCCTGATTTTCGACGAGGCCACCTCCGCACTCGACTCCAGATCGGAAAAAGCCATCCAGGCGGAACTGGAACGCATTGCCGCCGACCGCACCACGCTGGTGATCGCGCACCGCCTGTCGACCGTGGTGGATGCGGACGAAATCCTGGTGCTGGAGCAGGGGCGCATCGTCGAGCGTGGTACACATCGCGAACTGCTTGCCGCGGACAAGACCTACGCAAACATGTGGGCACTTCAGCAGGAAGAAGCGCGGGCCGAGATCGGATTGCCGGTGGACCGTTAATCGCGTTGCAGTTAACGTCGCTGTAATAGGCTATTCCGGCTGCTTCTTGACGTCGGATCTGGAAATCTTCCTTTACTTACTGATTTTGTGGTATTTTGTTTCGAAAATCCGGGACGGCGACTGGCGCCGTTCCAGTCCGTTGGGGTCGGGCAGGTCGCGCCAAACATAATTATTATATTAATCATCATGAAGTTACGAGAAATTCGGATAGCACTTATCGCGGCCTGTGCTTTCACCGCCGCCTGCCTGCCGTGGACGGTTGCGGCGCAGGGCGAGTCTCCCATGCTGGCAAAGCCGGTCAACCTGGGCATTCAGTCCGGGGCTGCGCTGGTGATCGACCGGGAGACCGGGGAGCCGCTGTACCGCAAGAACGCCGACCAGGTGATGCCGATTGCATCGATCACCAAGCTGATGACGGCGATGGTGATTCTCGACTCGGGCCTGCCGCTGCTCGATCTGGTTGCAGTAGACCGCAAGGACATCGACCGCCTCAAAGGCTCGCATTCCAAGCTGCCTGTCGGCACTGAACTGATGCGCGCCGAGTTGCTGAAGCTGTCGCTGATGGCATCCGAGAATCGCGCGGCCGCTGCGCTGGCCAGAACCTATCCGGGCGGCACCCCGGCGTTCGTGGAGGCAATGAATGCCAAGGCGCTCGAACTGGGGATGTACGACACGCGCTTCGTCGACGCCACCGGACTGCATCCGGGCAACGTCGCCAACGCTGAGGACCTGGTCAAGCTGGTGGCGGCCGCGCACAGCTATCCGTTGATCCGCGACTACAGCACCGCAAGTTCTTTCGAGGTGGAGTCGGTCGTTTCCCGCCGCCGCCAGCTGCTGCAGTACGTGAACTCCAACCGCATGGTACGAAGCCCGCAATGGGAAATCGAACTGTCCAAGACGGGGTACATCAGCGAGGCGGGGCGCTGCCTGGTGCTGCACGTGCGCATCGCGGACAAGCCGCTGGTGATCGTGCTGCTCGATTCCTGGGGGCGCCTGACGCGCATCGGCGATGCAAACCGTATTCGTCGCTGGATCGAAACCTACCTGATCCCGGGCGGGCGCTTCAGCTCCTGATCTTATGCGGCGCGCGCGCCGCTGCGAAACCCGATCGCCCGCGAAATCGCGTCGGCGATGCCTTTCACCCGCAGGCCCCACGCCTTGTCCAGCCGGTTTGTCGGTGCCGAGATCGACAGTCCGGCTACCAGCCGCCCTTCGTCGTCGTGGATGCCGGCGCCGACGCATGACACACCTTTCTCGGCTTCCTCGTTGTCGAACGCGTAGCCAAGCTTGCGGATGCGTTCCAGTTCCCGGTTCAGCGAGTGCAGATCGCGAATCGTGTTCTTGGTGAACACCGGGAGCCCCGTGCGTTCTGCGTACGCCTGGCATTTATCGGGGCCGTCCTCCAGCAGAAACAGCTTGCCGACGGCGGTAATGTGCAGCGGGGCTCGTGCGCCGATCAAGTGCACAACCCGCATCGCCGAACGATCGGACATGATGCGCTCCACGTAGATCATCTCGTCGCCCTGGCGCACCGAAAGATTTACCGTTTCATGCAGTTCCTGGTGCAGCTCGCGCATGGCGGGCAGCGCTTCGTCGCGCAGATTGATGCGCGACTTCACCAGGTTGCCGAGTTCCAGCAGCCGGATACCGAGACGGTAGGTGCCGGGTTCGACGCGATCGACCATGCGGTATTCGACCAGCACGTTCAGAATCCGGTGCGCGGTGGACGGATGCAGCCCGGTGGTATTCGCCAGCCGCTTGAGATTCACCGGATCGCCCGCACGCGACAGGGTGTCGAGCAGATCCATCATTCGCTCGATCACCTGGATTGAAGTCTTGCCGTTTCCGTCAGCCACCGTTCAACTCCCTGACGCCGCACGCGCGGGTTTTGTTGCAATGCGGCAATGGTATTACACACCGCCATTCGAAACAACCATGTGCGCCTGCCCATATACGCAGCCGGGACCTCGCCGGACGCACGGGGTGCGTGTGCTATCATCGGCCGCTGCTGCACCGCGCGTTGCTGCAGAGCCGCGCTGTAGCACAACGAACGCGCCGCGGGCGCTACGGACGACGATCGCCCACTCCGGCATCCGTCATGTTCGACAATCATCTGAATCGGAAATCCATGCGAGTCGGCCTTTTTGTCACTTGCCTCGCGGACCTCATGCGTCCGAGTGTTGCGTTGGCCGCGCTGAAGCTGCTGGAACATGCCGGCTGCGAGGTGGTGGTGCCGGCCGCGCAGACCTGCTGCGGCCAGCCAGGCTACAACTCCGGTGATCGTGCCGCCGCGCAGGCGCTGGCAAAGAAGGTCCTGGCCGAGTTCGACGACTGCGATTACGTGGTGTCGCCGTCCGGGTCCTGCGGCGGCATGATACGCGCCCATTATCCCGAGCTGTTGGCGGAGTTCCCTGAGCTGAAAGCCCGCGTGGAGTCGCTTGTACGCCGCACTTTCGAGCTCACCGACTTCCTGGCGAATGTCGTTCAGACCGACAGTTTTCCCGGCCGCTTCGACGGCACCGTTACCTATCACGATTCATGCGCCGGGCTGCGCGAACTGGGGGTGAAGTCCCAGCCGCGCGCGCTGCTGGAGAAAATACCCGGGCTGCGCATCCTGGAGATGGAAACGCCGGAGCAGTGCTGTGGCTTCGGCGGCACTTTTGCGGTCAAGTACGGCGAGATTTCTTCGCGCTTGGCGGACCTCAAGAGCGAGGATGTGGAACAGACCGGGGCTGACGCGCTGGTGCTCGGCGATCTCGGTTGCATGTTGAACATCGAGGGCCGCCTGCGCCGGCGCGGCAACTCGAAAACCAGGGTGCTGCACGTGGCCGAAGTCCTTGCCGGCATGACGGGAGACGAACTGGAGTGAGCGCGCTGCGCTGATTCAGCGTGCCGTCCCGGTCCGTAATCGGAGAAACCATGCAAGTGACATCCCAGCAGTTCAAGCAGGCCGCCGTGCGCAAGCTTGCGGACCCGAACCTGCAGAAAGCGCTCAGCGGCATGAAAGGCCGGCTGGCGACCGCGCGCGCCCGTGCCGTGCTCGAGCTGGACAACTTCGAGCAGATCAGGAGCGAGGCCGCGCAGATCCGTGACCATGGCCTTGCGCACATGGACCTGTACCTCGAACAATGGGAACAGAACGCGACGGCGGCCGGCACCATCGTGCACTGGGCCGAATCGCACGAGCAGGTCAATCGTGTCGTGCTCGAGATCGCGAAGAAAAACGCGGTGCGCAAGATCATCAAGTCCAAATCGATGCTCGGCGAGGAGACCGGCCTGAACGACTACCTCGCGCGCGGCGGCGTCGACGTCAGGGAGACCGACCTCGGCGAATACATCATCCAGCAGGCGGGCGATTATCCCTCCCATATCATCGCGCCGGCCGTGCACAAATCGAAGGATGAGATCGCCGATCTGTTTGCGGAGAAACACAAGCGGCCGCGGCTGAACGACATCACCGCGCTCACCCACGAGGCGCGCGAAATCCTGCGGCCGCATTTTCTCGACGCGGACATGGGGATCACCGGCGCGAACTTCCTGATCGCCGAGACCGGTTCCACCCTGATTGTGACCAACGAGGGCAATGGGCGGATGACCACCACCATGCCGCGGGTGCACGTGGCGGTTGCCGGTATCGAGAAGATCCTGCCGACACTGCAGGATCTGTCGCAGATCCTGCGACTGCTCGCGCGGTCCGCCACCGGTCAGTCGGTCAGCAATTACCTGTCGGTCACCACCGGGCCGAAACGCGCCGGAGACAAGGACGGGCCGGAGGAATTTCACGTGGTCGTCGTCGACATAGGGCGCTCTCGCGTGCTCGGCTCCGAGCTGCGCGAGGCGCTGCGCTGCATTCGCTGCGGCGCCTGCATGAACCACTGTCCGGTGTACCAGAACATCGGCGGCCATGCCTACGGCTGGGTGTATCCGGGCCCGATCGGCTCGGTGCTGACGCCTGCTTACGTCGGCATCGAGAACGCAATCGACCTGCCGAACGCGGCGACCATGTGCAACCAGTGCGGCGTCGTGTGTCCGGTGAAAATCCCGTTGCCGGACCTGATGCGCAAGCTGCGCGAGAAGCAGGTCGAGAAGAAACTGCGGCCCGCGGGCGAACGCCTGGGCCTCAGGATCTGGGCATGGGCTGCGCTGCATCCGCGTGTGTACTCGTTGCTCACGCGGATTGCCGCGCGCGCGGGCAGGCTGATGGGTGGCCGCGAACGCCTGTTGCACCGTCTGCCGCCCGGCGGTTCCGGATGGACTTCGGGGCGGGACCTGCCGGCGCCGCGCGGCAGGACTTTCCGCGAGATTTACGCCGCGCGCCGTCGCCGGACGACGCGTTAAAAAGAACCGGGCATGTCGGTACGAGAAAACATCCTGAAACGCATTCGCGACGCTAATCGCGCGGCGAATACGCCGACGGCGGAAGAACGCGAGATCGTGCAATCGCGCCTGCGTGCCCGTGCGCGGGGTACCCTGCCCGGCATGAACTGGGAGCTTGCGCCGCGCTTCACCGAGCGCTGCCTGGCAATGCTTTCCACCGTCGATGAAATCGGCTCGGTCGAGCAGGCGCCGGCCGCGATCGCGCGCTACCTCGATTCCCTGCAGCTGCCGATGCGTGCGGTGTGCTGGCCCGAGTTCGCACAGGTCGACTGGGCAGGGGCCGGCATCGACATGCAGGCGCGGCCCGCGCAAGGCGACGACAAGGTCGGCGTTACCGGCACGTTCTGCGCGATCGCGGAAACCGGCACGCTGATGCTGCTCTCGGGCGAGGACTGGCACGCCACCACCAGCCTGCTGCCCGATACCCATATCGCCGTCGTGCACGCGTCGCGCATTCTGCGCGCGATGGAGGACGGCTGGGATCTGCTGCGCAAGGAGCACGGAGGTCTGCCGCGCCAGGTGAATTTCGTTTCCGGCCCGTCGCGCACCGCGGATATCGAGATGACGCTGGTAATGGGTGCACATGGGCCGTTCAGGGTGCACGTCCTCATCGTCAGCGACTGATGCCGCCGGCGCAGCCGAACTCTAAAGGAAAAACGACGGGAATCCAGAATACATGCTGATCCACACCGGGCATCTCAGGCTGCTGACCTGCCAGATCGACCATCTGGAGGCGATCGTACGCGACCCGAAATCTCTTGGCGGCCTGCTGGGCGTATCGATTCCCGACGGCTGGCCGGGTTCTCACGATGCCTGGCCGCACTGCCTGGAACTGTTGCGCAAAGAGCCCCTGCGTGCGTTGAGCGGATGGTGGCTGTATCTGTTCACGCATGCACACGAGCGCGCGCTGGTCGGCTGCGGCGGCTTCAAAACCCCGCCTGTCGCAGGCGTCGTCGAGATCGGCTACGAGATCGCGCCGGCGTTCCGCGGCCGCGGTCTGGAGCGCGAGGCGGTGGCCGGGCTGGCGCGTTACGCCTTTACCCGCCCCGAGGTGAACGCGGTACAGGCGCTCACGACTGCGCGTCGCGGTCCGGAAACCGATGTTCTGGAACGGGCCGGCATGCGCAAGTCTGGCGAGGCCGTCGACGCACAGGCCGGCCGTGTCTGGTGCTGGAGGGTGGACCGCGAAGACTTCGAGAACGCCGCGCGCCGCAAGGCGGCCTGAGCGTTCCGGCTGCGCACGGCGAGCTCGCCTGGGCCCGCACCGCGCGGTTCCCTTTTTGAAATCTTTCTCTGGCATCATGGTTGCCCCGGCATCGCCACAGAGCCGGGCGGGACGCATCGCGGCGCACCGCAGTGGAGCACTTAACCGTGCCGGGTGTTGTCCAAAGTTCGCATGACCATGAACCAATCCGAAGAGAACCGCTCCAGGGCGAAGACCGCAAAGGTGATGGGCTGGCGCGCAAAGTTGCGCCGGTTGCTGCCATCCGCGGATGCGGTCAGACGCAATCGCTGGGTCGGCTGGCTGGGACCTGCGATTCATCATCCCCGGCTCTGGTACCTGAACCGGCACGGCGTCGCGCTCGGGCTGGCGATCGGGCTTTTCTTCGGGCTGATGATTCCGCTGGCGCAGATCCCGCTGTCGGCCGCCGCCGCGGTCATGTTGCGCGCCAACCTGCTGGTCGCCGTCGGCAGTACGCTGATCACCAATCCATTCACCTTTCCGCCGCTGTACTTCCTTGCCTATCGGCTCGGTTCGTTCCTGACCGGCGAGGGTTCGCCGGCGGCAGCGCAGGTCGCGCTCGAAGAAGTCGCCGAAGAGGCGACCATGCTGGCGATGAGCTGGGTGGAGAAAGTGCTTGCGGTCGGCAAGCCGCTGATCGTCGGCCTGTCGGTGGTTGCCACGGCAACCGCAATCCTTGCCTATTTCGCGGTGCTCGGACTCTGGCGCCTTTACGTGCTCGCGCAGTGGCGGCGGCGCCATAAGGCGCGCCTGCGCTGATTTCCACCGCTCGCGGGTTTGCCCGAACCCCCGCTGGGTCGTTATGATTACAAACTTTCCGGGCTCTGCGCTGTCAGGGATTGCAGTGGTCTCAGAAGGCGAAATCAAAGGTGAAATCATGACGGGCCACGCTGATGCCGAGTTTTGTTGCGGTGCACGCATAAGGAATCCGCATGTGCCCCGCCGTTTGTCTGACGTCGATCCGCCGCTGCCCGTAGTCGCGCATTGATCGAATCGCGCTGCAAGCGGATGCCTGATTCCAGGCGCGCATGGACGAAACACATGGCCACGCGAAAAAATGGCCAGTAGAACATCTACACCTGAGGAGGAGACAGCCATGGAACACACCAAACGCGCTTCCCGGGAAGTCGCGGGCGAGATCAACTCGCGCCGCCGTTTCCTCGGCGGTGCAGCGGCACTGGGCGGTGCGGCTACGCTCGCCGCGTTGCCCGGTTGCGGCGGCAGCGAACAGGCGGCCACCGGCGAGGCCGCCGAACTACCGCGCATCAACCTGCGGATGCAGGGCGGATATCCCTCACGCGATCCGTTCTTCGAGATTGCAACCGATTTCACCCGCATCATTTCGGATCTTACCGGTGGGCAACTGACGGTCGAGCTGTTGCCGGCGGGCGCGGTGGTAGGCGCTTTCGACCAGGCGGACGCGGTGCATCGCGGCATTCTGGACGCGTCGCACGCGGTGCCTGCGTTCTGGTACGGCAAGAATACCGCGCTGTCGCTGTTTGGCACCGGCCCGGCGTTTGGCCAGGATGCGAACATGCTGATCTCGTGGTTCTACTA
>DATKEK010000225.1:0-4591 GCA_035512195.1 Burkholderiales bacterium
CAGCTCTTCGGTGCGCGGATGCGGCTCGCCGGTCTCGCGATGCACGAACATCGCCATCGGCGTGCCCCAGCTGCGTTGCCGCGACACGCACCAGTCCGGACGATTTGCGATCATCGCTTCCAGTCGCGCGCGGCCCCAGCCGGGATAGAACGCGGTGTCGTCCACCGCGCGTCCG
Source organism: Burkholderiales bacterium (assembly GCA_035512195.1). Taxonomy (GTDB): domain Bacteria; phylum Pseudomonadota; class Gammaproteobacteria; order Burkholderiales; family Eutrophovitaceae; genus DATKEK01. The sequence continues at coordinate 176 of DATKEK010000225.1, forward strand.
GCAACCTCGCGCAACGGCTCCTTGCCGACGTGCTGCATGCCGATGAACCACTGGCGCGTGGCGCGGAAAATGATCGGTGACTTGTGCCGCCAGCACACCGGGTAACTGTGCCGGTAGTCCTCGACCCGCACCAGCTTCTGCTGCTCCCTGAGCGCTTCGACGATCACTGGGTTCGCCTTCCACACCGACAGGCCCCCGACCAAAGAAACGCTGTCGAAGAACCGGCCGTCGTCGTCCACCGGGTTTTCCACCGGCAGGTCGTAGCGCGAACCAACTTCGAAATCCTCGATACCATGGGCGGGCGCGGTGTGCACCAGGCCGGTGCCGGACTCGGTGGTGACGTGCTCGCCGAGGATGATTGGCACTTCGCGACGGTAGAACGGGTGTTCAAGCATCAGGTGCTCGAGCGCCGCGCCCTTGAACTCGGCGACGACCTCGCGATCCACGATCCCGTAGCCGTCCATGCAGCGATCGGCGAGATCCCTGGCGAGCAGGAACAGCCCCGCTTCGAAGCGCACCAGCACGTAATCCAGTTCGGGATGCACAGCGACCCCCTGGTTGGCGGGCAGCGTCCATGGCGTGGTGGTCCAGATGATCGCGTAGGCCGGTTCGTAGACATGCGAGAATCCCAGCGCCTTCGCCAGTGCCTTGTTGTCGACGAAACGGAAGGCGACATCGACCGCGGGTGAGGTGTGCTCCTCGTATTCGACTTCGGCATCGGCCAGCGCGGAGCGGCAGTCGAGGCACCAGTGCACCGGCTTCGCGCCCTGGTACAGATAGCCGCGCCGGTAAATACGGCCGAGCGAGCGGATGATGTCGGCCTCGGTGCGGAAATCCATGGTGCGATACGGGTTGTGCCAGTCGCCAAGTACACCGAGGCGGATGAAATCCTTCTTCTGCCGCTCGATCTGCTCGGCGGCGTAGTCGCGGCACAGTTTGCGGAACTGCGCAGGCGGAATGTTCTTGCCGTGCTTCTTCTCCACCTGATGCTCGATCGGCAGCCCGTGACAGTCCCAGCCCGGCACATAGGGCGCATCGAAACCGGAAAGCGTTTTCGATTTCACCACGATGTCCTTGAGGATCTTGTTCACCGCGTGGCCGATGTGAATGTCGCCGTTCGCATACGGCGGGCCGTCATGCAGGATGAACTTCGGCCGGCTCTTTGCAGCTTCCCGGATGCGCTCGTAGAGCCTGCCCTGCTGCCACTGCTCTACCCAGCACGACTCACGTTTCGCGAGATCGCCGCGCATGGGGAATGCGGTGTCCGGAAGGTTCAGTGTTTTTCTGTAGTCGCCCATTCTTCGGTCTGTTGTCTGCTGTTCGATCTCTCAACCGTTCGATACGCGGTGCCGCCGGAAGTAATCGCGCGCGTTTTCCGCATCCTTGCCGATCTGCATCACGAGCGCATCCAGGTCCGCATAACGTTCCTCGTCACGCAGTTTCGCCAGGAAGCGCACGGTGATGCGGCGCCCGTAGATGCGCCGGTCGAAATCGAACAGGTGCACTTCGAGTGTCGGCTGACCGCGTTCTTTCACCGTCGGGCGCACGCCCAGGCTGGCCACGCCGGGCAGAGGCCAAGTCTCCAACCCCTCGACCTCGACCACGAAGATTCCGCACAGCGGCGCCTTCAGGCGCTTCAGCTGCACGTTTGCCGTGGGATAACCCAGTTTGGCGCCTAAGCTGTCTCCGCGCACCACGCGCCCGGAAATCGCGTACTGCCGTCCGAGCAGCCGCTGCACGCCGTCCAGATCGCCGGCCTCGAGCAGCGCGCGCACCGCGGTGCTGGAGACTCTCCGCTCCATGAGCGTCACGCTCGCCATCGCCTCGACCTCGAAGCCGAAGCGCGGCGCGAGATCCAGCAGCAGGTCGAGCGAGCCGCTGCGCCGCGCACCGAAGCGAAAATCGTCGCCGACCAGCAGCCAGCGCACGCCCAGACCCCGGTGCAGGATGCGCTCGACGAACGCTTCCGCCGGAAGCTGCGCGAGGCGATAGTCGAAGCGGCACACATAGGCGCGATCGATCCCGGTGCCTGCAAGCAACTCCAGCTTCTCGCGCAGGCTGGTCAACCTCGCCGGCGCCTGGTCGGGCGCAAAAAATTCCTGCGGCTGCGGTTCGAACGTCATCACCGCTGCGGGTACTCCGAAGCTTTCGGCAGCCTTGCGCAGCCGTGCCAGCATGGCGCGATGGCCGAGATGGACGCCGTCGAAATTTCCGATGGTCAGCGCCAGCGGAACATCCGCCTGCGCCGGGATGCCACGGTGAACCTGCACTTGGGAAATCCGGCAAGCTGAAGAAAAAACGGCGATTTTAGCTGCTATCGGGCAGCTTGCCGACCGCTTCTGCAGATATGCGCGGGAACGGTCGAAAATTGCGGCGCCGTGGACCACCGTAGAATAACGGTCCGGCACTTAATAACCAAGGGGCATTTCACACGTGAAGTTACAGCAACTGCGCTACATCTGCGAAGTCGCGAGAGAGAACCTGAACCTGTCGCAGGCGGCCGAAGCGCTGCACACCTCCCAGCCGGGAATCAGCAAACAGATCAAGAGCCTGGAGGATGAGCTCGGGGTCGAGATCTTCGTGCGCCGGGGCAAGCGCGTGGTGGCGGTGACCGAACCGGGCAAGCTGATTCTCGATCTCGCGCAGCGGGTGCTGGCGGATATCGACAGCCTGCGCCAGGTCAGCGAGGAGTTCACCCGGGAAGACACCGGGCGGCTGGCGATCGCGACCACCCACACGCAGGCGCGCTACGCGCTGCCGCCGGTGATCAAGCGCTTCCGCGAGCGCTATCCGAACGTCAAGCTGTCGCTGCATCAGGGCAATCCGACCCAGATCTCCGAACTGACGACTTCGGGCGAAGCCGACTTCGCGATCGCCACCGAAGCGATCGAGCTGTACGAAGACCTGGTGATGCTGCCCTGCTATGAATGGAACCGCGCGGTGCTGACGCCGCCGGGACATGCGCTGCTGAAGAGCAGGAGGCTGACGCTGGAGGCGGTCGCAAAGTATCCGATCATCACCTACGACTTCGCGTTCACCGGGCGTTCACGGATAAACGAAGCCTTCTCGAAGAAGGGGCTTGCGCCGAACGTGGTGCTGACCGCGATCGACGCCGACGTCATCAAGACTTACGTGGAACTCGGACTGGGTGTCGGCATTGTGGCGATGATGGCTTACGACCCGAAACGCGACCTGAACGTGCGCGCGATCGACGCCAGCCATCTGTTCGAAGCCAGCACCACTCGCATCGGCATTCGCCGCAACAGCTACCTGCGGGGATACATGTACGACTTCATCGAGATGTTCGCGCCCCACCTGACCCGCAAAGTGGTGGATGCCGCGATGCACGGCAGGGGCTGAGGCCGCCCGGGAAGCTTTTCTGCGCCTAAGCCACCCGCTTGCTGAAATCCGTCAGTCGAAATCCCAGCGCAAACAGCACGGCGAAGTAGGTCGCGCCACCCGCGGCGATCACCCAGGCCAGCCGCGCGACTCGTTCAAGCGCGCGGCTTTCCAGCCAGAAGTCCTGTGCGCCCATGGCCCATCCAAGCACACCGCCCATGGCCACCAGCGCCAGCGCCACACGTGCCAGGAAGTCCGCCCAGCCGGGCTGCGGCGCATACACCGCGTGCTGTCGCAGTTTCCAGAACAGCAGCCCGGCATTCAGCCAGGCGGCGAGCGCGATCGACAGCGCAAGTCCGGCGTGCTTCAACGGCCATATGAAGACCAGGTTCATCGCCTGCGTCGCGCACAGGGTGATCACCGCGATTTTCACCGGCGTCTTGATGTTCTGCCGCGCGTAAAAACCCGGCGCCAGCACCTTGACCAGGATCAGCGCCAGCAGGCCGAGGCTGTAGGCGACCAGCGCCTGCCGCGTCATCAGCACGTCCGCGACGCCAAATTCGCCGTGCCGGAACAGCGTGGCGATCAGCGGCACCCCCAGCACCGCGAGCGCGACCGCGCACGGCGCCGCCAGCAGCAGCGTCAGGCGCAGACCCCAGTCGAGCAGCCTGGAATATTCGGCGGCGGTCTTCTCCGCGAAGCTCCGGGTCAGGCTGGGTAACAGGATGGTGCCGAGCGCAACACCCAGCAGCCCGGTCGGGAACTCCATCAGGCGGTCGGCGTAATACAGCCAAGACACGCTGCCGGTCACCAGGAACGAGGCGAAAATGGTGTTGATCAGCAGGCTGATCTGCCCGACCGACACGCCGAACACCGCCGGACCCATCAGCGTGAGGATGCGCGTCACCCCGGGGTCGCGCGGCGCCCACGCGATCCGCGGCAGCATGCGGATCTTCCACAGAAACGGCAGCTGAAAGGCCAGTTGCAGGATGCCGCCGGCGAACACCGCCCAGGCAAGCGCCGCCACCGGCGGGTCGAAATACGGCGCCAGCCAGAGCGCGAACACGATGAAAGACA
>DATKEK010000226.1:0-8398 GCA_035512195.1 Burkholderiales bacterium
CTCTGGTTCCGTGCGCCGATCGAGTATCGGTCGACGCTCAAGGTGACCGTTCATGTGGGAGAAGATGGCGTCCACGACATGAATCTGCGCGTGCTGCATAGCGTGCTCGAGGATAATGCCGATCACGAAGATCACAATCACTGATATCCGGCGCCACTCGAAGGCGCGAGATCCTGCCGAGCGTTGCGCATGATCGAATGGTTGCAGGCGCGCGAGGCTCTGCTCTGGTGGATGGCGTCCGGGTCCGTCGCCGGTTTCTTCGTCTCGCTGGCGGTCGTTTACTGGTTCCTGGTGCTGATTCCCGCGGACTACTTTCTGAGCGAGAAACCTCAGCCCACGCGATTGATAAAACTGCATCCGGTCTCTAAGTGGACGCTGCGGATCGTGAAGAACCTGCTTGGTTACGTGCTGCTGGTCGCTGGCATCCTGATGCTGTTCCTGCCGGGGCAAGGGCTGCTGACGATCCTGGTTGCGGTGATGCTGCTGGACTTTCCGGGCAAGTACCGCCTCGAGCGGCGCATGGTGGCGTACCCCGGCGTCAAGCGTTCGATCGACTGGCTGCGCCGGAAAGCCGGCCGCCCGCCGTTGATCGTCGACCCGTGAATGGAAAAAATCGCATTTGCGCGATTGCAAAGTCCCGCGCCTACACGCCCTCGACCAGGATGAACCTTCCGTCGGACGCTTTCTGGCGGATATCCCTAGCGACGGTATATTCCGGTGAGGCGTACCAGCGGCGGGCTTGTTCCGTGCTCTCGAATTCCAGTACCACGATGCGCGCCGGATTCCAGCCGCCTTCGAGCGATTCCACGCGGCCGCCTCTCACCAGAAATTTCCCGCCGTACTTCTGCAGGGTCGGGCCGACCAGCTTGCGGTATTCGTCGTAACCCTGCGGGTCGCGGACTTCGACTTCGGCGATCAGGTAGGCTGACATCGTTCCTCCATTGTTGTGAGTGTGGCGGCAATTCTGCGCCGCTGGACGTGGAATTATCCATGCTGGCGCCGTTGCGTGCATCGGTCGGCGGGCACTGCACGGCGGGCACGTTACAATTTGCTCGAACCCTTCGAGGAGGCATGCAGATGTTTACTTCCCTACCCGGCGCTTTGTCCGACACACGTTTTGGTTTCGTTTCGCGCGCTGCGCTGGCGATCTGCGCTGGCGCAATGCTGACTGCGGGTAGCGCAGTTGCAGGCAATGTGACCGACGAGCGGCTGCTGTCGGCGGCGCGCGATGCCGACAACTGGCTGACCTATGGGCGAGATTACGGCAACCAGCGATTCTCGCCGCTTGCGCAGATCGATACCGGCACTGTGCACCGGCTGACCCCGAAGTGGGTCTACCGCAGCGGCGTGTCGTCCACGTTCCAGGCCACGCCGATCGTGGTGGACGGCGTGATGTACGTATCGCTGCCATTCAATCATGTCGTCGCGCTCGACGCACGCACGGGAAAGGAGTTGTGGCGTTACCGGCACGAGCGACGCACTAAAACCATGTGCTGCGGGCCGGCCAACCGCGGCGTGGCGGTTGCTTACGGCAAGGTGTTCATGGGTACGGTGGATGCACGGCTGATCGCGCTTGACGCGAAATCGGGACAGATCGCATGGGACGCGACCCTGGTGGAGGATCTGGGCGGCGAAACCGAAACTGCCGAGCAGCTCGCGGCCGACGACCCGCTGCGGGCGCAGCGCGTCAGCGGGGCTACCGGCGTGGGCGCGAACATGGCGCCGCTCGTATACAACGGCAAGGTCATCATGGGCATTACCGGTGTGGGCTACGGCCTGCATCTGGATTCCGACCAGGAGGGTGCGCCGATCGGCGCGGTAGTCGGCATTGCGGGGCAGAGCCAGCGATCGGGCTTCTATGCCGCGTTCGATGCGCGCACCGGAAAACGCATCTGGACGTTCGACACGACGCCGTCGCAGGGCTGGGAGGGCGAGTTCCGCGCGACCACGCCCGATGGCGAGCCGCTGGACCGCGACATCGGGCAGGAGAAGGCCACGTTCGCACAATACCGGGACGCATGGAAGCGCGGCGGCGGCTCGGCATGGACCACGCCGGCGATCGATCCGGCGCTTGGCCTCGTCTATGTCGGCTTCGGCAACCCCTCGCCACAGATGGATTCGGTGACGCGCCCGGGCGACAACCTCTACACCGTGTCGGTGGTCGCACTGGACGTGGAGACCGGCGAATATCGCTGGCACTTCCAGCAGGTGCCGCATGACATGTGGGGCTACGACGTCGCGAGTCCGCCGGTGCTGTTCGACGTGGACGTCGGCGGGCGCAAGGTCGCCGCTGTCGGACAGGCCGGCAAAACCGGGTGGTTCTATGTGCTGGATCGCCGCAGCGGACGCTATCTGTTCAAGTCCGAACCGTTCGTGCCGCAGAACAACCTGTTCAGACGCCCGACAACGGAAGGCATCGACATTTACCCCGGCGGCGCGGGGGGCGCCAACTGGTCTCCGGTCTCGTTCGACGCGCGCAGCGGCCTTGCCTACGTCGCAGCGATGCACATGCCGATGCGATATACCGTGCGCGAGGTGCCAGCCTCCGGCGACAAGCCCGCAATACGCTACTCGTCTCTGGAACCGGTGCAGGGGCCGCAGTGGGGCACGCTCACCGCAATCGATCTTCGCAACAAGGGCAGCATCCGCTGGCAGATCGAGACGCGGCAGCCGCTGATCGGCGGCGTGCTCGCCACCGCCGGCAACCTGTTGTTCTTCGGCGAGGGCAACGGCAACTTCAATGCGCTCGACTCGCGCACCGGCGAGCGCCTCTGGCAGTTCGACTGCGATGCCGGCGTGAATGCGCCGCCGGTTACCTTCCGCATCGATGGGAAGCAATACGTGGCGGTCGCGGCGGGCGGAAGCCAGATCTTCGGGTACAAGCAGGGTGACGCGGTGTACGTGTTTGGGCTGGAGGACTGAGGCTCTGCGCGGTCTGTGCGAAACGAATAGGCAAAAAAAAATTCTCACCACCAAGGCACCAAGGCACCAAGGCACCAAGGACACCAAGAAAGGCAAGGAGGATAGCGGCAGGTGTGACTGCAATACGGATCGCGCTGGATCAAGGTGCGTGCTCGATCTGATGCCGCTCTTTCAAAATCAATCTTGCCTTCCTGGTGTACCGGGTGCCTTGATGGCAAAACCGCTTTTGACTTTAGCGCGTTATGACGCAGAGAGCAGTGCGGGCCGCAACTGTTTTTGCACGAGGCTGCCGAGGAAATCCGGCAGCACGCGGATGAGTTCTTCGGGATGGTTGATGCCGCGCGCGCCGTCGTGCATCAGTACGATATCGCCGGCGGAAGCTTTCCTGAGTCGCGCGGCAATTGCGGAAGCACGGCCGAGCGGCCCCCAGTCCACCGCGCTCAGGCTCCACAGCGCGATGCACTGATCGCCCGCCTCGGCTTCGTCGATCATGCACTGACGCAGGCGGCCGTGCGGCGGGCGGAAGAATTTCGGCGCCCGGCCCACGATATCGGAGATCGCAGCCGCACCGTCGCGCACTTCCTGCTGCGCGGCGCGCAAACCCATTGTCCACGGATGGCGATGGCTCCAGGTGTGGTTGCCGATCTCGTGCCCCGCATTGTCGATCCGGCGAACGACATCTGCATGCGCACGCGCTGCGCGGCCGATCACAAAGAACGTGGCGCGCATGCCCTTCTCCGCCAGCACGTCGAGAATGCGCGGCGTCCATTCCGCATCCGGCCCGTCGTCGAAGGTGAGCCGGATGCACCCGTCGTCAGGCGTGACGTGCGTCAACGGCAGTGTTGCGTAGCGTCTGTACATTCTGCCTGTTGCCTCCGAAACGTCTGAGCAGCGCGGCGCGCGTGAGCCAGGTGACCGTCGGCTCCGGGCTGGCCGTGATCGCGGTGCCATTGCGTGGCGCGAAGGCCCACACCAGCAGGCCGATATGCGCTGTCAGAAATCGCTTGCGCCGGCCTTCCGCCACCGGCTCGTTGATGAATCCGATCTGCGCTCCGTGACGCAGCCAGCCGATGCCCTGGAACGCCTTAATCTCGCGAAAGCGTTCGTCATTGCGACAGAGATCGGCCAGGATTCGCAGCGATTCGAACAGCAGCCGCGCGAAGCCCAGGGCGACTGCAGTCGGCGTTCCCGCGTCGAGCGCGGCGATGCGCGCGTTGTTGAAATGCAGGATCCCGAGGACATCGCCGGGCCCGAGTTCGGTGCCGTCCGGGAACTGTCGTGGCGGGCCGCGGTAGCGCGCTTGCCCGACGAACAGCAGCGGGCCCACCCGCTGCAGCCGGTGCCAGCGCTGGTAAAGGCCATCGACTGCGCGCAGGCAATGCCTGACGACATGACGCAGCCACTCCTTCATGTCGCCTCCGCGGTCTGCCTTGCGGTTGCCAACACCAGGTCCGCAATGCGATCGGCACCGTCGCGCCGCCCGAGTGCCCATGCCCGATCCTGGATACGGGCGAGTTCCGCGCGGTCGGCGAGCATCGACACGATACGCGGCACCAGTTGCTCGTCGGATACCAGGCAGCCGACACGGTGTTGTTCCAGGAAGCGTACATTAAACCCTTCCTGCCCGCGCAGGGAACGAGTGGCGAGCAGCGGGCGGCCGCAGGCGAGCGTTTCGGCGACGGTCAGGCCGCCGGGCTTGCCGACCACGATATCGGCCGCGCGCATGAAAACTTCCATGCGGTCGGTCCAGCCGTGCAGATGCAACCTCGACCGGTAACGCGCCGCGAGCGGCGCGAGTGCCGTCTGTGCCGCGACATTGCCCGCAGTCAGCGCAAGCAGTTGCACGTCGGGTATTCCCGACAGCAGTCTGATAACGACGGCATCGACTCCCAGTCCAAGCCCGCCGCCCGGGACCAGTACTACCGGGCGATCCGGATCGAGGCCGAGCGCCGCACGCGCCTCGCATGCTGAAGGCGGGTGGCGGAAGCCAGACATCAGCGGAATGCCGGTAACCACTTTGCGGGAAGGCTCCACGCTTTGCAGATTGGCTACCGTTTCATGCGCCACGCAGTACATGCCGATTCCGCGGCGCATCCAGAAATCGTGAATGCCGAAATCGGTCGGTACGCCGACTGCGGGTATGTTCAGTCTGCGGTGCTTTCTGACCGACGCGAGCAGTGCGACGGGGGCCATTTGCGTGGCGACTATTGCATCCGGCGCGAACGCCAGCAGGCAGGTTTCCAGTCGATGCGCAAGCCGTGCCCAGCTCCATTTGATCAGACCGCGCCGCAGCAGCACGCTGTTTGCCCCCGCGGTTTTCGCGCGCCCCGGCAGCGACGAGCACAACAGTCGCAGAAGCAACCGGTCCGTCGCGTGGTGCTCCCCGTCCAGCTTTGGCAGGACCCCGTCGGTGCAGGCACCGGCGAAAAAATCCAGCGCGGCAGTCAATACCGAAGGCGCCAAGCGATTGTTCTCCAGCAGATCGCGCCAGAGTCCCTGGTCCAGTTGATAGACGCTGTCGTAGAGATCCGGGTGTTCCTGTACGAGCCGGAGATAGGCGTTGCGGATGGTGTGCGAAACGCCTGCGTCCATCAGCGACCAGAAATCGAGCGTGCTTATAGTCGCTGCGGGCAGCCGGGCGAGCAGGGCGGCCTCGACTGCGCGGGTTGCCGCGACGTGACCGGAACCCAGGGTCGAAGTCAACAGCAGAATGCGGGGTGCGATTCCTTGCGGGCGGGCCAGTCGCGAAGGCGCGAATCGTAAGGTGGGTGGAAATACGCCGCGCGCGCCGGCAAATACGCCGCGGATCTGGTCCACGCGCGCCATTATTCCGGCCTGCAGGCTTTCGACGTTCAATCGATCCATACGTATCGGACCCTGCAGACGAAATCCAGGCGCCCATGCGGTTCACATGTGTCGGGCGACGGCCGCCAGCGGGCCTGGGTAAATGAATGGTCGAAGTCTGCCGATGCGAGGTGATCGCGAACCGGAACCGCCGGTTGCGGAAATACAGTCCGTTCGGCATATTGCGTGCCGGTGGAACACCCGGGCTTTACTTCAGCGGAAGGCGGAATCCCGGGTTGGGAAGTTCGGGCGCCGCATGGTATCTCGCGCTGCTTCATCAGCAGGCCGGCGGCCCGGTACAGGCGCCACGCATCCGGCAGTTCCCGCGTCCAGAATCGCCACGTAAGCATGTGCGACGGGGAGAGGTCCACGTGGCCGAGTATGTGGTTAAGGATGAACAGCCGTGCCCGGGGCGCGGCTGCGGCCAGGGCCGCACTCTCCGGGAACGGGATCAGCAGGTCGTTCCTGCCGTGGACCAGTATGAGTCGCGCCCTGAGCCGCGATAGATCCTTGTCGTGGACGCTGAGCGCGGCAACGATCGCCTGTACCCGTGCGGGCAGTCCGGCGATGAGATCGAACGTCCGCGTCGGGTCGGTATTCACCAGAAGGTCATGTACCGTGCGGCCCTCCGGGCCGAGTTCTTCAGCGAGGCCGGAGAGGTCGGCGTGCTGGTCCGCGAGCCTGGCTTCCACCATCGCGTCGATGATGTTGCGGTCGGCGGGATCGTCAAGTTGATCCATCACGCTGCGCGCAAACACCAGTTTGCCGTATTCGCTTGCCTGAAGATGACGCAGCTTGCCCTTGTGCTCGTAGTAGCCGGTGGTTATGAAGCGGATCGATTTGCGCATGTCGTAATACCCGCCGATGCCGAGGATGAATTGCACCTGTTCGCGGATATCCTCTTCCAGCGCGGCGAGCACTGCGGGACCGACCGCGTAGCTGAATGCCCCGATCCCGACTCCTGCCTGTTCCGGCAGTTCGTCGCGTGCGGCGAGATAGCGGAACGCATCGGCGACTTCTCGAATATCTGCGGGCCCGACCTTGAGCTTGCGGTAGCCGGTCAGATCCGGAACGAACACGGCAAAGCGCGCGCGGGCGAGCGTGTATGCGAGTTGCACCAGGCTCGGGTGATCCTTGCCTTCCGGCACGGCGCCGGGAACCAGCACAATTCCGGCATCGGCAGCGAGGTTCCCTGGCAGGTAAAGATCGCCCGCATGCGGCCGGCTATCGATGCTGTATCTGACCGTTTCGCGCGACGGATGCAGGGTCTTCTGCTTCAGCCGGCTGTCGCCGGTACCGGCAGTAATGTCCCCCAGCACCTGCAGCGTGTCCTGGTGCCTCTGCAAGGCGCAGCCGGAAACCGGGATGAGGATCAGCGCGCTCATCGCAACCGCGGTGAATCGCGCACCGAACCGTTTATCGACTTGCCGCATCATGGGATACGACACCTGACGTTGTGGAAAGTACAGACTCAACATGGATAACATGACCCATCCAACCAACAGGGCACCGGGGACACCAGGAAAACCATCAAACTTTTCTTGAAGGCTCACTTGGTGCTCCTGATGTTCCTGGTGGTTTGCTTTTCTCTTATGGCTGTGTGTCTTCCCTGTTCTCCGTGGTGAATGGCTCTTGCCGTTCTATACACCCTCGACTCCGATGATGCGTGCCTTGGCGGTTCGCTGTCGTATTTCCTTTGCCTTGCGGTATTCCGGCGAGTTGTACCACTCCTGCAGCTTCTCCAGGCTTTCGAACTGGCAAACCACCAGCCGCTTGGGGCTCCAGTTGCCTTCGAGCACTTCCAGTTTGCCGCCGCGGACCATGAACTTGCCGCCGTACTTGTCCAGCGAGGCGCCGGCGAGCTTGCGGTACTCCTCGTAGCCGAGGGGGTCGGTAATTTCCACTTCCGAGATGAGGTAGGCGGGCATGGTTCCTCCTGATTGTTGTATTTTGCATCCAGCGTCCTGCCACCGGACGGCAAGAGATTAGCCGGTTACGCAGTTTGCTGCCATATCGCCCCCGGTTGTGGCGCCGCAATATGCGAACCTGTGAGAGAGGTTCTATCATCTGCGGGCCAACCAGGTCCGAGGGGAGAGCATGCTCAAAGCCCTGATCCAGCGTCTCGGCAGCCGGAGCAAGGCCCGGATTCGCGTGATATTCGCCGATGGCAGCGACTGGCAGAGCCAGCCGGGCGAGCCGTTGGTCACGTTGCACTTCAAGACTGCGCGCGCGCAGTGGAAGATGCTTGCGTTCGGTCACGTCGGCCTGCTCGAGGCCTACTTCGATGGCATGGTCGACATCGAGGGAGATCTCGGCAATGCCGTTCGCATCTGCTTCGAAAGCGGATTCAATAGCAGGCCCGGATTGCTCGTGTGGCTGCGCAACCAGTGGCATGAACTGCGCTACTCCAACCGCACCATTGTTCAGGCGAAGGCAAACGCACGCTTTCATTACGCGCACGGCGCGGATTTCTACGGCTACTGGCTGGATCGCGAACTCATGATGTACACCTGCGGCTACTGGAAGGTGGGCACGCAGACCATCGAGCAGGCGCAGAGAAACAAGGTCGAGCACGTCTGCCGCAAGATCCGGCTCAAGCCCGGCGAGCGCGTGGTGGATATCGGCTGCGGCT
>DATKEK010000227.1:0-38087 GCA_035512195.1 Burkholderiales bacterium
TGTCCCAGCCGCCCATGGACTCGATCAGCTTTTTTTCTTCCTCGGAAAGCGAAAGCTCTGCCTGGCGCCGCAGCCACTCCAGCGGGATCTCCGCGAGCATTTCTGGCGGCAGCGCTTCCAGACCCCGGAAATACTCGCCGAAGGCGCGGTCGAAACGGTCGAAATTCGCCTCGTTCTTCACTAGGCAGGCGCGTGCCAGGAAATAGAACTGGTCGAGGCTTTCGTTCGCGATGCGCGCGTCCAGCGCTTCCAGCAGCGTGAGGTACTCGCGGATCGATACCGGCAGGCGGTGCGATCGCAGGTGCAGAAAGAAATCGACCAGCACGATCAGCTCACCGCTGGTGACGCGACAGGAACACCAGCCGCTCGAACAGGTGCACGTCCTGCTCGTTCTTCAGCAGCGCGCCCGCCAGCGGGGGAATGATCTTTCTCTCGTCCTGCGAGCGCAGCACCTCCGGCGAGATGTCCTCGGCCACCAGCAGCTTCAGCCAGTCGAGCAGTTCCGAGGTCGACGGTTTCTTCTTCAGCCCGGGCACTTCGCGGATCTCGAAGAAAACCTCCAGCGCCTCGCGCAGCAGCGATTTCTTCAGGTCCGGGAAATGCACTTCGACGATGCGCTGCATGGTCTCCTTGTCCGGGAACCGGATGTAGTGGAAAAAGCATCTGCGCAGGAATGCGTCGGGCAATTCCTTCTCGTTGTTGCTGGTGATGATGATGGTCGGCCGGTGCCGCGCGCTCACCAGATTCCTGGTCTCGTAGACGTAGAACTCCATGCGGTCGAGTTCGCGCAGCAGGTCGTTCGGAAATTCGATGTCCGCCTTGTCGATCTCGTCTACCAGCACCACGGTCGGTTTATCCGCTTCGAAGGCCTCCCACAGCGGCCCGCGCACGATGTAATTCGCAATATCTTGCACGCGATCGTCGCCGAGCTGCGAGTCGCGCAGCCGCGACACCGCGTCGTACTCGTACAGCCCCTGCTGCGCCTTGGACGTCGACTTGATGTGCCACTGGATCAACGGGCGTTGCAGCGCCTGCGCAACCTCGGCCGCCAGCATGGTCTTTCCGGTACCCGGTTCGCCTTTGATCAGCAGCGGGCGCTCCAGCGTGACGGCCGCGTTGACCGCCATCATCAGGTCTTCGGTGGCGACGTAAGTATCTGTTCCGGTGAATTTCATCTGCATGCGATCAGGTTATTGGACGACCCGGATTATATCGGCCGGACGTCTATAATCCGCGTTCCCGCCCCGAACCGGAAAAACCAAGCGAGGTTGCGATGCCGAAGCTCAATGCCAATCTCTCCATGATGTTCAGCGAGGCCGATTTTCTCGACCGTTTCGATGCCGCCGCCAAGGCGGGATTCAAGGGCGTCGAGTTCCTGTTCCCCTATGCCTTCGACAAGGCGCAGATCGGCGAACGGCTCGCCAGGAACAAGCTGGAGATGGTGTTGTTCAACATGCCGCCCGGCGATTTCGACGCCGGGAACCGCGGGCTCGCCTGCGATCCGACCCGAGTGACCGAGTTCCAGGACGGCGTCGGCAAGGCGCTGGACTATGCAAAGGCGCTGAACTGCGGACAACTGCACTGCATGGCCGGCCTCAAGCCACGCGGTATCGGCGAGGAAAAATTGCGCGCGACCTACATCGCCAACCTGCAGTTCGCCGGACGCGAGCTCGCCAAGCACGGCATCACCCTGCTGATCGAGGCCATCAACACCGGCGACATTCCGGGCTTCTATCTGAATTACTCCGCGCAGGCGTTCGACGTCATGCACTACGCCAACGTGCCGAACCTGAAGTTCCAGTACGACATCTATCACATGCAGATCATGGAGGGCGACCTTGCGCCGACCATCGAGAAGAACCTGGACAGGATCGGTCACATGCAGCTCGCCGACACTCCGGGCCGCCACGAACCCGGCACCGGCGAGATCAACTACGGTTTCCTTCTTCAATTCATCGACAAGGCCGGCTACAACGGCTGGATCGGCTGCGAATACAAACCCGCCGGCAAAACCGAGGACGGCCTCGGCTGGGCTGCAGAGTATCTTCATTAGATTCAAATCGAACCACGATGGTTCGATTGATTTGCGGGAGGCACTAACATGAATGTTGGATTCATCGGTCTCGGCATCATGGGCAAGCCCATGGCCGAACATTTGATCGAGGGTGGCCACACGCTTTACCTGCATTCGCGTTCCGGCGTGCCGGACGAACTGACCGGCGCCGGCGGCAAGGCCTGCGGGTCGGCGAAGGAAGTTGCGCGGAAAACGGACGTCGTCATCACCATGGTCCCGGACACGCCGGATGTGGAGAAGGTGCTGTTCGGCGAGGACGGCGTGGCGGAAGGCCTGTCGGAGGGCAAGATCGTCATCGACATGAGCTCGATCTCGCCGATCGCGACGAAAGAATTCGCCGAGAGAATCCGCAAGCTTGGCGCCGACTACGTCGACGCGCCGGTTTCCGGCGGCGAAGTCGGCGCGAAGAACGCCGCGCTCACCATCATGGTCGGTGCTGCGGAGAAGACCTTCGCCAGGGTCAAGCCGTTGTTCGAGCTGATGGGCAAGAACATCACGCTGGTCGGCGAAGTCGGCGCCGGACAGGTGTGCAAGGTCGCCAACCAGATCGTGGTGGCGCTGAACATCGAGGCGGTCGCGGAAGCCCTGTTGCTGGCCTCGAAGGCCGGCGTCGATCCCGCGCGCGTGCGCCAGGCGCTGATGGGCGGTTTCGCTTCGTCGAAAGTGCTGGAAGTACACGGCGAGCGCATGATCAAGCGCACCTTCGACCCCGGGTTCCGCATCGAGCTGCACCAGAAGGACCTCAACCTCGCGCTGTCCTCGGCGCGCGCGCTGAAGATGAGCCTGCCCAACACCGCCACCGCGCAGGAACTGTTCAGCGCTTGCCAGGCCCAGGGAGGTGGCAGGTGGGATCACTCGGCCATGGTCAGGGCACTGGAAGCACTCGCCAACCACCCGGTGGCGAAGTAGGTGTTTCGGCGGCGGTGAAAGCATTGTCATGAACATCGATCCGCGCTCACTGCTAAAAGACATGTTCGATGCGGCGATCGCGGCAGCACTGCCGGATAAGAGTGTGCCGGCACATCTGCCTTCGCCGCCGACCGGGCGCACGGTGGTGGTGGGCTGCGGCAAGGCTGCGGCGGCCATGGCTAAAGCGGTGGAAGAGCATTGGCCCGGCGAACTGTCCGGGCTGGTCGTCACGCGCTACGAGCATCATGCGCCCACCAGCCGCATCGAAGTCGTCGAAGCCTCGCACCCGGTGCCGGATGCCGCGGGCGAGCTTGCTGCACAGCGCATTCTCGAGATGGTTCGCGGGCTGACCGCGGACGACCTGGTGATCTTTCTGGTCTCGGGCGGCGGCTCGGCGCTGCTGTCGCTGCCGGCGCCGGGCCTTACGCTCGGCGACAAGCAGGCGATCAACAAGGCGCTGCTGAAAAGCGGCGCCAACATTACCGAGATGAACTGCGTTCGCAAGCACCTGTCGGCGGTGAAGGGCGGGCGGCTCGCCGCCGCGTGCGCACCGGCGCGCGTGGTCACGCTCGCGATCTCCGATATCCCCGGCGACGATCCCGGGGTGATCGCATCCGGGCCCACCGTCGCCGACCCGACCACATTCGCCGACGCGCGCGGGATCCTGGACAAGTACCGCATCAAGGAACCGGCGGCAGTGCTCAAGCACCTGCGCGACGCAAAGGACGAAACGCCGAAACCGGGCGATACGCGACTGGCAGGCTGCGAATTGCGGCTGATCGCCACGCCGCAACGGTCGCTTCAGGCCGCCGCGGAAGTTGCAAAGCGGGCCGGCGTGACCCCGCTGATTCTCGGCGACGCGATCGAAGGCGAGTCCCGCGAAGTGGCGCTGGTACATGCCGGCATCGCGCGCCAGGTCCGACGCCATGGCCAACCCGCGAAGGCGCCCTGCGTGCTGCTGTCCGGCGGCGAAACTACGGTCACCGTGCGGGGATCGGGTCGCGGCGGACGCAATGCGGAGTTCCTGCTCGCCCTCGCAGTCGCATTGGGAGGCGAACCCGGAATCCACGCGCTGGCGGGTGACACCGACGGCATCGACGGCACCGAGGACAACGCCGGCGCTCTGCTGACGCCGGATTCGCTTGCGCGCGCATCGGACCGCGGCATGGACGCGAAGGCGATGCTTGCCGATAATGACGGCTACAGTTTCTTCAAGGGCCTCGGCGATCTGATCATCACCGGCCCGACTCTGACCAACGTGAACGACTTTCGCGCGGTGCTGGTGACAGACGGCCGCTGAACGGGAATCCCAGGTGGGCAAACCAGAGCAATTAAGTTCCGAAACGGTTAAACCGGAAATTCCGAAGGCCGAACTCGTTCGCCGGCTGTCCGCAATGCTTCCGGCCGGATCGCTGCTTCACGAAACCGAAGACCTCAAGCCGTTCGAGTGCGACGGTCTGACCGCCTACCGGCGCGTGCCGCTGGCGGTCGCCTTGCCCGAGAACGAGACGCAGATCTGCGAAACACTGCGCATATGCAACGAGGCGCACGTGCCGGTGGTGTTTCGCGGCGCGGGCACCGGCCTTTCGGGCGGCGCACTGCCATACGAGAACGGCTTGCTGCTTGGTCTCTCCAAGCTGAAACGCATACTCGAGATCGACCCCGCGGCGCGACTCGCCCGCGTGCAGCCCGGTGTGCGCAACGCCGCCATTTCCGAAACCGCCGCCGTTCACGGCCTCTACTACGCACCCGACCCGTCCAGCCAAATCGCCTGCTCGATCGGCGGCAACGTCGCCGAGAATTCCGGCGGCGTGCATTGCCTCAAGTACGGCCTCACCGTGCATAACATCCTCAAGCTGCGCTTCGTAACCATCGAGGGCGAAGTACTCGAGTTCGGCGGTGATGGCCTCGACAGCGCCGGCTATGACCTGCTCGCGCTCGCCACCGGTTCCGAGGGCCTGCTCGGCGTCGTGACCGAGATCACCGTGAAGCTGCTGCCCAGGCCGGAAAAGGCGCAGGTCGTGCTCGCCGCGTTCGACGACGTGGTCAAGGGCGGGCAGGCGGTGGCCGACATCATCGGCGCCGGCATCGTGCCGGCCGGTCTGGAAATGATGGATAAGAAAGCCACCGCAGCGGTCGAACAGTTCGTACATGCCGGCTACCCGCTGGACGCCGACGCGATCCTGTTGTGCGAATCGGACGGCACGGAAGAGGAAGTGGCGGCCGAGATTGCGCGCGTCACCGAAGTCATGCAGAAAGCCGGCGCGACCGAGGTGCGGGTTTCGCGCGACGAAGCCGAGCGCCTCAGGTTCTGGGCCGGGCGCAAGGCGGCGTTTCCCGCGGTCGGCCGTATCCTGCCCGACTATTTCTGCATGGACGGCACCATCCCGAAGAAGCAGTTGCCGGTGGTGCTCAAGCGCATCGCCGAGCTGTCGGAAAAATTCGACCTGCAATGCGCCAACGTATTCCATGCCGGCGATGGCAACCTGCACCCCCTGATCATGTTCGACGCCAATGACGACGCCCAGCTCAGGCGCGCAGAGGAATACGGCGCAGCCATCCTGGAACTCTGCGTCGAGGTCGGCGGCACCATTACCGGCGAACACGGCGTCGGCATCGAGAAAATCAACCAGATGTGCGTGCAGTTCCGCACGCCGGAGCTGAATACTTTCCACGCCGTCAAGCACGCGTTCGACCCGCACGGCCTGCTGAATCCTGGCAAGGCGGTGCCGACCCTGCAGCGCTGCGCCGAGTTCGGCGCCATGCACGTGCACCGCGGCCAGGAGAAATTTCCCGACCTGCCGCGCTTCTGACCGGCTCGACCACGGAGCACACGTAGGAAACAAGAAGAAGCGCAAACAAGGCGAACCACCAAGAGCACCAAGGACACCAAGCAAGCCGGCTTTCCTCTCGGCGATCTTGGCGCTCTTGGTGGTTAATGCTTCTGTTTTTGAGTGCTTTTCCTGTAACCGATGACCTTACTCGATGCAGCAGGTAATTGAACAGTTCTCGGAGCAGATCCGCGCAGCGGCGGCGGATCGCGAGCCGCTGCGCATCCGTGGCGGCGGCACCAAGGACTTCTATGGCGTGCAGCTGGAAGGCGCGGTGCTCGACACGCGCGCCTATTCCGGCATCGTCGAATACGAACCGACCGAAATGGTGCTGACCGCACGCGCGGGAACGCCGCTGACCGAAGTCGAGTCCGCACTCGCCGACAAGGGTCAAATGCTGGCGTTCGAGCCACCGCACTTCGGCCCGGACGCCACGTTCGGCGGCTGCATCGCGGCCGGATTCTCCGGTCCGCGGCGGGTCAGTGCCGGTTCCGCGCGCGATTTCGTGCTCGGCGTGCGCATGCTGAACGGCGCCGGGGAAGACTTGCGCTTCGGCGGCCAGGTGATGAAAAACGTCGCCGGCTACGATTTGTCGCGCCTGATGACCGGTACTTTCGGCACGCTCGGCCTGATTCTGGAAATCTCGGTCAAGGTGCTGCCGCGTCCCGGACTCGAACGTACGCTGCGGCTGGAAATACCGGAAGAACAGGCGATCGAGCAGATCAACCGCTGGGCCGGCGAGCCGCTGCCGCTGTCCGCAAGCTGCCTGGTGGACGGCGTGCTTTACCTGCGGCTGTCCGGCGCGGCACCCGCGGTGGAAGCGGCGAGCGCGCGCATCGGCGGTGAGGTCATCGGCAGCAGTGACTTCTGGCGCGAAATCCGCGAGCAGACGCATGCGTTTTTCGCCGACGCCGAAACGCTGTGGCGGCTTTCGATCCGCCCGACCGTCGGCCCGCTGAAACTCGGCCCGACGCTGATCGAATGGCACGGCGGCCTGCGCTGGGTCGCCGCAGCGCTCGGCGCAGGCAAGGCGCACGAGATGGCGCAGAAATCCGGCGGGCACGCCACGCTATTCCGCGCCACGGACAAGCGCGACGGCATCCAGCAACTCGCCCCTGGGCTGCTGACGCTGCACAAGAGGATCAAGCAGGCGATGGATCCGCAGGGCATCTTCGGCCCCGGCCGCATTCATCCCGATTTCTGAAAGTCTCAATCTCCATAGATGCACGAGAGAATCAAAATCGAACCACCAGGCGCACCAGGAACACCAGGAAATCCAGTACCGTTTTTTGTTTCTCCTGGTGCTCCTGGTGTGCTCGGTGGTTAGTATCGAATTTTCTGAATTTCTGTTTGCTTCCGAGTCTTTGGTTGATCCGATTTCATGAAAACCAATCTGGCCGAGCACATACGAAACACGCCCGAAGGCAAGGAAGCCGACGCGATCCTGCGCGCCTGCGTGCATTGCGGCTTCTGCACCGCGACCTGTCCGACCTATCAGCTGCTCGGCGACGAACTCGACAGCCCGCGCGGGCGCATCTACCTGATGAAGGAGATGCTTGAGGGCAGCCCGGTGACCGAGAGAACACAGTTGCACCTCGACCGCTGCCTCACCTGCCGCGCCTGCGAGACCACCTGCCCCTCCGGCGTGCAGTACGGGCGCCTGGTGGATATCGGGCGCGCTTTCGTCGAGCGCGAAGTGAAGCGCCCATTCGCGGAGTCGGTCCAGCGTGCGGCGTTGCGCACGGTGATTCCGCGTCCATCGCTGTTCAACCCGCTGCTGAAGCTGGGCCAGGCGGTGCGCCCGCTCCTGCCTGCGGCGCTGAAACGCAAAGTGCCGTTGGCCGCTGCCGCTGCGGGCGAATGGCCGGCACCGCGCCATGCCCGCAGGATGCTGGTGCTGGACGGCTGCGTGCAGCCCGCGCTTGCCCCCGACATCAATCCGGCGGCGGCACGCGTGCTCGACCGCATCGGGGTGTCGCTGATCAGGGCACAGTCCGCCGGCTGCTGCGGGGCCGTCACCTTCCATCTGAACAGGCAGGACGACGCACTCGCCTACATGCGCCGGAACATCGACGCCTGGTGGCCGCATATCGAAGCCGGCGCCGAGGCCGTGGTGATGACCGCGAGCGGCTGTGGCGTGATGGTCGGGGAGTACGACCACCTCCTCGCCCACGATCCGCAATACGCGGAAAAAGCCAAACGCGTGACCGAACTGACGAAAGACCTGAGCGAAATCGTCGCCGATGAACAGGACGCACTAAGCGACGCCTTGCGCAACATGCGCAGCCCTGAAGGCGCTGCTCCGACGAAGGTCGCTTTCCATTCCCCCTGCACGCTGCAGCACGGTCAGCAGATCCGCGGCAAGGTGGAAGCATTGCTGACTGCCGCCGGCTTCGAGCTCACCCCGGTACCGGACTCGCACCTGTGCTGCGGCTCGGCGGGCACCTATTCGATTCTGCAACCCGCACTGTCGCAGCAGTTGCTCAGAAACAAGGCCAACGCGCTGGAGTCAGGCAGCCCTGACGTGATCGCCACCGCGAATATCGGCTGCCTGACCCATATTCGCAGCGGCACCGCATTGAACGTGAACCACTGGATCAATCTTCTGGACGAGAAACTGTCATGACAAAAACCGCACTCATCACCGGCGCCACGTCCGGGTTCGGCGCAGCCGCCGCCCGCCGTTTCGCAAAATCCGGCTGGAAAGTCATCGCCACCGGGCGCCGCGCCGACCGCCTGCAGAAGCTCGTGGATGAGCTCGGCGCCGACAAGATCCATGCCGCAGCTTTCGACATGCGCAAGCCGGACGAGATCGACAAGACTCTCGCCGCGCTCCCGGCGGGTTTCTGCGACATCGACCTGCTGATCAACAACGCCGGGCTCGCGCTCGGCACCGCGCCGGCGCAGAAAGCCAGTCTCGAACAATGGAACCAGATGATCGAGACCAACGTCACCGGCCTGGCCGCCATGACCCACCGCATGCTGCCGAAGCTGATCGAGCGCAAAGGCGCGGTAATCAATATCAGTTCGGTCGCAGCCAGCTACCCGTATCCGGGCGGCAACGTCTACGGCGGCACCAAGTCCTTCGTCGTGCAGTTCTCTCTCGGGCTGCGCTCCGATCTGCACGGCACCGGCGTCCGCGTGACCAGCGTCGAACCAGGCATGGCCGAGACCGAGTTCACCCTGGTGCGTACCGGCGGCAACCGGGAGGTCTCGGACAAGATGTACAAGGGCGCGAACCCGATGACCGCAGAGAACATCGCCGACACCTTGTTCTGGATCGCTACGCTGCCACCGCATCTGAACATCAACCGTATCGAACTGATGCCTGTCAATCAGTCGTTCTCGCCGTTTCAGGTCTATCGCGGTGAACAGGCGTAGCTCACGACTCGAACCAAAAGCAAACGCAATCAGGAGGAAGCATGCTGCTCGACGTAAGGACCTATACCTGCCGTCCCGGAACCATCAGGAAGCATCTCGCGCTATACGAACAGAAGGGCAAGGGCCCGCAGACCCGCCATCTCGGACAACCGTTCGCGTTCCTCACGACCGAGACCGGCAACGTCAACCAGTACATCCACATCTGGGCCTACGAGAACGCCGCTGACCGCGAGCGTCGGCGCGCGGCAATGTGGGCCGATCCAGAATGGATCGCGTTCACCGAGGAGAGCGCAAAGCTCGGCGCGCTGGAGCAACAGGAAAACCGCCTGATGATTCCGGCGTCGTTCTTCCCGATCAAGCGCTGATTCGCCCCCCCCTTCTTCTGCCACTTGCCGTCCGCGCTGTGCTTGTTACACTGGCGGCTGGCAACTACGAAAGGAGGTGATCCAGTGAGAGTCAACCAGGGCAGCACCGGCCACTCCCGACATGGGTCAATCGCAGTATCCAGGAGGTTGGCCAGCCGCTAGGCCGGAATGCCTGTGCAACAGGACGCCCCGATCGTGAAAGCGGTCGGGGCGTTGCATTTTCCGGATCGAGAATCGCGGTATCCTCCTGCTGCTCGACGTACATCCGACCCACCCTCCGAACACCAGGAACCCCGCATGAAAACAGCAGAACTCAGCGCCATCGGCCCAGCGGAGAAAACCGTCCGCTGCATCGAAGTGCCTGACCCCGACGCGCCGGGCGCCGGCGAAGTGCTGGTGGACATCGTCGCCTGCTCGATCAATCCGGCCGATATTCTGATGATCGAGGGCAAGTACGCCACCGTTCCTGACACTCCGTGCGCGCTTGGCATCGAAGGCGCGGGCACGGTTGCCGCGATCGGCGCCGGCGTCACCGGCCTCGCGGTCGGCGACAAGGTGATGAGCCTCGGGCGCGCCAACTGGACACAGCGCATCCGCGACAAGGCCGAGGCCTTCGTGCGCCTGCCGCAGGACGTCGACCTGGCCCAGGCGGCGATGCTGAAAGTCAATGTGGCGACCGCGCACCTGATGCTGACGCGGTACGTGGACCTGAAGCGCGGCGACTGGGTGATCCAGGACGCCGCCAACTCGGGCGTCGGCGTCGATCTCATCCGGCTGGCCCGCGTGGACGGCATACGCACGGTCAACGTGGTACGGCGCGCCGAGTTGGTCGAAGCATTGAAACAATTGGGCGCAGACGTGGTGGTGGTAGACGGGCCGGACCTGGCGCAGCGCGTAGAGAAGGCAACCGGGGGTGCGAAGATCCTGCTCGGCATCGACGCGGTCGCCGGCGCAGCGATCGGCCGGCTTGCACAATGCGTCGCCGAGGGCGGTACGGTGGTCAACTACGGCCTGCTGTCCGGCCAACCCTGCCAGATCGACGCCAACCAATTTGTGTTCCGCGACCTCAGGCTGGTCGGATTCTGGCTCGCGAAACTGATGCGCGGCATGAAGTTCGAGCAGATCCAGGCAATGTATGGAGAGCTCGCCGCGCGACTGCTCGACGGCACCATCCACGTCGAGATCGAGAACAGCTATTCGCTGGAGCGCATTTCAGACGCCATGGCGCACGCCAAGCGCGAAGGCCGGGGCGGCAAGATCCAGTTGCGGCCCAATGGCTAGAACAGTCGATCCCGCACCGGACTTGCGCGTGCGGATCGAATTACAATGCTCCCTGCCACCGGAAAACGCCTGACCTGAAGCATGCGCGTGTCAATTCTCCTCGGCCTTTTGGCCTTCACCCTGCTCGGCGCATGCGCCCAGCTGCCGACCCAGGACGATGCCGGCGGCGTCACCGTGGTGGTACTGCCGGATGCGTCCGACGGCCATGTGGGGGCGGTGGTGGTGAGACCGCGTGGCGGCGGAGAACCGGTACTGCTCAACACCGCGTATGCCACAGCCGACCTTGCAGACGGCAAAGAGGTGCGCACATCCACCATGGCCAAACGCCGTGCGAATGCGACGTTTGCCGCGTCGCGCGAAGCGCTGCCGCGTCCGCCTGTACGATTTCAGGTCTATTTCATCGAGGGCACGGACGAACTCAATCCCGCCGCCGACCGCGCGATCAACGGCGTCGTCGCCGAAGCGGCGGCGCGGGCATCGCCGGAAATCTCGGTCATCGGTCATACCGATATCATGGGTAGCGACGAGTTCAACGACCGGCTCTCGCTGCAGCGCGCGCATCGCGTAAGAGACCTGCTGATCCAGCGCAGAATCCCGAGGGAATACATACAGGTGGCCGCCCGCGGCAAACGCGAGCCGCTGATCGACGCGCCGGAGAATGTCCCGGAACCGCGCAACCGGCGGGTAGAGATCAGCGTGCGTTGACAGCGGCGGGCACTTGCCCGTCGCATTGTCGTGTCGTCGGCCGGTCAGATCACGCGATGCAGCAGTTCGCGTCCTGCGCCCAGGCGGCGGCAGTTCTCGGCTCCGATGTCGACCGAACGCCGCCAGGTTTCCGGGGTAAGCCAGGCTACATGAGGCGCCAGCACCACGTTGGGCAACGCGAACAGCGGATGGTCTGCCGGCATCGGCTCCCGTGCGAACACGTCCAGCCCTGCCGCTGACAGCGGCCCGCTCTTCAGTGACTGCACCAGCGCTGCCTCATCCACCAGCGCACCGCGCGCGGTGTTGATCAGGATCGCACCCGGTTTCATCTGCGCAAGCCGGCGCGCATCGAGCAGGCGCTCGGTTTCCGGCACCAGTGGCAGGTGCAGCGACACGATGTCCGATTTACCCAGCAGGTCGTCCAGCGAACGCCACTCGGCCGCCGCCTCCGGCTTCGGCTGCCGCGTCCAGTAGACCACCCGCGCACCAAGGGCCTGCAGCACCGGCGTCAGCATCTCGGGGATCGCCCCGTAACCGACCAGGCCGACAACGCGGCCACCAATCTCGCCGAAGCCCGCCTGCACCTCGCGATCGAGCGACCACGCGCCACCGGCGCGCAGGTTGGAATCGAGAAAGGCGATACGCCGCAACGCACCCAGCATCAGCAACAGCGTCATCTCCGCCACCGCGCGGGTGTTCGTGCCGGGCATGTTGCAAACCGCGATGCCGCGCGCTTTCGCGGCCTCAAGATCGATGGTGTTTACGCCTACGCCGATCTTCTGGATCAGACGCAGTCGCGGCGCGGCGGCGATCTGTTCGGCGGTCACCGGCTGCAGCACGTGCCACAGCACTTCCGCGTCCGCCAGCTCTGCAAGAAAAGACTCTCTGTAGTTTTCCGGCGCGCAGGTGACGTGCAGGTTTTCGCGTTCGAGTTCAGCGAGGCGCTGCGCAACGAACAGCCGCGCGTCGTAGTCGAGGACGATCTTCATCGCGCGCTGCGGATCAGCGGTGCTGCCGCGCTTCGCGCACCGGCAGGCCGAACTCGCGATTACAGACTTCGGCCAAGCGGGCGACGCCCTCGCGGATCGTCTTCTCGGGCGGATGCGCGAAGCACAGGCGCAGGCGCCGCCGGCCCGCCGTCGCGTCGGTCATCCACTCCGCGCCGGGGTTGATCGCCACGCCGGACTCCAGCGCGACCTGCGCCAGGCGGCTGGTATCGACCGCCTCCGGCAGCGTCACCCACAGAAAGATCCCGCCCGCCGGATCGGCGAACTCCGCCGCGGCGCCGAACTGCTGCGCGAGCGCTCCCATCAGCGCCTCGGCCTTGCCACGCAAGGTCCCGCGCAATGCGTCGATGTGGGCGTCGAAATGCTCGTCGCAGTACTCCGCGAGCACCATCTGCTCCAGCGCCCCGGAGCCGCCGTCGCTCTTGATGCCGACGATGCGGCCCATCACCGGCCACTCCGCCACCAGGTAACCAATCCGCAGTGCCGGCGCGATCGACTTGGAGAACGAACCGATAAGAATCACCCGGTCGTCGCCCGCCATGCCGCGCAGCGCCTGGGGGCGCGCGCCGCTCCACACCAGGTCGGCATAGCACTCGTCTTCGAAGACCGGCACGCCGTAGCGCCCGGCGACGTCCAGAATGCCCCGCCGGCGCCCTTCGCTCATCACCGTCGCAGTCGGATTCTGCACGGTCGGGATCGTATAGATGTATTTCGGCCGGACGCCGCGCGCTTTCAGCTCTGCCAGCGCCGATTCCAGCGCAGCGCTGCTGAGCCCGTCGTCATCCACCGGCACGCCGACGACCTGTGCGCCCGCGCGCTGCAGCCGGGTGATCGCACCGCTGTAGGTCGCCTGCTCGACTATCACCGTATCGCCGGGCGCCACCAGGATCTGGTTCACGAGGTCCAGGCCCTGCAACGAACCCGACGTGATCAGCACCTGCTCCGCCGTGCACGCAATGCCGGCATCGCGGCCGAGCTTGCGCGCGATGAACTCGCGCAATGGACGATAACCGAGTGGCCCGCTGTTCATGCCATAGGTGGCGAGCGACCTGCCCTCGCGCTTCAGCACCTTCGCCGCCGCCGAGACCAGTTCGTCGACCGGCACGCTGTCAGCGTCGTTGTGACCGCCGACGAAGTTGTAACGGGGGAAGTCGGTCCATTTGACGGCGGCGGGCGGCAGATCGGGTCGGAACAGATTCGCGTAGTCAGGCATGGTGCATTCTGGTTATCATTATTCGGCAAGTATGCCGCACGTCAGCGGCCGAGGCGCGCGAATGGCGAGCGAGAGACGCGAGCGTGCGTCAGTACAGCGCACTGGCCAGTGCACGCCGGTACTCCGAAACGAGCTCCGGCTGACCCTCTGCAAGCTTGAAGATGGCGAGTATCTGCTTGCGCGCTTGACCATCGCGCCAGGTCTTGTCGCGCCGCACGATTTCGAGCAGCTGGTCGAGCGCTTCCGTGTAGCGCCTGGCCCCCGCAAAAATGTTCGCAAGCGCGAGTCGCGCTTCGAGGTCCGAAGGGTTATCGGATATCTTCGTCTTCAGTTCGGTTTCCCCAAGCCCGGATTCGGTCGAACGCGCAAAGGTGAGCGCAGCGCGCAGCGTGGCAATACGCTCGTCCCGGTCGATGTGCGGCTTCACCGCCTCGAGCAGTGACTGCGCTTCGTCGAGTTGCTTCTGTTCGATCAGTAGCTCGGCAAGGTCGAGGCGCGCGTCTTCGTTCGCGGTGTCGAGTTCGAGCGCCACTCGCAATGCGCTGATCGCGCCCTGCGCGTCGCCCGCCGCGCGCAACTCGCGCGCCCGGACGCGTTCCTTCTCGGAAGGCGACGGAATCAGGCTGTCGATGAACGCGCGTACCTGCGACTCCGGCACTGCGCCGAGGAAATGCGACACCGGCTTGCCGTCCCGGAAGCCCATCACGTCCGGGATCGAGCGAATCCCGTAGGCCGCAGCCAGTTCCTGGTTCTCGTCGGAGTTCACCTTCGCGAGCTTGAACTTGCCGGCGTATTCGGCTGCGAACTTCTCCAGAATGGGCTTGAGCACCCGGCATGGTCCGCACCACGGTGCCCAGAAGTCCACGACCACTGGTATTGACTTCGAAGCCTCGATCACTTCCTGCTCGAAGTTGTCGATCGTAACGTCGACGGCGAATGCAGACATCCAGGTCTCCTCGAAAAACAATCACACGGAAAAATGGGGTCGAAGCCGGGTATATCAAGCGACGCGGGCGGAAACACGGGCAAGAGGGAATCGAGGCCGCCTGACGGCGAGAGGGGCACCCACAAGGGTCGCGCCGGGCTATGCCGTGCTGCCGGCAACCGGCGAGCCGGCCGGGAAAGGGTCCATTACGCCTCTCCAAGGCCACAAACGCGTGAATGCCGACTTGACGCCAGTCAAGGAATCGCCACCCCCAATCCGGCGAAAATTAGCCCATGAAACAGAGACCTTTGACGACCCTTGTTCCGGACGCCCGCCAATATCACGCTCGCCCCGACCAGCGAGCGCACTTGCGCGCGACCGTCCTGACCGCACCTGCCTATTCCGCACCTGCCTATTCCGTACGAGGCCAATCATGATGTATTCCACGATCAGAATCATCCAGGATGAGCACCGCTCGCTGTCGGCAGTGCTGCGGGCGGCCGAATACGTGACCGCCAATGCACTTTCATCCGGTAAGCCCCCCGACTTCAATCTGCTACGGGCCATGCTCTACTACCTCCGCGAGTTTCCGGAACGACGCCATCACCGCAACGAGGATCGTCTCCTGTTCAAGCTGATCAAGGAAAGATCGCATGAAGCCGACGCCGTGATCGCCGAACTGGAAGCCCAGCACGAACGCGGCGACGATATGTTGCAGGTCCTGGGCAATGCCCTCGACCGCTGGGAAGAAAGCGAGCCGGGCAGCGACCAGCAGTTCTCCGTTGTACTCGCAGGCTTCGCCCGCTTCTACCGCACGCACATGGAAAGGGAAGAAACGGCGGTCCTGCCGGCGGCACAGCGCGCACTCACGGCCGAAGACTGGCACGAAATCCACGAGACATTCCTGGCGCACGACGATCCCATGTTCGGCGATGACACGGCCAACGATTTTCGCAGGCTGTTCTCCCGCATCGTCCAACTCGTTCCAGCGGCTGTCGGCGCCAACGAGTCGAGAGCCTGAGTTTGCGTCGGGATGGGAAATGTCAGGTCCCGATGCCTTCGCTCGTGATGTAGTCCCGGATGATGCTGTCGAGATCGGCATCCGCCTTGAATCCCATCGCGATTGCGCGATCGGCTTTGAAGGTCGCGGGGAATGACTTCACCATATTCTGGATGCGCTCGTCGATTCTGAACTTGACACGAGCGGCAACCGCGTCGCCCGCAATGCGGCGCAGCGCCTCGACGCCCTGGCCGACCGTCATGGTAATGCCCGGCAGGTTAACCGCGCGATGGGTTCCCCACTCGCTCGCCGGCAGATCGTGCGCATGCAGGAACGAATCGATCACCTGCTTCGGCGACAGGATCCACAGTCCGGTCGCTGCATCAACCGGGCATTCGCACACCTGACCGTTGAGCGGCTCGCGGAACATGCCGCTCGCGAACGAAGTCGAAGCCAGGTTCGGTTTGCCGGACCGCACCACGATCGTCGGCAGCCGCAGGCAGCGTCCGTCGAGAAAGCCCTTGCGCGAGTAATCGTTGATCAGGTGCTCGCCGATCAGCTTCTGCGCGCCATAGGAAGTCTGCGGCGTGGGCGTCATGGCATCGTCCACCACGGATGGCAGCTTGCCGCCGAACACCGCCAGTGAACTGCTGAACACCAGCCGTGGCGGAGTCTTCAACCTGCGGCAGGCTTCCAGCAGATTGCGCGTGCCGTCGAGATTGACGCGATAACCGAGATCGAAATCCGCCTCTGCGCCGGCACTGACGACTGCCGCCAGATGGAAGACCGACGCGGTGTCTGGATCAAGTGCAGCAGCCAGCGACGCGGCATCCGAGATATCACCCTTTACACACTCGATCTGCGTATCGGGATTCTGCGGAAATGCGGCATCGAACAGCTTGATCCGCGAGATGGTCGCCAGCTTGCCATCTGGCCCGGCCAGCGTATTGCGTTCGAGCAGTTTCAGCGCGAGTCGATAGCCGAGAAACCCGCCGCCGCCAGTGATGAATACTTTCATTTTTCTCCCCTCTTGGCCGGGGCGAGCAACTTACGCCGAGCCCGAAGATCATCGGTAGCCTGCGACACCGAGACACACGCGGGAATAGGTCTTATGCCGTCCCGTTGCCCCCCCGATCGCCTGCGTTTGAGTCAAACTATTCACAATTCTCATGCAGCTACGTAATAACCCCGCCGCGCAGGGCAACGCGGGCGTTGCGACATATTGGAGTTTCAATGACCACACGTACCGTACAACGCCTCATCCGCTCCGTGCCCGCTTCCGACGGCGCGGGCGTCCGGCTGCAGCGCAGCCTCGGTCAGTCGCAGGGCGCACGCTTCGACCCGTTCCTGATGCTGGACGAGTTCTCCTCGGAGAATCCTGACGACTATATCGCGGGATTCCCCTCCCACCCCCATCGCGGCTTCGAGACAGTCACCTACATCCTCGACGGCCACATGCTGCACGAGGACCATCTCGGCAACCGCGGCGACTTGAAGAGCGGCGGCGTGCAGTGGATGACCGCGGGTCGCGGCATCATCCACTCGGAAATGCCGCAGCAGGACCGTGGCCGCATGCGCGGCTTCCAGCTCTGGATCAACCTGCCTGCGCGCGAGAAAATGAAGCCCGCCGGCTATCGCGACCTGCAGCCTTCGGACATTCCCGAAGTCGAACTGCCGGACGGCGGGCGCGTACGCGTGATCGCCGGCAAATACGCCGGTACCGCAGGCCCGATCGCAGACCTCGCTACCGCGCCGGTCTACCTCGACGTGCACCTGCCGGCGAAAACGACATTCGCGCACACGATCGAATCGGGGCATAACGCCTTTATTTATCCGTACGAAGGCGAAGTGCAGATTGGCACGCACAAGGTCCCTACGCACGCCGCAGCGCGGCTTTCGCCCGAAGGCGATGCCGAAGTCGTCAGCCTGGACGAACCTGCCCGATTCCTTCTGCTCGCCGGCAAGCCGCTGAACGAACCCGTCGTTCAATACGGTCCATTCGTGATGAATACCGTCGAGGAGATTCAGCAGGCGGTCGCCGACTACCAGGACGGCCAGCTCACCCGGGCCTGACCGGCGCCTGAATCTCCGGCCGCGGTCCTGGCGGCGGCATCGCACCCGTCGCGGCCCCCGGGCAGTTTGCGGAAATCTCATGAATTTCATGATGACAACCGCGCCTGTACGGCGCTACGTTGCTCCTTCCGGGGACGCATCTTCAACACGGTAACGACCGGTTGAAACCAACGGATTGGAGGAGACACCCATGAAACAGATCGTCGCGGTTATAGGCGTAATGACCGTGCTCGCAGGTTGCGCGAGCACGGGAACGAACGAAGTCCAAACCGACCTTCCGGTCGACAGGGGCACGGTAAGCGCTGGCGCCGGCAGCAGCGTGACACTGAAAGGAAACGCACTGCCGCTTGCGGGCGGCGGTGCCGTGCGGGTCGGGGAGCCGCTGCCGGCAGCCATGCTCTCCAGCACCAAGCTCGAACCGGTCAACATCGCCGACGCCAGCGGCAAGGTGCGCATCATCAGCGTCGTGCCTTCGCTGGACACGCCGACCTGCGACCAGCAGACGCATGAGCTCTCGGAGGAAAACGGCGGACTGGACCAGAACGTGGAACTCATCACCGTGAGCATGGACCTGCCGTTTGCGCAGGCTCGCTTCGCCAAGGAAGCGAAGATCAGCAACGTGACCTTCCTGTCGGACTACAAGGCCCGCGAGTTCGGCGACCACAACGGCCTGCTGATCGAACCGCTCGGCCTGCTGGCCCGCGCGGTCATCGTCACCGATCGCGACAACGTGGTGCGCTATCTGCAGGTGGTTCCCGAAGTGACCGCGCTGCCCGACATGCAGGCGGCGATGCAGGCGGCACGCAATCTGCTGTAAAGCACCGCGGTTCCACAACATCGAAGAGCGGACGCATCGTCCGCTCTTTCTTTTTGGTGCGCCGCAGCTGTCGTATCAGCCCGTGCCGGACGCCAGGATCGTCTGCGGTTCGATCTGCACGGAGTCGCGGCCGTTCGCCATCCACACCTGTCCTTCCTGGATCGTGTATTGCAGTTGCATGTTGCGCGCAACCATCAGGGCGAGTGCTTGCGTGCCAGCCTGCGGAAGATTGATGACGGTCAGTTTGCCCAATGCGGAAAGCCTGTCGCCGACCTGCCGCCACCACAGGTCCGCGGCACGGCCGCCGTAACTGTAGACCCGCACCTCGCCGGCACGGCCGCAGGCCTTGCGAATGCGCTTTTCATCGGGCAGGCCGACGTCGATCCAGGTTTCAATCCGCCCCGTCAGATCCCTGCGCCACAGGTCGGGTTCGTCGTCGGTGCTCAGTCCCGCGCCGAATGCCAGGTTGTCGTCGGCATTCAGCGCGAAAGCGAGCAGGCGCACCATCATGCGCTCGTCGGTTTCAGACGGATGGCGCGCGACAGTGACAGTATGGTCCCGATAGTAGCCACGCCCCATGTCGGCGATGCGCAACTCAGCTTTGAATACGGTTGCCTTGATTGCCATTGGATTACGGGATTACCGTGCCGTGCGGACCGCAACGGCAGCGCCTTGCGGAACCGAAGGAGGACAGCGCGGCCGATGCATCCACGCCGGGACGCGCCGGACCGCACCTTTGCAGATCGATGATTGCCGCCCGCTAATGGTTGTCCCGGGGCACGCCCTTGCTCTTGTCGATGCGCTGATACTTCACCGCCGGCTTGAGCACCATGCCGTTGGAGAGTTCATCCACCATGCCGCGCTGGATCTCCTGCCAGGGCGTCTGACTCGCGGGAATTCTGTAGCCCTGCTTCATCAGCGCCCTGCGGCGGCGCTCGTACTCGGTCTTGCTGATCAGGATGTTGGCGGTGCGCTTGTTCAGGTCGATGCGCACGCGGTCTCCCGTCTTCAGCAGCGCCAGGCCGCCGCCGGTGGCCGCCTCGGGCGAGGCGTTGAGGATCGACGGCGACCCCGAGGTACCGGACTGGCGGCCGTCGCCGATGCACGGCAGCTCGGTGACCCCCTTCTTGATGAGCTTGCCGGGCGGCTGCATGTTCACCACTTCCGCCGCACCCGGGTAACCGACCGGGCCGGCGCCGCGCACGAACAGCATGCAGTCGTCGTCGATCTTGAGCCGCGGGTTGTCGATGCGGTGGTGGTAATCCTCCGGCCCTTCGAACACGATTGCGCGGCCTTCCCATGCGTTCGGGTCCTTCGGGTTCGAGAGATAGCGCTTTCTGAAGTGGTCCGAGATTACGCCGGTCTTCATGATTGCGCTGTCGAACAGGTTGCCCCTGAGATTGAGGAAGCCGGCCTGTTTCTTCATCGGCTTTTTGTACGGCCAGATTACCCTCGGGTCCTGTACCGGGGTATTGCGGCAGTTCTGGTACAGCGTCTTGCCGTTGACTGTCAGTGCACTCCTGCGGATCTTGCCAGCCTTGATCAGTTCGTTCACCACCGCCGGCACGCCGCCCGCGCGGTGATACTCCTCGCCGAGGAATTCACCCGCCGGCTGCAGGTTCACCAACAGTGGAATGTCGTAGCCGATTTTCTCCCAGTCGTCGTTGCTCAGCTTCACGCCGATATGGCGCGCGATCGCATTCAGATGGATCGGCGCATTGGTCGAGCCGCCGATCGCAGAGTTGACCACGATCGCGTTTTCGAAAGCCTCGCGTGACAGAACCTGCGACGGGCGCAGATCCTCCCACACCATCTCGACGATGCGCTTGCCGGTGAGATAGGCCATCTCCGAGCGCTCGCGGTGCGGCGCCGGGATCGCCGCACAGCCGGGCAGCGACATGCCGAGTGCCTCGGCCAGCGAGTTCATGGTCGAGGCGGTGCCCATGGTGTTGCAGTGCCCGGGCGAAGGCGCGGACGATGCGACCAGCTCGATGAACTGTTCGTGGTTGATCTCGCCGGCCGCCAGCAGCTCGCGCGCCTTCCAAACGATGGTGCCGGAGCCGGTACGCTCGCCGCGGAACCAGCCGTTCAGCATCGGTCCGCCGGAAAGCACGATGGACGGAATGTCCACCGTCGCCGCCGCCATGATCTGCGCCGGTGTGGTCTTGTCGCAGCCGGTGGTCAG
Organism: Burkholderiales bacterium; assembly: GCA_035512195.1. Taxonomy (GTDB): domain Bacteria; phylum Pseudomonadota; class Gammaproteobacteria; order Burkholderiales; family Eutrophovitaceae; genus DATKEK01. Next base: position 20,767 of record DATKEK010000227.1, read on the forward strand.
CACCACGCCGTCGATAAAGTAGCCATAGAGCGTTTCCACCAACCCGAGGTAACAGAGGTTGCGGTCGAGCGAAGCGGTCGGGCGCTTGCCCGTTTCCTGGATCGGGTGCACCGGAAACTCGAAGGCGATGCCGCCGGCTTCACGGATGCCCTCCCGCACGCGGTGCGCCAGGTCGAGATGATGGCGGTTACACGGCGAAAGGTCCGAACCAGATTGCGCGATGCCGATGATCGGCTTGCCCGACTGCAGTTCCTCGCGCGTGAGACCCCAGTTCATATAGCGCTCGATGTATAGCGCCGTCATGTCCGGGTTGTCGGGGTTCTTGAACCACTGGCGCGAACGCAGCATGGACGGGTCTTTTCTGGTGGGCTTGCTTGCCATGATCTCGATTCTCCTCGGGTGCCGGGCTCTGGATGGCCTTGGGCGGATTGGTTGTCGTACGCAATCGATTCTACCAGTGCCGACGAGACCAAGGACTGAGTCACGAGGACCAGGCGGGAAACCCGGGACGGACAATCAGGCTGCGGACGAAACCAAAGCGGACTTGAGACCGGGAGGAACCGGCCGACGGACGGGGCCGCGAGCCGACGCTACTGCAGTTCTGTTTTGCGGCTTGACTGAGAAGTGGAAGTCTCATCCGCTTGCATAGCTGCGACCGGATCGTTCGTGTCGTTGCTCCAGCGGATCAGCTCAAGTCGCCCGTCGTGGTGTTCGACGATGGCAGTGCAGCTGTCGACCCAATCGCCGCAGTTCACGTAGCACATGCCGTCGATCTCGCGGATGGTGGCGGCATGGATATGGCCACAGATGACGCCGTCGACCCGGCGCTCGCGGGCGTGACGCACCACGGATTCCTCGAAGTCGTAGATGAAGGTAAGCGCCTTCTTCACCTTGCGCTTCGCGTAACCGGCCAGCGACCAGTAGCCGGGAATGCCCAGGGTGCGCCGGAACCACGAGAGCATCACGTTCAGCCGCACCATGAACGCATAGGCCCGGTCGCCGAGTAGCGCCAGCCACTTGTGGTACCGCGTCACCTGGTCGAATTCGTCGCCATGCAGCAGAAGGTACCGGGTCCCGTCTGCGCCGACGTGCACGCAATCGTGCAGCACACGGATGTTGCCGAACGAGGTGCCGACATGTTCGCGTGCGACCTCGTCGTGATTGCCCGGCACGTAGACCACCTTTCCGCCGTGCCGCGCGCGCTTGAGGATCTTCTGGATCACGGTGTTCTGCGCGGAGGACCAGTAGACGCCGCGGCTCATGCCCCAGAAATCGATGATGTCGCCGAGCAGGAACAGATGCTCCGATTCGTAGGCGCGGAGAAATCCGAGAAGCTGATCGGCCTGGCAGGCGCGCGTGCCGAGGTGAATGTCGGACAGGAAGATCGACCGCACCGACTGCGGCCGCGGGCTCGGGCTCGGGTTAGCTTCCGGAATCGGCAGCATCGAGCCGCCGCTCGACGCCATGTCAGGTGCGATGAATCCGGCTCTGAACATGATCTGGTCGCGGCCTTCGCTCAAACATGCTCCACGTGATGCTGTTCCGGCGCTTGTTTTCGGTGACGCTTGAAGTCTCTCTGCCAATTCATTGTTGTTCCGTATGGTATCCGCCGTACGTGGCAGGCGTGTTACGGCAATATGGCAGCGAGGTTACAAAATGCAGGACTGACGATCAGGGCGCTGTTGCATAATCCCGCAGAACTCTCACTGGGGCTGATCATGAAGACCTACTCCGGCGGATGCCACTGCGGGGCGGTGCGGTTCGAGGTGGACGCACCGGAGCCGGTCGAGGCTCTGGAGTGCAACTGCTCGATGTGCATCCGCTCGGGGTTTTTGCACCTGATCGTGCCGAAGTCGCGGTTCCGGCTGCAGCAGGGAGAAGCGCAGCTCAGCCGCTACACGTTCAACACCGGCGTGGCGCAGCACCTGTTCTGCTCGACCTGCGGCGTGAAGTCGTTCTACGTGCCGCGATCGAATCCGGACGGGTTCAGCGTGAACGTGCGCTGTCTCGACGGCTACCCCGAACTGCCGTTGCAAGTGGGCGCATTCGACGGCCGCAACTGGGAACGTCACGGCGGCGACCTCGCGGGGCTGAGCAAACCCTGAAAGGAAGCGCTCAACGCGGAGGTCACAGGGGAAATTCGTGAAAGCGAAACACGAAGGCACGAAGACACAAAGTCTGAATGCGGTCTTGCAACCGATATCCGGTTTCCTCCGCGTCCTCTGCGTCCTCCGCGTTGAGCATTCCTGGGGCGCAGCGGATCAGTCGTCGTCTTCGCCCAGCAGAAACGTGGCTGCCAGGATTTCCCATTCCTCATCGAGAGTCGCCGACGGCATTGGGCGCTTCGCACGCCGATACCAGTACGCGGCGTTGCTCAGGTCGCCTTCCTTGCGGTGCAGATAGGCATGCACCCACGCGGACGGCGTATCGGTCTCGTCCTGCACGATTTCGTGCGCACGCTGCCATTCGCCGCGCGCTTCGTGCCACAGCGCCCGCAGCGGCGGCACCAGCGGCGCGGGCTGCTCGCCGCGGGTGATCGTACTTTTGAATTCGTCGAGATTCATGTCTGTTTTCGCGCCGCTCAGCCAGTCTTTGCCTGCGACAACCCGGCATCTTCCAAGGCGGCGACCGTAAAGGCAGTCCAGTCGTCCTCGCCGCGGCCTTCCATCGGTCCGCCCATCAGCCCTAGCCCGATGAAACCCGCTGTTCCGGTCATTGCACGTTCCCGACATGGATTGTCCGCATGCCGAAAACTATACAGACAAAAAATGCGGGCCGGAAAATTCCGGCCCGCCAAGTTCATTCGGGAGGTTCCACCCGTACAGCGACAGAACTGAACGGATGGTACTTTTGGCTCCAAGGTCTGCAACAGGGAAGTGCGCCCGATCAATCCCGGAAAGTCTCCCGTTCGACAATGGTCAGTCTTTTCTCGCGTGCGCTTCCTCGCCTTCCGCCACATTGGTAAGAAAGCCGTGGCTCAGCGCAATGCGAACCACCTGCGCCGTGTTGGTGACGTCGAGTTTCTGCTTGATGCTCGACTGGTAGTTGGCGACCGTCTTGTAGCTCAGGCAAAGCACCTTTGAGATGTCCCGCAGCGAATGGCCTGCCACCAGCAGCCTGAACACCTCGAACTCGCGCGCCGAGAGTGCGTCAATCGGATTCTCGCGGCCCGGCAGCATCTGCACCGCCAGCTCCTGCGCCATTTCGTGGCTGATGAAGAGCTTGCCCGCCGCCACCAGCCGCACCGCCTCGATCAGCACCTCGGGCGCGCTGGACTTGGTCACATAGCCGCGTGCGCCTGCCTGCAGGGCCCGCGAAGAGAAAACGGTGTCCTCGTGCATGCTGAACATGAGAATCTTCTGCTCCGGCATGCGCGCGATAACCCGGCGTACCACGTCGATTCCGCCGATCCCGGGAAGATTGATATCCAGGACCGCGACATCCGGATTCACTTCGCAGATGACCTTGTACGCCTCCTCGCCGCTGGAGGCCTCGGCCACCACCACGATATCGTCAGTGCGTTCCAGCAGGCGGCGGTATCCTTCCCGCACCACCGCGTGGTCGTCCACCAGCACCACCTTCAACGCATTCTTCAGCTTGCTCTCCGTCATTCGATCTCTCCAACCGGTATTGTTGCTCGTACCTGCGTTCCCTTGCCGGCTTCGGATCGCAGCTCGAACCGGCCGCCGAGCAGTTCGACGCGCTCGCGCAGGCCCACAAGCCCCAACCCCTTACGCTTGGTCGCCAAGTCAAAGCCCAGGCCGTCGTCCTCGACCTGAACCAACACCGCCCGCTCGCCGGAAGCCCGCGCCCGTTCCACGCGGATGCCAACCCTCTGCGCCTGCGCATGCCTGGCTATGTTGGTCATGCACTCCTGCACCAGACGATAGATGGTGATGTTCACCGCTTCCGGCAGCCCCTCCATCTCGTCGTCTGAAACGAACTCGCAGCGTACCGCGGGGTGGCGACGCTGCCACTGTTCCACGGAGTACTGAACCGCAGAGGCAAGCCCGAGTTCGTCCAGTGCCACCGGACGCAGCCGCTGCAGCAGATTGCGCACGACACCGTACACCTGGCTCGAGACATCGATGATCGCCTGCGCGCTGCGCTGAAGCTCCGGACGATCGCGCACCTGGTCGCGAATCGTCACTGCATCCACCTTGATCGCATTCAGGCTCTGCCCGAGCTCGTCATGGAGTTCGCGCGCGAGATAGCGGCGTTCTTCCTCCTGCACCTGCATGTAGCGTTGCGACAGCAGGCGATTGTCGCCGAGCGCATCCGCCAGCTCACGCTGCATGCGCGTGAACTCGCTGATATCGGTGACATAGAAGTGGAGCTCCTGCAGATTGTCGCTGCCCGCGACCGCGCAGAGCTTTGCCACAGTCTGGATGACGTGACCGTCCTTGCGGCGCAACTCGAGCATCGGCAGATCGATCATTTCGCCGCGTAGCAGCGCTTTGCAGTGTTCGGACCAGAGCGCGGGATCAGCGTAGAAATCGCCGAATCGAAGCCCAATCAGCTCCGACGAGTCCGACAACCCAAGGATATGCGCGGCGGACGGGTTCGCCAGACGGATGTCGCCTTCCTTCCCCGCAAGCAGGTTCCCGGAAAGATCTTCCATGAACAAGGACCGATATTGCTCTTCACGACGGATCAGCGCTTCCTGCGCGCGCAACCGCAAGTCCAGCTGCTCAACAGCCTGCCGCGATCGTCTCCAGGAAAACCATGCAAGCGCAACTGCCATCGCCAGAAACGTGACGGGCAATTCGTCGAGCTGATACGCCTCGTAGGGCTGGGTCCAGGATTCCAGCAGTTCGTTCAGTTCCATAATGCTGGAAACCAGAAAGGTCACCAGCGTCACCAGCGCGACCACAGCCAGATCCTGGCGGACCGAGGGTTTCAGTGCGTTCACGCTGGGGAGATCGAAACGTTGTGTGACTGAAGTCATAAGAAGTCCGGCACAAGATGGGAGAGGCCGGGCGCCATCGTGAACAAGCATGTCAGCCTGTATATCCCAGGCGCCGGAGGGCAACAAGGGAGATTTTCCCATACCCGGGTGCGGAGCCATTGATTTCACATGCACTGCGAGTCGACATGCACGGCATTCGCCGGGAATTCGCCCGGAACGATACCAGGAGTTCCGCCGTAACGCCCTGGCTGTACGCATGGATACGCTAACGCCGTTCGATTCCCGATGGTACAAACTTCCCCATGGGCGGCGCCGACTTGTCCTCAGTGATCCTGACGGCCTTTCTGTTGCTTGTGCTGCCGCTCGTGTTCGCCTACCTGTTATCGGTCGTCTGTTGCCTCGCGCTGGGCGTGAAAGCCCTGCTCCGGCACCTTCGCGAGCATGGTTTCCGTCGCAAACGCAAATGGCCGGCGGACCTTTCGACATCCTGTCGAGACGTTGCCTGATACGCGATTCCCCACGAACCGGGGTGTGTGCATATCCCGCGCGCGAAATAGAGAACGGGGAGCTCGACGCTCCCCGTTCTGACCGCTACACGATCAACAGCTCCTCGACTAGAAGGCGTAGTTCACACCGCCCACGACCTGCAGCGGGCGTCCCGTCTGAATTCCGTTTGTGCGGGCGTTGAAATATTTCTTGTCGAACAGGTTCTCCGCGAACACGAAGTAGCTGGCCTTCGAGCCCCTCGGCGCATAGTTGATCGACGCGTTGAACAGCGTCACCGCCGGGACGGTGCCGAACAGGCCGGCATCGGTACACGTCACACCCGCCGGACAGTCGGTCTCGTTGCGAAAGTTCTCGGTGTTGGCGAACTGCTCGCTGACGTAGTTCATCCCGAGTCTCGCCGTGAATCCGGTCGGGTGCTCGTACCCGAGCGAAGCGGACAGCAGGTGCTTGGGCGCATACGGCAGGCGGTTGCCCTTCGCATAGGTGCCGTAACCGTCCTCGCCTTCGCCGCCAAGCACACCGCTGTTCTTGAATTCCGCCTTGAACAGGTTGGTATAGCTCAGGGTCACGAATACGTTGTCGGAACGGTCGAAGATGGTGCCGAAATCGATGCGGCTGCCGATCTCGAATCCGGTGTGCTGGGCTTCCCCGGCGTTACGGAACACGTCGTTGACCTGCACCACCAGGTCGCGGATATCCATGTTGAAGAACGTGGCCTCCATGTTGACGCCCTTGAACGCACGCGTGCGCACGCCCACCTCGGTCGTGACCGAGATTTCGGGGCTAGTTTCGAAGATCTGGCCTTCGTCCACGTCGCGATCGGGACGCGGCGGCGCGAAGCCCTTGTGAATGCCTGCGAACAACGTCGTATCGCGCAGCCCGTTCCATGTCAGGCCGAATCCCGGCAGGACGGTGGTCTCCGAGGACGTCTGCGTATCCACCGGCGTATTCGGGTCGGTTTCCCACAGCACCTTGTCGTACTCGACGTCTTCCACGCGCAAGCCCGGCGTGAACGTCCAGTCGCCGGCATAGAAGGTGTTCTGCGCGTAGTATGCGAGTGCCTTGACATCGATTGTCAGCCGTTCGTCGAAGATCGGCGCGCCCTGCAGCGAGCCGTCCAGTTCGTACTTGTTGCGATCGATTTCTTCCTCGTGGTAGCGCACGCCGAACACCGCGTCGCTCTGCAGCCCGAACAGGTTGTGCATCAGCTCCAGCTTCGGCTCGATGCCGTAAGTTTGATACATGCGCGGACGGATTGCGAACTCGTCGTCTTCGAGTGCGGTCTCGTTGTTCTCCAGCTCGAATTCGCGGGCGCGCTTCGACTGTCGCCAGACGTTCGTGTAATACATCTGGGTGGACAGCTTGGCCTGGTCGCTGAGATCGAGTTCGTGTATCAGCTGCCCTGTTCTGCGGTACATCCGATAATTTTCCGCAGGATTTCCAGGCGTGCTGTATGGATCGATCGCGTATTCAGCCGCGGTCAGACCGGTCTCCGAGATCAGCGAGTCCTCCTCGAAGAAGCTGCCTTTCGCGATCAGCCGCTGCGTGTCGCTCAGGTTGAACAGCCCCTTGAGTGTGGCTTCCTGGATGTCGAATTCATGGTTGCTGCGCGTACCGTCGCCCTGCTTCTTCAGCACGTCGAGCATAACCCCGCCCCACTCGCCGCCGGTGCCGAAGTTGGCGTAAGCGCCGCGGTAGCTGTTGTTGCCGCCCTCGAGTTTCACGTTGCCGGCGACGCCGTCGTCCGGCACCGGTCGCGTGACAAAGTTGATCATGCCGCCCATGGTCTGCGGCCCGTAGAGGATCTGGCCGGAGCCCTTCAGGAACTCGATCCGCTCGACACGATCGAGCGGCGTCGAGTAGTGCGCCGACGGATCGCCGTAAGGCGCAAAGAATATGGTCGGTGCGCCGTCCTCCATGAGCAGCGTGCGCGAACTGCGCCGCGGGTTGAGGCCGCGAAGCCCGATGTTCAGGTGGGTGCCGAAGGCATCTTCCGGGACCACGTGTATGCCCGGAACTTCACGCATGGTCTCGATCACGGAAAACGGCTTGCGCTCTTCGATCGCCTCGTCGGTCAGCACCGCCGAGGACCCCGGCAGCGACTCGAGGTTCTCGGGAAGTATTCCTCGCACGACCACTGATTCGGTAACGATGCCCTGCGAATCGGACGATTGCTGCGCAAGCACCAGCCCCGGTATCACCAGAAACAGCGCGAGTAGTTGTCGTGGTCGGGGTATGAACCGCACTTTTCTCTCTCCTTCAAGTAATTCTTTTATGTTCCCCGGCAATATGCGGACGCGGCATGCCGGACGCATGTAGCCAAACGCTACAAATCTCACTGTAACTGCCTTGTAACAAAAATTTACAGACAAAATTTCCCGAACTCCTTCGGGAAATTTTCCCGGCGCCCTTTCGTGTGCATACAGTGACCATTCGGGCTGGGTTCGTTATGCCGCGCCCTGCGACCGTCCGTTCCAGGCATCGAGGCCAGGCATTCCTCCGCTTTGCCCCGCCGAAGGCGGGACATGAATGCCCGCCCGAACATTGCGACCCGCCTTTGCGGCCGGACCAGGTGACGCGAATATCCGAAGCTTCGTTGTCGGGTTTCTGCAGGTACTCAGCGACCTGCCTATAATCCGCCGCATGGATACTCAAACCTCATCCCAAAAGGTCAAGGCCCTGGTGTTCGACGTGTTCGGCACGGTGGTGGACTGGCGCTCGAGCATCGCGCGCGAAGTCCGCGAACTGGCGCGCGCCAAGGGCATTCGCATCAACCCGCAACGCTTCGCAGACGCATGGCGCGCGGGCTACAAGCCGGCAATGGACCGCGTCCGCCGGGGCGAGTTACCATGGATGAACATCGACCGGCTGCACCGGCTGATCCTCGACGACCTGGTGCGGAAGTTTCATCTGCAGGCGCTTTCTGAAACCGAGGTCCAGCACCTGAATCGCGCCTGGCACCGGCTGAAGCCGTGGCCGGATTCGGTACGGGGTCTCAAGCGGCTGAAGAAACGCTTCGTGATCTCGACCCTGTCCAATGGCAACGTCGCGCTGCTCACCAACATGGCGAAGCACGCCGGCCTGCCGTGGGACTGCGTCATCTCTGCCGAGCTGTTCCACCATTACAAGCCGGACCGCGAGGCCTACCTCGGCGCTGCCGAACTGCTGGGGATCAGGCCGGACGAGGTCATGCTGGTCGCCGCGCACAAGGACGACCTGCACGCGGCGAAGAATGCGGGGCTGCACACAGCCTTTGTCACGCGTCCCCGCGAGTTCGGACGTTCATCGAAGAACGATCTGTCGCCCGAGCCATCGTTCGACTTCAACGCAACTGACTTTCTCGATCTCGCCGACAAGCTGGAAGCCTGAACGGTGACGCCCCCGGACAAGACCAGGGTCTGGGACCTGCCGGTGCGCCTGTTCCATTGGCTGCTGGTAGCGCTGGTCGTCTGCCAGGTCGTCACGGTCAGCATCGGCGGCCTGGCGATGGAATATCACGCGCTCGGCGGCTACGCGATCCTCACCTTGGTTGTGTTCCGCATCGCGTGGGGATTGTTCGGCAGCAGGCACGCGCGTTTTTCCAGCTTCCTGTACGGGCCGAAAGCGGTCGCCGCTTACGCATGCGGGCTCCTGCGCGGCAAGCCCCAGCGCTACGCCGGCCATAATCCCCTCGGCGGCTGGTCGGTAATGCTGATGCTGGCGAGCCTGCTGGTGCAGACCATCAGCGGCCTGTTCGCCGACGACGACATCCTGATGCGCGGCCCGCTCGCCAGGCATGTTTCGGGCGACACCGTCAGCCTGCTGACGAAGATCCACGATACGAACGCGATCGTGCTGTTCACGCTGATCGCGATTCATATTGCCGCCGTGCTGTTCTATCTGATGTTCAAGCGCGAGAACCTGATCGGACCGATGTTCAGCGGCTACAAGCGGATCGCGCCTCCACCCGGAGACGCAGGGCAGCCGGGCATCTGGCGCGCGATCGCCCTGCTCGCCGCGTCGGGCGCCGCGGTTTACGGGGTCGTGAATATCTGACCACCGGTCGCCTTGGGCAGACCGACAATTCACCACAAAGACACCAAGGCACGAAGTGAAAGGAAGAAACCCTGTCAGGGTTTCTCTGTGGACTCTGCGCGCCTTTATGGCCTTCGCGTCAGGATTTTCAGGTCGGTTTTCTTGGTGCCTTCGTGCCTTTGTGGTTATCAGCTCTGCGAACCAGGGCGCTTATAGAGGGTGACGTGCTCCGGAGCGGGCAGGCCTGTGGGCAGGCGCGGGTCGGAGGTGATGTGCGTGCGCAGCGGGCCGAAGTCGAGGGTGCCGGCCCAGATCGGCAGCGCATAGTCTTCCTCGTCGTCGTGCGGTGGGCCTTCGCGCAGTTTCGCCGACGCCTCGACGATCTCGAAAGAAAGCACTAAGGTTTCATCCAGTTCCGACTGTTTGACCGGCCGCAGCGAATCCCATCTTCCGGGCAGGATGTGATCGGAAATGACTTTCAGCGCCTCCAGCTTGCGCTCGACGGGAACCGGCTCCGCGGTTCCAAGCATGACGACCGAACGGTAGTTCATCGATGAATTGAACGCCGAGCGCGCCAGCACCAGGCCGTCGACCAGCGTTACCGTGATACACACCGGAATGCCGGCGCCTGTTTCCTTGAGCATCCGGCTGACTGCAGATCCGTGGAAATAAATCGTACGGCCTCGCCTGCCGTAGCCTGTGGGGATCACGTACGGCTGCCCGTTCATGGCGAAACCGACATGGCAGTAGAAACCCTCGTCCAGAATCTTCGCGATAGACGCGAAATCGTACTTGCCACGGACAGGATACCGGTCCAGGGTAGTCCGGCTGGATTGCAGATCGTCAGACATATTTGATCCTTGTTGATAATCGCCGCAAAAAAAGCCGCCGGAACGAAGAAGCCGCGCTTGCGCGCGGCTTCCCGGTGATTCATGTGACAACCTGGGACGGCTCGCGCTACTTTGCCCGGTAATCGTCGTGACAGGCCTTACAGGCCTTGCCCGCCTCGCCCACCTGCGCACGCATCGCCCGCGCGTCGCTCCCTCTCGCCACTTCCGCGAGTTTCGCAACTTCCGCCTGCATTGCTTCCAGTTTGCGATTGAAGTCGCTCATGTTCTGCCAGATCTCGGGTTTGGCCTTGGTATTGCCGCGATCCGAGCCCGGGATGAAACCCTCGGCCGGCAGTTTGCTCATGAACGCAACGATCTCCGCGTTGCGCGCAAAGAGTTGCTGGTCCCATTCCTTTTCGCCTTTCACCATCGCCGCCATCGACCCGAAGTTCCAGCCGATGACCGAGAACACGCCCTGCCGGTACTTGATCGCATCCTCCGGCTTTTGCGCAACGGCAATCTGGGCCGACGCGGCAAACGAGGCGAGCAACAGCAACTGCATCAAGCGCTTCATCGTTGCCTCCTTGGTTAGATGGTGCACCGATTCTAGCATCGGCATACGCGCGGATGTCATCTCCGGAACAGCCAGATCACGATGGAGACTACCGCCGAGACGATCAGGCCGGTCATCAGCGGAAAATAGAAACTGAAGCCCTCGCGTTCGATGCGGATGTCACCAGGCAGGCGGCCTAGCCCGAGCTTCGCCAGCCAGGACCAGAGCAGCCCGATGGCGAGAATCACGATTCCGATCAGGATCAGCCAGCGTTGCATGGAAACCGCATCCCTTTCACCGCAAAGGCGCCGAGGGCACCGAGATATAACCAGCAGTGCGAAACACACAGCACGCCGCATCGCGGCTTGTTGAGGAGCGGGCTCACGTTTGCGAAGCCAACGTGATGCCGGCACCAAAGGCGCGAAGACACGAAGAAGAACCAGGCAATCCCCAGGTTTCTTCTTTGCGGTGTTCGCGGCTTTGCGGTGATCCTCTCATCTACTCCCTCCGTCATCGCCGTGCCGCGCGAGCGCCCAGCGCACATGCTCGCGCACCAGGTCGGACGGATCGTCGCGACGTGCCCGCAGCGCGGCAACAATCGCTGCCGTGGTCGGCGCGTTTCCCAGCGCCACCGCAATGTTCCGCGACCAGCGTTCGTAACCGATGCGCCGGATTGCACTGCCCCGCATCCGCTTGTCGAACACTTCGCCGCTCCATGCGAGTAGCTCCACGAGGCTTTCGCCATCCAGACCGTTGCGCACGCCGAAGTCGGGAACAGTTGCGGTCTTCGCGAAACGGTTCCAGGGGCACACAAGCTGGCAATCGTCGCATCCGTAAATGCGGTTGCCCATCAGCGGACGCAAGGGCTCGGGGATGGCGCCCTTGTGCTCGATGGTGAGATAGGAAACGCATTTTCTGGCGTCGAGCTGATACGGCGCGACGATCGCGCCGGTGGGGCAAACGTCGATGCATTTCGTGCATGAACCACAATGTTCCGATTCCGGAAGATCTTCCGGCAACGGCAGGTCGGTGTAGATCTCGCCGAGAAAGAACCAGGAGCCTGCGTCCCGGCGCAGAAGTAGCGTGTGCTTGCCGCGCCAGCCCAGCCCCGCCCTGGAAGCAAGCTCCACTTCCATCACCGGCGCGCTGTCGGTAAACACGCGATAGCCGAACGGCCCGATCTCGGACTCGATGCGATCGGCAAGCGCCTGCAACCGTGCGCGAAACACCTTGTGATAATCCCGCCCAAGCGCGTACCGCGCGACATACCCACGGCTGGAATCGGCCAGCACGGCCTCCGCATCGCGCGCGTCGGACGGAAAGTAATTCATGCGCGCGCTGATCACCCGCACCGTTCCCGGCACCAGCTCGGCTGGACGCGTGCGGCGGGTGCCGTGCGCTGCCATGTAATCCATCTCGCCGTGCCAGCCGCGGTCGAGCCACTGCATCAGGCGCGCCTCGGCTTCTCCCGGTTCGCAGCCGGCAATACCGATCTGATCGAATCCGAAGTCGGGCGCCCACGACTTGATCCGGGGCGCGAGTTGCGCGTAATCCGGTTCGGTGCGCGCCCTATCGCGCGACGGCACGGCGCTGTGCGGTGTGTTCGTCATCGGCCGCGAGCATCCCGGCAAGATCCCGTGTCTCGCCGTGCTTCATCAGAAAGAACTGCTCCTCCGAAAGTCCTGCCTCTGCGCGCGCCGCGGCAAGCCGCTGCGGCGGCTCGTCCAGCCGCTCGTCGGTCAGCCGGAACGTGCCCCAGTGCATGCCCGCCGAGCGCCGCGCATTCAGGTCGAAATGCGCCTGCACGGCTTCTTCCGGATTGACGTGCATGACCGCCATGAACCAGCGCGGCTCATAGGCTCCGATCGGCAACATCGCCAGATCGATGCGGCCGAAGCGCTCGCCGATGTCGGCAAGATCGCGCGAGTACCCAAAGTCCCCGCCGAAGAAAAAGCGATGGTTAGCATGTTCGATTACCCAACCTCCCCAGAGCGTGCGGTTCGTGTCCCACGGCGTGCGTGCGCTCCAGTGCTGAACCGGCACAAAGTGCAGATCGATACCGGCGTGGCGGTGTGTGTCCCACCAGTCGAGTTCGACTGCAGTTTCGATGCCCTTGTTCGCAAAATAATCCTTCAACCCGAGACCCGCCATGATCACGGGCGCCCCTCCGGGCTGGGCGGCAAGCCCTCGCAGAGTGCCCAGATCGAGGTGATCGTAATGGCTGTGCGATACCACCACCACGTCGATGTGCGGCAGTTGATCCAGACCGAGAGCTGGCGGCACATGCCGTTTCGGCCCGGCAAACGTCAGCGGGGATGCCCGCCTGGTGCAATGCGGATCGGTCAGGATGTTCACGCCGCCGACTTGCAGCAGGAAAGTCGCATGGCCGATCCAGGTCAGTGTCGGTTCGCTCCGGTTGTTACGCAGAAAGTCCGTATCCGGCACGACCAGCTCGAATCCATAGCCTTCCTTCGGATTCGCCGGCACGCCCTTGACCCAGCGGTCCCATTGCCATTTCCAGAAGCTGCCCTTCGGCGGATGCGCATAGTTGTTGCGGAATCCGTCGCGTGTGTGATGTTTTTTCACCGGACTATAATGTGGGTTGCCGTAACAGCCGGCAAGCAATACCGCGCCCACGGCCAGCAGAACCTTCAACATTCGCATCGGCTTTCCAGAGTCTTTTGTGCAGTCTAGCGGCGCGGATGTTCCTCGGCAAAATACCCTGAAGCGCTTTCCCCTGGGGGAGACGGAAGATCATGGCACGAAAGAACAAGACCACAGCCGGCGTCATCGGCCTGGGATCGATGGGACTGGGTGTGGCGCGCACCCTGCTGACGAAAGGTTTTGAGACGCACGCATGCGACGTACGCCCGGACGTGCTGGCGGCATTCGCCAGCGAGGGTGGGCATGCTCACACCAGCCCGGCGGAACTGGCCGCCGCGGTCGATGTTGTCATCGTGCTGGTGGTGAATGCCGAGCAGACCAGCACCGTGCTGTTCGGCAAGGATGGCGCGGCAGCCAACCTCAAGCAAGGCAGCGTGGTGATCGCCAGCGCGACGGTGGCGCCGGAATTCGCTGCCGATCTCGATGAAAGGCTGTCCAGCAAGGGGATCCTGATGATCGACGCCCCGGTGTCAGGCGGCGCGGCGCGGGCAGCCAAGGGCGAGCTTTCGATCATGGCCTCCGGTAATCCGGATGCATTCGCCAGGGCTGCCGATGTGCTCGATGCGATCGCGGCCAAGGTCTATCGCCTCGGCGACACCGCCGGCATGGGCTCCAAGGTGAAGATGATCAACCAGTTGCTGGCCGGCGTACATATTGCCTCGGCGTGCGAAGCGATGGCGCTCGGCATTCGCGCAGGCGCCGACCCGGAAGTTCTGTACGAAGTGATCAGCAACAGCGCGGGTTCGTCCTGGATGTTCCAGAACCGCGTGCCGCACATTCTGCAAGGCGACTACACGCCGCTTTCCGCGGTCAGCATTTTCGTCAAGGATCTCGGCATCGTGCTCGACTCCGCGAAGAAGATGACCTTTCCGCTACCGCTGACTGCTGCCGCGCACCAGCTCTACCTTGCCGCCGCCGGCGCGGGGCTGAGCGGGGAAGACGACTCCGCAGTGATCAAGGTCTACCAGCAACTTTCGGGCATCGAACTGCCGTCAAAGAAGAAGTAGCCCGGTTCCCATCCTGAGGGGCTGGAGGCAGGTAAGGCGTATCACCATAAATATCAGATTCGATCCTTCTCCAGCAGCTGTTCGAGTTCCCGCAGGATCAGTGCGACATTCCACAGGTTCGGGTTGATTTCCAGTGCGCGGCGGAAATATTCGGCTGCCTTGCGCGCATCGCGGCGTTCGAGCCAGATCTCGCCGCAGCTTTCCATGACGCCGAAGTGGTATGGGTTGAGTTCCAGCGCGTGCAGATAATCTGCGAGCGCGCGGTCATAGTCGCCCTTGTGCAGATACGCGTCGCCGCGCTTGTTCCAGGCCTCGGCAAACATCGGTTTCAGCAGAATCACCAGGTTGAACTTCTCGATCGCATCGTCCAGCTTGCGCTCCATGACGTGATAGATTCCGGTCTGGAACACCGGCGTAAGCACCGGATCGTCGACGCGCAGCCACAGGCCCCAGATCGCCTGTTCCGCCATGCCGCGGACCATGGCGTTTTCGTCCCACAGCCGCTGCAGCATCAGTGGCACATCTTCGGGAGTACCGACTTCCGCCAGCCGGCCGAGCGCGCGGCGGCGCTCCTGGAAATGCGGGCTGCTCAACTGCTTGACGGCGTCCGCGCGCGCCAGCGGATTCCATTGCTTCGGCGCCCAGCCCCACTCCGCGGCGCCCGCGGTCATCGGCAGCACAAGACCCGCAGCCAACACAAGCGCGGGGACGGACAGTCGCAATCCGATCATCGAGTGACCTCCTTGCTCGCGGCACGCGTTCCCCGGCACAGGCCGCAAACTGAGTGTGCCGGGGCAGCGCAGCGTGCGCAAGGCAAAAAAAACCCGCCTCGAGGGCGGGTTTTTAGCGCGAACTCGCGAGGTCAGTGAATCGTCAACCGCTTGCAGCCTTGAGGGCTCGCCGAGCCGATGCGGATGGCAATCAGCGGGCGGGGAACTTACAATTCCCGCTCGCGCGGCTGCTTGCGGCTGTAACCGACACCGTTTCCGATCCGAAGGACCTGCCCATGAGAAGTCTTGCCGCCGCCGCGCTGTTTCTGCTCGGCGCTTCCGCCCTTGCAGCGCCCTACCCGCTCGGTACCATGACCTGCGAAGACATCGCCCAGTTCGCATCCGAGTCGATGGGCTGGCGCAAGGCCGATGTGCCCAAGGAGGAAGCGCTCGCCCGCCTCGAGGAGCGCGAGTACGGCGATCCCGTGGAAAAGCGCAATCTTACGGTGGTCGTCGACCTGGTGTACGGGCGCTACGGCAACAACTGGAGCATCGAGGGTGCGGGCCGCGCACTCCGTGGCGATTGCCTTCGCGGCCGCGAGGAATAATTTCGAACCATGCCTATACTTCCGCCCCCGGCAAAGCCCGGCATTGCCCTGCAGGACGTGGACACGCCTGCCCTGTTGCTCGATCTCGACGCGTTCGAGCGCAATCTCGAGCGCATGGACGAGTCCCTGCGCGGCACCGGCGTGCACGTGCGGCCCCACTCGAAATCCCATAAGTGCCCGGAGATCGCATTGCGACAGCTTGCCCACGGGGCCGTCGGCGTGTGCTGCCAGAAAGTTTCCGAAGCCGAGGCGATGGTCGACGGCGGTGTCGGCAACGTCATGATCAGCAACGAAGTCGTCGGCGCGACCAAGATCGCCCGACTGGTCGAACTGGCGCGCCGCGCCCAGGTCAGCGTGTGCGCGGACGACGCCGCCAACGTGGACGCACTCGATGCCGCGGCAGGCAAGGCCGGTGTGAAACTGGAGGTGCTGGTCGAGATCGATGTCGGCGCCCGACGCTGCGGTGTCGAACCGGGTCAGCCGGCACTGGCGCTCGCCAGTCGCATCGCGGGTTGCGAACACCTGAATTTCGCCGGGCTGCACGCCTACCAGGGCGCCGCGCAGCATGTGCGCACGACCGACGAACGGCGCGTACTGATCGACAAGGCCGTGCAGCAGGTGCGCGCCACGCTCGCACTGTTGCACGAGTACGGACTGAAGGCGGACATCGTCACCGGTGCTGGCACCGGCACCTATCTTTTCGAGGCGTACAGCGGCGTCTACAACGAGATCCAGCCCGGCTCGTACATCTTCATGGACGCCGACTACAACCGCAATCTAGGCAACGACGGCAGACCGCAGCAGGCCTTCGAGCAAAGCCTTTTCGTGTGGGCCACGGTGATGAGCCGGCCGTCCGCGGATCGCGCGGTGGTCGACGCCGGGCTGAAGGCACTGTCGGTCGATTCCGGTCTGCCGGTGGTTGCCGTTCCCGGCATCGAATACAAGGGCGCCTCGGACGAACACGGCGTTCTGCGGCTGGCCGCAGGTGTCGAACTCGGGCTGGGCGAAAAGCTGCGCCTGATCCCCGGCCACTGCGACCCCACGGTAAATCTCTACGACTGGCTGGTGTGCTATCGAGGCGACAAGGTGGAAGCCATCTGGCCAATCGCCGCCCGCGGCGCCTTTTACTGAACCTATCGCGACTGAACCACAGAGGACACGGAGGAAAGTCAAAGCAAAGCCATCTGACCACCAAGGGCACCAAGAGCACCAAGAGCACCAAAAAAACCAGGAAAATTCTCTCAAGCTTTTCTTGGCGTTCTTGGTGCCCTTGGTGGTTCGCCTTGCTGTTATGCGCTTTTCCTCCGTGTCCCCCGTGGTTCCGTTTCCAAACTGAGCAAGAGGCGATCGATGGCAGGACCCAAGACATTTCAGTTCGACACGCTGAGCCTGCACGCTGGACAGCAGCCGGATCCGCAGTTCGGCGCGCGCGCACAGCCGATTTATTTCACCACGTCTTATGTGTTCCCGGACACGGATCACGCCGCGTCGCTGTTCAACATGGAGCGCGCGGGGCATG